>JACPEQ010000034.1 GCA_016183435.1 Chloroflexota bacterium
GGCGTCGTCCGGATGGAGAACCAGGCCCGGATATGACACTCCGCCACGGTCCCCGGTCTGGGGGTCTCGTTCGGACGGGGTGGCTCGACGACCTTCCTGCAGGACATGGCCAACAGCGACTGGATCATCTTCATGGGCTCGAACATGGCCGAGTGCCATCCGGTCGGCTTCAAGTGGCCGATGAAGGCCAAGGCGAGGGGCGCGACGCTCATCCACGTCGACCCGCGCTTCACGCGCACGAGCGCCATGTGCGACCTCTACGTGCCCATCCGCGCGGGCACCGACATCGTCTTCCTCGGCGGGTTGATCAACTACATCATCGAGAACAAGAAGTACTTCCTCGAGTACATGATCAACTACACGAACGCCGCCACGCTCATCAACGCCAACTTCAAGGACACCGAGGACAACGACGGGTTCTTCTCGGGCTACAACGCGCAGACCCGCACCTACGACAACTCGACCTGGCAGTACCAGCGCAAGCCCGCGCCCGCGCGGAAGCCTGAGGCACCGGCGGGCCCTCCGGGGCAGAGCCTCAAGGGCGCGAACATCGCGGAGCTGATCGCGAACCGGATCCCGGGCCAGCCGCTCGAGGACCGCACGCTCAACAGCCCGAACACGGTCCTGAGCATCCTCACGCGGCACTACGCCCGCTACACACCGGAGATGGTCGAGCGGATCACCGGCACGCCGAAGGAGCTCTTCCTGAAGGTCGCGCAGATCATCACCGAGAACTCTGGCAGGGACAAGACCGGCGTATTCACCTACGCGGTCGGCTGGACGCAGCACACCACAGGCGTCCAGCTCATCCGCACCGCCGGCCTCATCCAGCTCCTGCTGGGCAACATCGGGCGCCCCGGTGGCGGCATCAAGGCGCTGCGCGGTCACGCGCAGGTGCAGGGCGCGACCGACATCTCGACCCTGTACAACGCGCATCCGGGCTACCTGAACACGCCGAGCGCGCGCCGGAACCACGACACCCTGCGCGACTACATCCTCACCGAGACCGAGCCGACGTCCTTCTGGTCGAACCGGCCCGCGTACTTCATCAGCCAGATGAAGGCCTGGTTCGGCGACGCCGCGACGGCGGACAACGACTACGGCTACGACTGGCTGCCGAAGATCACCGGCGACCACAGCCACCTCCCGAACTTCGTGGAGATGTCGGAGGGCAAGATCAAGGGGATGATCCTCACCGGGCAGAACCCGGCGACGAGCATCAACTCGACCTTCCAGCGCGGGGCGATGCGGAAGCTCGAGTGGCTCGTCGTGCTCGACCTCTACGAGACCGAGTCGGCGGCCTTCTGGAAGAAGATCGCGGGATCCACGCCCGAAGACGTCAAGACCGAGGTCTTCTTCATGCCGTCGGCGCATATCGCCGAGAAGGACGGGTCGATGACGCAGACCTCCCGGATGATCCAGTGGCACGACAAGGCCGCGGACCCGCCGGGCCAGGCGCGCAGCGACCTGTACTTCTGGTACGCGCTCGGCAAGCGGCTGAAGGCGAAGTACGCGAGCTCGACGAACAAGCGCGACCTCGCCATCAAGAACATGACGCTGGACTACGACCCCACGCCGGCCGAGGTCGCGGAGTGGAAGCACAAGGACGAGCCCTCCGCCTTCAAGATCCTGCGCGAGATCAACGGCTACGACGTGAAGACGGGCAACGTGCTGAACAGCTTCGCGAGCCTCACCGCCGACGGCAACACCGCCGCGGGCGCGTGGATCTACACCGGCGTGCTCCAGCTCGTCAGCGGGCAGACCGTCAACCGCGGCCGGATGCTGCCGGGCAAGAACGACGGCTGGGTCAGCCCGAACTGGGGCTGGGCGTGGCCGGCGAACCGCAAGCAGCTCTACAACCGCGCCTCGGCCGACCCGGACGGCGACCCGTGGTCGGAGCGCAAGAAGTTCACGTACTGGGACGCGACCGCCAAGACCTGGAAGAACGACTCGGGTGACGGCATCGACTTCGCGCCCACCAAGGCGCCGGGCACCGCCGCCAACCCGACGGGTACCGGCATCGCGTTCCACAGCGGACGCGATCCATTCCTGCTCAAGACCGACGGGAAGGGCTGGCTGTTCGCGCCGGCCGGCACGGTCGACGGGCCGCTCCCGACGCACTACGAGCCGTGGGAGTCACCGGTCAAGAACGCGCTGTACAAGCAGGACCGCAACCCCATCGCGAAGATCTGGGACGTGAAGGGGAACAAGTACAACGAGTTCGGCGGCGTGCAGTTCCCGCACGTCATCACGACGTACCGCCTCACCGAGCACCACCTCTCCGGCGCGATGACGCGCTGGCTGCCCTGGCTCGCCGAGCTCATGCCCGACCTGTTCGTCGAGATCCCGCCGGAGCTCGCGGAGGAGAAGGGCATCAAGAACGGCGACTACGTCACCGTGACGACGGAGCGCGGCGCCACCGAGGCCCGCGCGCTCGTCACGCGGCGGCTGCGGCCGTTCAAGATCGACGGCAAGACCGTCCACCAGATCGGGATGCCGTGGCACTGGGGCTACATGGGCATCGCCACGGGCGACGTCACGAACAACATCACGTCGCTCGTCGCCGACCCGAACGTCACCATCCACGAGGCCAAAGCGTTCACCGCGGACATCAGGAAGGGGAGGGCACGGTGATGACGGCCAATGCGAAGGGCATGTTCGTCGACACGACCCTCTGCACGGGATGCAAGGCCTGCCAGGTCGCCTGCAAGCAGTGGAACGAGCTGCCGATGGAGGACGAGGCCGCGGTCCGCGAGCACCGGGCCTTCCTGGCGACCTCGTACGACAACACGGGACATCTGAGCTCGACGAACTGGAGGCACGTGAAGTTCATCGAGCAGTTCAGCGAGGACCGCACCGACGCGCGCTGGCTGATGATGAGCGACTCGTGCAAGCACTGTGAGCAGGCCGGCTGCCTCGAGGTCTGCCCGACCGGCGCGCTCTATCGGACACAGTTCGGGAGCGTCGACATCCACCAGGACGTCTGCATCGGCTGCCGCTACTGCGTCGGCGCGTGCCCGTTCGGTGTGATCGACTACAACGGCCGTACCGGCCGCGTGAACAAGTGCATCCTCTGCCAGGACCGGATGGAGACCGGCGACGGGACGGCATGCGCGAAGTCCTGCCCCACCTCGTCGCTCACCTACGGTCGCGTCGAGGACCTCAAGGCGATGGCCGCGGCGCGGGTGCGCCAGCTCCACGCCCAGGGCAAGACCGACGCGTACGTCTACGGCTGGGACCTCGGCAACAGCGGCGTCATCACACAAGGCCCGAACAAGGGGCAGGTCGTGAAGGACATGGAGGTGGTCGGCGGGCTCAACGTCTTCTACCTCCTCATGGACCAGCCCTCGGTGTACGGGCTGCCGAGCGCGCCGCAGCTCCCGCAGCGCAACATGACCCCCTCCGCGGGTGTGGCGCTCATCTCGGCCGCGGTCCTCGGGGTCACCGGTCTCGCGGCGTTCCGCCGGCGGCGCATGGAACCCGCTATGCGGGGGGCAAGCCCCCCGCAAGCCCCCCAGGCGGTCTCGTAAGGAGGCGATGAGATGCCCACGTACGTCATCGAGCCCCACTGGGCCAACTGGATGCTCTCGCTGGAGATGTTCGTCGCGGGCCTCGCCGCCGGCATCTTCTTCTTCATCGCGCTCGCGAACACCACCGGCCGCAAGGAGGACCGCGAGGTCGGCGCGATCCTGGGGTTCTTCCCGGCGCCGCTCATGCTCATCGCGGCGATCCTCCTCACGGTCGACCTCGGCGAGCCCACCCGCTTCCTCAACCTGATCTTCACGAACCCGGCCGCGGCGGAGCGGCCGGGTCCCTTCTTCCTCAACCCGAGCTCGCCCATGAACTACGGGACCTACGTGATCCTGGTCTTCGGCGCGCTCACGGTCATCCCGTTCCTCGACGCGCTCCGGCACACCGGCCGCCTGCCGTTCGGTCACGGGATCGTCGAGCGGCTCGCGCACGACCCGGTCGGGATGTTCATCTGCGCCGTGTTCGCGCTCGCCACGGGCTCGTACAGCGGCGTCCTCCTGAACGTCACGAACCAGCCGGTCTGGTCCGACACCTACATCCAGGGCGGCCTCTACGTCGTCTTCAGCGCGCTCGGCGGCTTCGCGGCCGCCGGCATCGCCGCCGATCGGATGCGGGCACGCGAGACGGCGGGCGCCGTCCGCACCGGGCTCATGGGGATCACGCTCCTCGCGGGCGTCCTCGTCGCGGTGTTCGTGGCGAACCTCGTCGCGCTCGGGGTGGCCCAGCCGCTCATCGGCACGACGACCGCCTTCGTCGCCCCCGCGTTCTGGATCGGGGCGGTCGGGCTCGCGATCCTCTACCCGCTCGTCGTCACGACCACCGGTATCCGGCTGCAGCTCGCTCGTGTGAACGTGTCGAGCCTCGCCGTCGTCGGCACGCTCGCCCTGCTCGGCGTCTTCGCGTTCCGCTGGTCGATCCTGCACTCCGCGCTCGCGGCAGTGGCTCACTAGACTCGCCGCACGCCTACATCGCTCGAGATCGACGAGGCCCGCGCCCGCTGGCGGGAGCTCGCCAAGGCGGACGCGGGCCTCGGTCCGATCGCGGCATTCCACGACGAGCGCCTCGCGGACCTCGCGCGGAGCGACGCGCCTGACGTATCGGTCGACATCGCCGCGGAGATCGCGGCGAGCGCAATCCGCGAGGGCACACCGCTCCTCCAGGCCGGGCGGCTCGCCATCGATCCGGCGGACGTGCTCGAGGAGACGCACCGCGCCGCTCGCAACCTCGCCGAGACGACCGAGCTCGGATCGCCCGGGCAGCGCACCGCCGAGATCCTCGCGACGGCGCCGCTGGACGTCGGGCCGCTCCTCGGTCCCGTGCTCGACGGCGACCGCGCGGCGCTCGAGCGCGAGGCCGTCCGCCTGCAGCTCGAGGCCGGTCCGCTCGCGCAGATCCTCGATCTCGCGCTCCAGCCGTTCCTGTGGGAGGCGGCCGCGCAGCTGGCGAAGCTCACGGACCTCGACCGCTGGGACCGCGGCTACTGCCCGGTCTGCGGCGCGTGGCCCGGGCTCGCCGGGCTCGTCGGGCCCGAGAAGCGCCGGGTGCTGCGCTGCGTGCGCTGCGCCGCGGCATGGTCGTGGGGCGTCCTGCTCTGCCCGTACTGCGGCAACGACGATCACCGGCGCCTGCGGGTCCTGCTCGAAGAGGGAACATCAGAGCGCATCGACGTCTGCGAGGAATGCCATGGGTACGTGAAGGCGGTCTCGGCCTACACATCCGTGTCGGCCGCCCAGCTCATCGCGGAGGACGTCGCGACCGCCGACCTCGACGTCATCGCGACCGACGGGGGGTACAAGCGACCGGGCGACGTCGACGTCGCCACGGCCGGCGTCCCCCGCTCGTCGCGCCAGCCGCGCCCGGAGGGCGCCCCCAGCTAGGTCCGGGGACCAGCGGCGCGGGCGCCGTCCGAGGTGCTGAGCGCCGCCTCGATGAAGGGATCGATGTCTCCGTCGAGAACGCGCTGGGTGTCGCCGACCTCGACTCCTGTGCGGTGGTCCTTCACCAGGGTGTACGGATGCAGCACGTACGAGCGGATCTGGCTGCCCCAGTCCGCCGCGCGCATCTGACCGCGCAGCTTGGCCTGCTCCTCCTCCTGCTCGAGGATGCGGCGCTCCAGGAGCTTCGCGCGCAGCATCTTCATCGCCGTCTCGCGGTTCTGCAGCTGCGAGCGCTCGTTCTGGCACGCCGCGACGATCCCCGTCGGCAGGTGTGTGATGCGCACCGCCGTCTCGACCTTGTTCACGTTCTGCCCACCGGCCCCCGCGCTCCGGTAGGTGTCGAACTTGATGTCGTCCGGCCGGATCTCGACCTCGGTCTCGGTCTCGACCGTCGGCATCGGGTCGACGAGCGCGAAGGACGTCTGCCTGCGTCGTTGGAAATCGAAGGGCGAGATCCGCACGAGCCGGTGCGTGCCGCGCTCCGTCCGCAGGTAGCCGTAGGCGTACGGGCCCTCGATCGACATGGCCACGCTCTTGAGGCCCGCCTCCTCGCCCGGCGTCTGGTCGAGGATCTGCGCCCGGAACCCGCGGCGCTCGGCCCACCGCAGGTACATGCGCATGAGCATCTCGGTCCAGTCGGCGGCGTCCGTGCCACCGACGCCGGCGGAGATGGTGAGGACCGCGTCGCGCGCGTCGTACGGTCCGGAGAGCTGCGCTTCGAGCGCGGCCGTGGCGACGCTCTCCTCGAGATCGGCCAGATCCTTCTCGAGATCGCGGGCGATCGCGGCGTCCTCGGCCGCGAGCGGGGCGAGCTCGAGCAGGTCCGCGGCGCGCTTGCGGTACCCGTCCCAGCGCGCGACGCGCCCGCGCACGAGGTCGAGGCGCTTCAGGGTGGCGAGGGCGCGGTCGCGGTCGGACCAGAGGTCGGGCCTGGAGGCCTCGGCGTCTAGCCGCTCGACCTCGTTGCGGAGGGCAGCGATGTCAAAGGAACACCGCCATTCGGTCGATCCGCTCCCGGAGAGCGGCGAGGGCGTCGAGGTCGAAAGCCACGGGCGCTAGCGCTTGTTGCGCTGACGGTCGAAGGTGGTCGTCACCGGGGTGACGACGGGTGCCAGCTTGCCGGCGGAGAACGAGATGAACGTGACGCAGGGGCAGTAGGTGTTACGCGGGCAGCGCGGGCAGTCGCCATCGCAGTCGAGGGTCGCGCCGTAGCTGCACTTCAAGCAGTTGTCCTCGCAGACGATCCATTCCTTCATCAGGCGCGATCCTCTCTAGCCCTTCGAACGTGCGGAGCCCGCGACGGATAGGCCTCCGGGAACCTGCTCCCCACTCCCGAGGTGTGCCGCTTTTCGTACGAAGTCTATCGGCGGAAGTGCCCTCTGGGAAGGGTCCGCGGACCGTTCCTTTTCGCTACGGACCCACGTCGGAACGCCCTCGGCGGGCGTCCGAGCGCTTGCGGTGGCCGCAGGCCGAACACCCGGGCTGTTTCACGACGTTCCGCGCCGGGCGCGCCGCCGCAGCAGCCACAGCAGCGGGAAGGCGATCAGCGCGTACGCCAGCCCCAGCACCTGCGCCTCCTGGAGCCCGGCGAGCACCACCGGGTCCAGGCGGAGGAACGAGCTCACGAAGCGGCCCGTCCCGTAGACGCCCAGGACGACGAGGTAGGCGCGGCCCTCCGGGGCCCTGCCGCGGGTGCGGCGCCAGTACGCGTAGGCCGCTGCCGCGATGAGGAGATCGAAGAGCCCGTCGTACACGACGACGGGGTGCACGAAGGCCGTCTGGCCGAGCGTCTCCGGATGCGTGTACCGGACGCACCACGCGAGCCCCGAGCACGCCACGGCGTGGTGCTCGCCGTTGATCACGTCGCCGATCCGGCCGACCGCGAGGCCGGTCACGATCCCGATCGCGGCCACGTCGAGCATGAACCCCACGGGCAGCCGCATCCACCGAGCGGCGACGATCCCGGCGATCGTCGAGCCGATCGGCGCCGCCGTCACCGCGATCCCGCCACCCGCGAGCGTGAAGATCCGCTCGGGCGAGTCCGCGTACGTCGCCCAGTTGTCGGCCACGTGACCGAGGCGCGCGGTGATGAGCCCGCCGACGAAGACCGCGATCGCGTACGGGTAGACGCGCTGGTCGCGGATGAGGTGCCGCGAGAGACGGATGGAGATCAGACCCGCGAGAAGAGAGCCGGCGTACGCGAAGATCGAATGCCACGCGATCCGCACCGTCCCGATCACGAGATCGGGCGCGAAGGGGATCTCGATCAGGTGGCGGTCTCCCTCCGGAAGCGGCCGAAGGCGCGGCTCAAGATGCCCGCCTGCAGCAGCGCGAGCGCGGCGATGGCGACGAGGAGCACGGCCACGGCGACGACCTGGTCCTGGCGCAGGCCCGCGATGGGCGTCGGATCGCCGACGCGGAGATAGCCGATGAGCCACCGCCCGAGCGCGTACGAGACGAGCCAGGTCCAGAAGATCCGTCCTTCGGGCCGGCGCCACGCGAAGCGGCCGAGGAGCCACAGCACGAGACCGACCCCGAGGAGGTCCCAGATCATCTCGTAGCCGATCGCGAGATGGACCGGACCGGGCTGCCCGAGGGTGGCGGGGTTCGTGTACCCGACGCAGATCCGCGCGACCTCGCAGGGCAGGGCGTGGTGCTCTCCGTTGATGATGTCGCCGATGCGACCGACGCCGAAGCCGAGCCCGATGCCGGCGGCGGCGGCGTCGGCGGTGCCGCCGATGGGGACGTCGCGGCGCCGCAGCGCGACGAGGAACCCGCCCAGAACGCCGCCGATGGCCGCGCCCCACACGGCGATGCCGCCCGTCCAGATCTGCGGGACCTGCTCGAGGTGCTGCGAGTAGAAGTCCCAGCGGTCGGCGACGTGCAGCATCCGCGCGCCGATGATCCCGCCGAGCACGCCCCAGGTGGCCACCGAGTAGCCTGCGTCCTCGCTGACCCGGCCGCGCAACAGCCGGATGGCGAGCCACACGCCCAGGAAGATCCCGACCGCGGTGAAGATGCCATGCCACGCCAGCGAGATCGGTCCGAGGTGGATCTCGGGGTCGAACGGGATCTCGATCAACGAGCCCTCAACGTCCGTGGCACTTCTTGTACTTCTTGCCGGACCCGCAGTAGCAGGGGTCATTCCTGCCGAGCTTGCCCTTCGCGGGCGCTGCCCCGTGCGAGCCCCCAGCCATGGCGGCGACCGGCGGACGAGACGGCACGCGCTCGAGGCCACCGCCGCTCGCGGTGCCCTGGGCGGCGCGCGTCACCCGCTCCTGCTCACGCTGTTGCTCGGTCTCGTCCACGCGCCGCACGCTGACCCGGAGGATCATCTGGGCGGCCGTCGTGGCGAGCCGCGCGTTCATCTCCTCCCAGTAGCGGTGCGCCTCCTTCTTGTAGGCGATGAGAGGGTCCTGCTGGCCGTAGCCGCGCAGGTAGATGCCCTCGCGCAGCTCCTCCATCTGCGTGAGGTGCTCGACCCAGTGCGTGTCGATCGCTCGCAGGAGGACGAGCCGCTCGACCTCGCGCATGAGCTCCTCGCCGAGCTCGCGCTCCTTGTCGTCGTACGCCTCGTCGACGATCTCGGCGACGCGACCGAGCAGGTCGTTGCCGGCGTCCTCGAGCTCCGCGGCGGGGATCTCGCGGCCGATGAGCGCGCCGAGCGCCGCGCGCAGCTGCTCGATGTCGCGCTCCTCGGGGTCGATCGACGCCGCCGCCTCCGCGAGCGCAGCGGCCTCGTCGTGCAGGAACTCGAGCAGGGTCTCCTTGACCTCGCCCTGCTCGAGGATCTTCCGGCGCTGGCCGTAGATGACGCGGCGCTGCTCGTTCAGGACGTCGTCGAACTCGAGCGCGCGCTTGCGGATGTCGAAGTTGCGGGCCTCGACCTTGATCTGCGCCTGTGTGATCGCTCCGGTCACCATCTTGGACTCGATGGGCTGCGAGTCGTCGAACCCGAGCCGGTCCATCAGGGCGGCGACCCGCTCCGACGCGAAGACGCGGATGAGGTCGTCCTCGAGCGAGACGAAGAACCGCGACGAGCCCGGGTCGCCCTGGCGACCGGCCCGGCCGCGGAGCTGGTTGTCGATGCGGCGCGCCTCGTGACGCTCGGTCCCGATGACGTGGAGGCCGCCGAGCGCGACGACACCGTCCCCGAGGAGGATGTCGACGCCGCGGCCGGCCATGTTCGTCGAGACCGTGATCCCGCCCTGCTGGCCGGCCTTCGCGATGATGAGCGCCTCGCGCTCGTGGTTCTTCGCGTTCAGCACCTCGTGGTCGAGCCCGTGGCGGTCCATCTCGTCGGAGAGCCGCTGGCTCTTCTCGACCGAGGTCGTGCCGATGAGGATCGGCTGGCCCTTCTGGTGGCGGGACTGCACGTCGGCGATGATCGCCGCCCACTTCCCCTGCTCGGACTTGTAGACGAGGTCCGGGTCGTCCCGTCGGACCATCGGCCGGTGCGTCGGGATGACCGTGACCTCGAGCTTGTAGACCTTGAACAGCTCCTCGGCCTCGGTCGCCGCGGTGCCCGTCATGCCGGCGAGCTTCGTGTACATGCGGAAGTAGTTCTGGATCGTGATCGTGGCGAACGTCCGGGTCTCGCGCTGGATCTTGACGTTCTCCTTCGCCTCGACGGCCTGGTGCAGCCCGTCGCTCCAGCGGCGGCCGGGCATCTGGCGACCCGTGAACTCGTCGATGATCACGACCTCGCCGTCCTTGACGATGTAGTCCTTGTCGCGCTTGTAGAGCGCCCGCGCCTTCACGGCGTTGTCGAGGTAGTGGATCGCGTCCGCGTCGCCGGTGTAGAGGTCGCGCACGTTGAGGAGGCGCTCCGCCTTGTCGATCCCGGACTCCGTCAGCGTGACCGCGCGGTGCTTCTCCTCGATGACGTAGTCGGTGCCTTCCACCAGGCGCGCGGCCGTGCGCGCGACGCGGTAGTACGTGTCGGTCGCGTCCTCGGCGGGCGCGCTGATGATCAGCGGCGTCCGCGCCTCGTCGATGAGGATCGAGTCCGCCTCGTCCACGATCGCGTAGTGGAGCGGCCGCTGCACCATGTCGGTGAGCTGCACGACCATGTTGTCGCGCAGGTAGTCGAACCCGAACTCGCTGTTCTGGCCGTACGTGATGTCGGCGAGGTACGCCTCCTTGCGCGTGATGTCCCGCCAATGGCGGTGCCGCCAGTCGACGGCGTCGAGCTCGACGGACGGGTCGTGGATCGCGCTCTTGTCGTGGGCGATGTAGGCCACGCTCATGCCGAGCGCGTGGTAGATCGGTGCCATCCAGCCGGCGCCCGTCTTGGCGAGGTAGTCGTTCGTCGTCACGAGGTGCGCGCCCTTGCCTTCGAGGGCGTTCAGGTAGAGCGCGAGCGACGCGACGAGCGTCTTGCCCTCACCGGTCTTCATCTCGGCGATGTGGCCGTTGTGCAGTGCCATGCCACCGATGAGCTGCACGTCGAAGTGGCGCTGCTTGTTCGTGCGTTGCGACGCCTCGCGGACCGCGGCGAACGCCTCGCACAGCAGGTCGTCCGGCGCCTCGCCCTTCGCGAGCCGCTCGCGGAAGATCGCCGTCCGTTGGCGGAGGTCATCGTCGGAGAGCGCGGACATCTCGGGCTCGCGCTCGTTGACGCGCGTGACGAGCTTGCGGAGCTTCCGCAGCTCGCCCTCGTTCGAGTCGAAGAGACCGCCGATGCGGCCGACGAGGCTCACGCGCTATTCGTTACCGGACGCGGAGCGGCAACTGCACCGTCGGTGACGTGAACAGGGCTCCCACCGATTCGCCTTCGTGGATGCGCCGGATCGTCTCCGCGAACAACGGCGCGACGGACAGCACTCGGATCTTGTCGCTCCTCTTCCCGGGAGCAAGCGGGACCGTGTCGGTCACGACCAGCTCGCGGATCCCCGAGCCGCACAGGCTCTCCGCGGCGCCGCCCATGAGCAGCGCGTGGACGCACGCCACGACGATGTCCTGGATGCCGCCCTCCTTCAGCGCGTTGACAGTGTTCAGCACCGTGCCACCGGTGTTGATGAGGTCGTCGATGATGATCGCGCGGCGGTAGCCGATGTCACCGACGATGTCGACGATCTCGGTCTCGCCGGTGTTGCCGCGACGGCGCTTCTCGACGAAGGCCGTCGGCAGGCGCAGCTTCTCGGCGAAGTTGCGGCCCTTCTTCGCGAAGCCGAGGTCGGGGACGACGACCACCGCGTCATCTCGCCCGGCGTAGTCGTCGGTGAAGTAGTTGACGAGCGGCAGGAACGCCGAGAGCTCGTCACCGGGGATGCTGAAGAAGCCCTGGACCTGACCCTGATGCAGGTCCATGGTGAGGAAGCGGTCCGCGCCCGCGACGCCGACCAGGTCCGCGAGCAGCCGCGCGGTGATGGGCACGCGCGGCTGGTCCTTCTTGTCGCTCTGGCCGTACGCGAAGTACGGCATGACCGCGGTGATGCGGCCGGCGCTGGCCCGGCGGAAGGCGTCGAGCATGATGAGCAGCTCCATGATGTGGTCCGACGTCCCCGGACCCGAAAGGGACTGGATGACGAAGACGTCATGCTCGCGCGCGTTCTCCTTGATCTGGACGAAGATCTCGTCATTCGGGAACTTGAACACGTCGGCCCGACCCAGCGGCTGGCCGAGCGCTTCGGCGACATCGTTCGCGAACTCGGGGTGCGCGTTGCCGGTGTAGACGGAGAGGCCCCGGAACATGACGTCCTCCTCCCTTCTCCGCATCAACGGGTCCCCCGGGCGCGCAGACCGAGGCGCCGGAGCGACGAGGTCGAGCACCCGGGCCCGAGCGAGGGGTCCCCCCGAGCGAGGGTCGGAAAGAAGTGTATGTCCCGGCCACGGTCCTAGGCTGTATCGGAATGCTCATGCGCTTCGGTCACCGCACCCGCTGGATCGCCGTGTGGGTCCTGCTCGCGGTCTGGTTCGTGGCGCTCATGACCGGGCTCGGTGGCGGGCTGGCCAACCTGTTCTTGGTGTTCGCCGTGGTCGTCCTGCTCTACGAGCTCCTCGCGGTCGACCGGCCGGCCTGACGCGGCCTTTCGCCGCGCAGGAAGCGCTCCTCCGGGAGCGCCGCGTCGCGGATCATCGCCTCCGTGCGGTCCAGCGGCCCGATCTCGCCGTGCGCGTCGGTCCCCACGGAGAAGAGCGCGCCGCGCTCGCGCGCGCGCACCAGGAAGGCCTGGTGCGGCACGCGATAGGACTCGTTCACTTCGATCGCGACGCGCGCGTCCACGCACATCTCGATGAGACGCCGTTGCCACTCGACCGGGAAGCTCTCCTCGGGATCCCCGAGCGCGGCCAGCGGCGAGAACGTCGGGTGGCCGACGATGTCGATGCCGACCTCCTCGATCCCCTGCCGCACGAGGGCGAGCGTGCTCTCGAGGATGCGGCGCTGGAGCGCGGCGTCGGCGAAGCGCGTGGCCTCGGCGAACGGCAAGGAGCCGCGCTGCCCCTTCAGGAACGCACCGGCCTCGTCGAATCCGACGCGGACGCCGTCGAGGTGCACCTGATGGACAGCGCCGATCGTGTAGTGCAGCGCCGCGCGCGTGCTCGGCCGCAGCGGCGGTGCGACGCCGAGGTCGTACTCGATGCCGACGCGGAGGCCGAGCCGCGCGGCGTCGTCGAGGTAGCGCAGGACGTCGTCGTCGTCGCGCATCTTGTCCCGCCACGGGAAGTGATCGGAGACACCGTGCGGCCGCACCGCCACGCTGCGCGCCCGGTCCTCGAGAGACAGGCGGCCATCGCTTCGCTCGGTGTGGACGTGGTGATCGAAGAGGGTCAGGCCGCCTCCTCGGGATGCCCGGCCCAGGCGGCCTCGACCATCGTCCAGAGGACGCCCGAGACGAGCGCCTGCCCTCCGAGCAGGAGCGGCATGCCGACGTCGCGCGCCGCGGCGGTGAACTCCCGCAGAGCCGGGTGCGCGATCGCCTCCGCATCGAACAGGTCGGAGGCGAAGCGCTCCGCGGCCGTCGGCCGCCAGCCGAGGTGGGCGAACAGCACGCGCGTGTCGAAGAGCATCCCGTCACCGAGCTCGCGCATGCGCTCGAAGAACGCGCGCGGGCCGACCTGCTGGTAGAGGAACCCGAGGGCGGTCCGCGCGCGGCCCGACACGTCCCGCCCAGCGGCCTGCATCCCTCGCTCCTCCGCGAGCATGCGCACGCGACAGGCCGTCTGCGACTCGAGGTAGGTCCACACCGGCGCGCCGACGCGGCCCGCGACGAGCAGCTCGCGCTCCGGCGTCGTGATCAGCCGCATGAGCGCGTCGACCCGTGACCCGAGCTCCTTCTCCCACACGTCGAGCTGCGCGACCCCGCGCGGGCAGGCCGGGTGGCGACGGAGCACGGTCGCGTCGGCGGGCGTGTCCACGTCGAGCAGCGTCGCCGACGACCGGACGAGCTGCCGCGATGGCAGCCCGGCCTGCTGATGCAGCAGCCGCGGGAGCGGATTGTCCGCCGCGGGCAGCGCGATGGCGCGAAGGGCGCTCGTCGGCGTGAAGGCGACGAGATCGGCCGAGTAGTAGTTGTTCGACAGCACGAGAGCATCGCTGCTCTCGAGCTCGATGCGGATCGCGCGCAGCTGCTCCACGTCGAGCAGCGCGCCGGCGCCGGCACCGATCGCCAGGACGCGGTCGAGCCTGCGGGCCTCGATGATCCGCGCGAGCTCGCTGCCGAAGTGGAACGGCTGCGTCTCGCTCTCGTCGACGGCGGCGCCGGCGGAGGAGAACGCGGCGCTGGCCTCGTCGTCGCGCGTGACGGCGACCACGGGGTCGAATCCCGCCTCGATCGCGCGCCGCAGGAGGGTGCGCCCGATGGCGACGCGGATGCCGTCGAGCCGGCGCTCGACGTCGCCCGTCCCGCCGCGGCCGAAGAAGACGAGGAAGCCGGTCACTCGCGTATTAGATCAGCAGACCAGCGCTCGGACAGGATCCCGCGTCGTCGGGCTCGCGCTCCGGCTCGCTGCTCGCGCCGGACCTCCTCCCGCACCTCAGCTGATGGAGACCGACGACGCGAGGCTGTTCGAGCAATGGACCGCCGCGTGGAGCGATCTCGTGGAGTTCGAGATCGTTCCGGTGGTCAGCTCGGCCGAAGCGGCCGCTCGCGCAGCTCGAGGCGGAGGAGAAGGCCCAGCAGGAGCGCGCTGAGCAGGGCGCCCGCGAGCACGCGCGCGTCGGCGGAGCCCAGCGAAGCGAGCACGTTCAGCCACTGCGGATCGGACCACAAGAAGAGCTTCGATGGGTCGAAGTTCACGTTGACCGGCACCGTGTCCCAGCCGTTGGGGTCGTAGACGAGAGCGGCGACGTTGAACAGCAGCAGCGACCACCCCGCGGCGACCCAGAACATGACGCGCGCCCAGGTGCGCGACAGGAGGCCCTGCGAGATGCCCCAGGCGATCGCGACGACGAGGGCCGGCATGAGATCGTCCAGGAAGCGCGGCCCGAAGACGCGTCCGCCCCACCACTCCATGTAGTTGGCGTACGTGACGAGCAGCAGGAGCCACGCGACGGAGAGCCCGCGCAGGCGGAGCGCGACGAGGCCTGGGCGGCGCCACGCGAGCCCGAACGCGGCAAGGCCGGCGACGATCCAGGGCTCGTAGATCAAGATCCCCCGGCTCGGACTGATGAGCAGGCCGCGAAGACCGGGCTCCAGTGTCTGCGGGTAGAACGGCTTGTCGCCGTAGCCCTGCTCGAATGGCGACCCGAAGGCGAGCGCGTTGTAGACGAGCAGCGGGACCACGCCGAGCGCCACGCCGAGGGCGAAGAGGATCGGCGCAAGCGGGCGCACGACGGCGACGCGCGGCCAAGGCAGCCGCGCGACGCCGAGCGCGATGATCGCGGTCGTCTGGCGCACGCTGACACCGGCCCCCATGACAAGGCCGGCGATCAGCTCGCGACGGATCGAGACCCGCTCTTGGAGCACCAGCCACAGCGCGAGTGCGAGCGCGAGATGCACACCGGCGTGCTGCCACAGCGCCTGCGCCGAGATCGTCCGAACGCTCGTCCCGAGCCAGTACAGGAACACGAGCGCGAGCGCCCAGCGCGCGCTCGTGAAGCGCCGCATGACGGACCACAGCAGCAACACCGCGATCGTCTCGATCAGGGCCGCAGCCAGATGACCTGCGCGGACGAGCATGCCGCCGTCGGCGGGAGATACACCGGCAAGCACGAAGGGCGCCAGCACGGGAAGGGCGAGGAGCGAGATCCCGGGCGGGAAGATCGAGCACACGCGCTCGCCGGGATCGGGTGGCCGCGGGCCGAGCCCCCGGGGTGACGCGCCGGACTCGGTCGGTGGCACCGGCCGCAGCACGAACGTCTCCTGAGCGCGGAGGCTCGCCTCGCCACACGGTCGGAAGAAGTAGGTATCCCGCGGGATGCCCGGCTGACCCGCGATATGGCGAGGCACGCCGTCGGGACCGTAGAGCGTGGCGAACTCGTCGTAGTCGACGTCGCTCTCGCGAATGAGCGTCCACGCGAAGAGCGTGTTCGCCACGGTGTCCGGGGACCAGATGTCGTTCAGGTCCGCGAACGTCAGAGTGAACAGTAGCAGGCCGCGGACGACCCAGCGCGCGACGCTGACCCGCTCGGTCACTCGTCCACCGCGATGACGTACGCGCGGACATCCCGCGCGCCGCCCGCGCGCGCGGCGATCGCGGCGGCGTGGCACGTGGCACCTGTGGTCGTGACGTCGTCGACGATCGCGACGCGCAGTCCGCGAAGCGATCCCGCCTCGGAGACGAAGGCGCCGTCGACGTTGCTCGCTCGCTCCGCGCGATCGAGCTCCACCTGCGGACGCGTGTGCCGGATGCGGTGCAGGGCCGGGAGCACGGGCAGTCCGGTGCGACCGGAGACCTGCGCTCCGAGCAGCGCCGCCTGGTCGTAGCCGCGCGCTCGCACGCGCTCCCGGTGCAGGGGCACCGGCACGACGGCGTCGATCCGCGCCCCCAGGGCAAGGTCGCCTGCGACCATTCCGGCGACGAGCTCGCCGAGCTCCTGCGTCAGCCCCCGCTCGTCCCGGTACTTGCACCGCTGGATCGCGAGCCGGAGAGGCCCTTCATAGGCCCCCGCGGCGTGGAAGGACAGACCGCATGAGCGGAACGACCTCGGCTCCAGGGCGTGCCGGCATTCGAGGCAGAACCAGGAGCCGGGCCTGTCGCAGCCGGCGCACAGCGGCGGGACCAGCGCGGTCGCGCTCGCCACCGCGACGGCGCGGGCCAGGTCCTTCATGCGATCTGGAGGACGTCCCCCGCTTGCGTCCCGGTCCGCTCCGCGGTGCCTGCGGGCAGCTCGATCACCGCGTCGGCGCCGCGCGCCATGGTCACGGGCACCCATGGTCGCAGCCGCGAAGCGACCCGCACGACGCGCAACGCGCGGTCCACGAACACGGCGTCGATGGCGGATCGCATGAACAGCATGGTGATCATCGACGTCCTCGTGATGAGCAGCGCCTCACCGCGGCTCAGGCCGGAGCGTCCCAGGAGACCGATGCCACGAGAGAGAAAGTCGTCGGCAACGGAGCAATGCGTCGCCAGGGTCGTCCCGCGGGTGGTGTTCTCGATCCGGATCTGCCTCAGACGCTCGAGCAGGAGGACATCGCCTGCAGGGCCGCGGGAGCGAGGATGACGATGAAGAGCGACGGGAAGATGCAGCCGATCGTCGGGAGCATGATCATGACCGGGGCCTTCGCCGCGCGCTCTTCGGCGCGCTGGCGGCGCTGCATCCGCAGCTGCTCCGACTGGATCCGCAAGACCTTCGACATCGAGACGCCGAGCTGGTCGGCCTGGATGATCGCCGAGATGAAGTTCTGCAGCTCCTTTTGCTCGACACGCTCGACGATGCCGCGAAGGGCCTCGACCCGCGACTTGCCTACCCGCTGCTCGCCGGCGGCACGCTTGAACTCCACCGCCATCGCGCCCTTCATCTTCTCGGTCATCTTCACGATGGCGGCGTCGAAGCCAAGGCCGGCCTCGACGGAGATCGTCAGCAGGTCGAGCGCATCCGGGAGCTGGTCGAGGACCTCGTTCGCGCGCTTTCCCGCCTTGTTCGACAGGTAGAAGTCCGGCGCCTTGAAGCCGACCACGAGGCCGATCGGGATGGCGATGAGCGTCTGCATCACGTCCGCGGTGATCGCGTTCACCAGCGTCGAGCCGCCGATCGCGAACACGATGGCCGCGAAGACCTTCACGCCGAGGAAGAACTCGCTGCTCGTCGACTCCATGCCGGCGCGCTTCAGCGCGAGCTGCACCCCTGCGGCGGCGTTCGCCGGGTAGAACCGGCCTGCGAGGCGCGCGAGGCCCTGGATGATCGGTTTGAGGGTGCGCTCGGAGAAGGGACGCCGCAGCTCGAGCTCCTCGAGCGTGCGAGGGCGCACCGCGATCTGCTGCAGCCGCGCTTGGACGGGGTCGAGGCCCGACCCGACGTACACGGACGCGAAGATCAGGACGACCGCCACGACCATGATCCCCGCGAGCAGTGCGGCTTCCACGCTAGATCTTGATGTCCGTGATCTTCTGGATGGCGAAGAAACCGATGGTCATCATGACGCCGCCGACACCGAGGAGGATCTGACCGATCGTCTGCGTGAAGAGCGGCTGCATGAACGCCGGGCTGATCAGATTGATCATGAACGCGATGGCGATCGGCAGGAACGCGACGAGGTAGCCCGAGTAGCGGCCCTGGGCCGTCAGCGTGTTCACCTCTCCCTTGATGCGCACGCGCTCGCGGATGGTGAAGGCGATCGTGTCGAGGATCTCGGCGAGGTTCCCACCGACGGACTGCTGGATGCTGATGGCGGTCACCATGAGGTCGAGGTCCTCGCTCTTGATGCGGCGCACCATGTTGTGGAGCGCCTCCTCCATCCCGAGCCCGAGGTTGACCTCACGCACGACTCGCAGCATCTCCTCCCCCATCGGCGCCGGCGTCTCGCGCGAGACGAGCTCGATGGACTGCAGGAAGCTCGACCCAGCGCGCAGGGAATTGGAGAGCAGGGTGATCGTGTCCGGAAGCTGCTTGTTGAAGGCGGAGAGCCGCCCGCCGATGCGGCGGCCGACCCAGAAGCGCGGGAGGAAGTAGCCGAGCACGACGCCGATGATCCCGGAGATCGGGTCACGGAAGAGGTACAGCGTCAGCCCCAGACCCGCCGCCATGCCAAACCGAATGTAGTAGTACTCGCCGACCTTCAGCTTCAGGTTCGCCCGGGCGAGATCCCGCTGGACCTTCATCCGCAGCCGCTTGTCCTCGACGTCCCCCGTGAGGACCGCCATGTCGACGTCCGGACGGCGCTGCTCCTTCGCCTTGCTCTTGTCCTCCTGATGTCCCTTGCCGGCGGCGTATCGGGCGAGCCGTTCGTCGATCGAGCCGCCGCTGGTCATCAGCGCGTACACGCCGCCGAAGACGAAGAGGACGCCGATGCCGATGGCGGCGGCGAGCGCGTATTCCATTAGCTCCGACCCGGGGACGTTGTCACCGGAACAACCCTGCGTTCATGTCGCCGAAGACCGACGGCGGCAGCTTGATGCCCGCGGCCTCGAACTTCTCCGAGAACTTCGGGCGGATGCCGGTCGGGCGCAGGCGGCCCTGCACCTTGCCGTCGACGTACGCGGTCTGCTCGAAGACGAACACGTCCTGGAGGACGACCGCCTCGCCCTCGAGGCCCTGGACCTCCGTGATGTTCGTGATCTTGCGCGAGCCGTCCTTGAGGCGGGAGATCTGGACGATGACGTCCAGCGCGCTCGCGATCTGCTCCTTGATCGCCCGGGCGGGCAGGTCGACGCCGGCCATGAGGCACATCGTCTCGAGACGGCTGATCATGTCGCGCGGCGTGTTCGCGTGACCCGTCGAGAGCGAGCCGTCGTGGCCGGTGTTCATCGCCTGCAGCATCGAGAGCGCCTCGCCTCCACGGATCTCACCGACGACGATGCGCTCGGGCCGCATACGGAGCGAGTTCTTGACGAGATCCATGATCGTGACGGCGCCCTTGCCCTCGATGTTCGCGGCGCGCGACTCCAGGCGAACGACGTGATCCTGCACGAGCCGGAGCTCCGCGGCGTCCTCGATCGTGATGATCCGCTCGTCCTCGGGAATGAAGCCGGACATGATGTTGAGGAGCGTCGTCTTGCCGGAGCCTGTGCCGCCGGAGATGAACATGTTCAGTCGCGCCTCGACGCACGCGCGGAGGAACTCCATCATCTCCGACGTCGCCGTGCCGAACTTCACGTAGTCCTCGGGCGTGATGCGGTACTTCGGGAACTTCCGGATCGTGATCACCGGTCCGTTGAGCGCGAGCGGCGGGATGATGATGTTCACGCGGGAGCCGTCCGGGAGGCGCGCGTCCTCGTACGGCTTCGATTCGTCGACGCGCCGGCCGATCGGCGCGATGATCCGCGCGATGACCCGCATGACGTGCTCATCGTTCATGAACGTCGCGTCCGAGAGCGTCAGCTTGCCCTTGCGCTCGACGTACACCCGGAACGGACCGTTCACCATGACCTCGGTGATCGTGTCGTCGTTGAGGAGCGGCTGGATCGGTCCGAACCCGAGGATCTCGTCGAGGATCTGGTCGAGCATCCGCTGACGGTCGGCTCGCGTGATGACGAGCCCGTCCTCGTCGATGAACCGGTTGAACATCTCGTCGATCGTCGATCGGACGGCCTTCGCGTCCGAGAGATCGAGGCGCGGGTCGAGGTTGTTGATGATCTTCGTCTGCAGCTGCGTGCGCGTGTCGCGCATGCCGTCGCGCGCGGGCGCAGCCGTCTGGGAGAGCGGGCCCGTGGCGGCCGGCGGCCGATCGAGGACGCGGCCGTCGCCGCCGGGCGGCGCGGCGGGCGGGCGTCCGTCACCTCCTGGCGACGCTGTGGGGGCCGGACGCGAGCCCTCGATCCGCCGGAGAAGGGACATTCCGACGGGGAGTGTACGTCCGGGGTGGTGTCGGCCCGGTCGCTACCGGGGAGCGCTACCGGGCGAAGAGGCGCAAGCCGCCCTTGGCCGGAGCGGCGGCCTTCGTCGCGGCGGCGGCCGGCTGGGCCGCCTCGGACCCGGAGAGCTTGCCGGCGAGGGTGAAGACGTCCTTGCTCACCTGGCTGTCCTTGTGGCTGATCACGAACGGGACGCCGCGATTGACCGCCAGGACCAGTGTCCGGCCGTCGGAGATGATCGTGTGGGGGATCTTCCGGCCGAGGCCCGCCTCGATGTCCGTCGCCTTGATGCCGCCTGAGCTGTCGTTGCGGTTCGCGATGAGCTGGACCTTGTCCTCGCCGTAGCCGAGCTTCTCCGTGATCTCGAGGAAGACGCGGACGTTCTTCATGCTCGTGATCTCGAGCGTCATCGGCGTGAGCACGACGTCCGCCGTGTCCATCATCGTGAGCACGACCTCCTGGAATGACGGCCATGTGTCCACGACGATGTAGGCGTAGCGCTCGCGCAGCGTGTCCAAGACGTGCTTCATGTTCGCGCCCGTGATGAGCTCGGCCGATTCCGGCGTCGGCGGAGCGAGCAGGACCTTGATCCCCGACGAGTGCGAAACGAGGACCGACTCCAGCACCTCGGCGTCCGCCGACTCGAACGACCCGACGAGATCGGCGACCGTCTTCGCCTTCGGATTCATGTTGAGGATCACGCCGATGTCGCCGAATGGCAGGCTGCCGTCGACGAGGGCGACCGGCTTGCCCGTGGCCTGATGCAGAGCGACGGCGAGGTTCGTCGCGATCGTCGTCCGGCCGACGCCGCCCTTCGGCGAGAACAGCGTGACGACCTTCCCCTTCTCGGCCTCTCCGGGGCCGGCCGCCGCGAAGGGCCCGCCGCCGGCCGGAGCGGCCTGGGCGTAGCGCGCTCGCTTCACCTTCTCGAGCTCGTGGACGTGACGGATCGCGTTGACGAGCTCATCCGCGGAGAAGGGCTTCACGAGGAACTCGCGCGCTCCCGCGAGCATCGAGCGGCGCAGGTAGTCCTGCTCGCCCTGGACGCTCATCATGATGATCGGCGACCCCGGGACGGTGTTGGAGATGATCTCTGTCGCGGTGATCCCATCCATGTCGGGCATGTTGATGTCCATGAGGATGACGTCCGGGTTCTGCTCCTTCGCGAGCGCGATGGCCTCCTGACCGCTGCCCGCGCTCCCGACGACCTGGAGATCCGCCTCGAACCCGAGGAGCTTCGCGAGGTTGTCGCGCGTGTCAGCGATGTCGTCGACGATGAGGATGCGGATCTTCTCCGCGGCCATGACCATCACCGCGAGGATATCCCCTCTTCCCGGCGAGCTAGGGAGCGAGGGCAAGCGCGATCAGCGCGCCGATCCCCAACGCCACGCCGTACGGGATGCGGCTCTTCATCAGCCGCCAGAACGGATCGGCCACCTCCGTCTCCGGTGGCGCGAGGCGCCGGAACCCCATGAGGAAGAGCGCGAGGACGCCGCCGGCGAGCGCGCCGTACAGCGCGGCGGTCAGCAGGAAGAGCGACCCGCGCAGCGCGCCGATCGCCATGAGCATCTTCGCGTCCCCTGCCTTGAGGCCGCCGACGGCGTAGAACGGGTAGCAGACGAGGAACGCAAGGCCCAGGCCGGCGGCATGATCGAGCGCGCCGCCTGCGAATGGCGCGCCCGGGAACCCCTCGAGGAGGCCGAGCACGAGGCCGAGCAGCATCGTCGGGTACGTCACCTGGTTCGGGATACGGTTCCACCGCCAGTCGGTGACGACGACGATCAGTACGAACGCGACGAGGACGAGGTCTTCGGCGATCCGGATCGTGTTCGTGGACCCCTCCTGATGCCAGAACGGCGCCCGGGATCACGGGCGCCGCCGGCCCCGCCGAAGACTAGAAGACCGACGTCAGGTCGTTGATCTCGGCTCGCGCCTTGACCGCCGCGGACTACGTCAGGTTGTTGCCAATGTTGCTGAAGATGTTCTGGATCTGGCCGCGCAGGAAGATCATGGCGACGATGACCGCGATGGCGATGACGGCGATGATGAGTGCGTACTCGACGAGACCTTGCCCGTCGTCCTCGCGCAGGAACGTGCGGAGGTCCATGGGGCCTTCCTCCTTCTTTCAGGATGGGCGGCGATGGTCGTTCGGGTACTACCGGGCAGGCAACTAGCGAAAAGGTACCGAGGACGCCGGCGCGACGGGACCGACACGGTTCTGATCGTGTGGACTGCGTACAAGGGGTGGCGCAAAGCGCCTGGACCGTCGTGCGGCCGCGTGAGCACGCAGTGATCCTACTAAGTCCGTCACGTGTGCGCCTCAGCACTCCAGAGGCGAGAGCGTCGCGACCATGTACCCGACGCCGTATGGACCCTCGTACGACAGGACCTCGACGTGCGCCGGTTCGAGCGCCGCGAGCGCGAACACGAACGAGCGCAGGCCGCACTCCGCTCCTTCCTCGACCGTGACCGGATCGATCGCGAGGAGCGCGCCGATGTCGGCGCGGCGCACGCCGTCGACGATCGCCTCATCTAGCTTGGGCCCGAGGGGGTGGAAGCCGTACGGGCCGTCAACGCGCAGCCGGTGCGAGAGGTCCCCGGACGCGACGACGGCGGTGCGCGCGGCGCCTGCACCCTCTTGCTCGCGCAGCTCGCGACCGAGCTCGCGGTAGCGCACGTACGACGGCTCATCCGTGAGGACGCGCTCGAGCGGCGGCAGCCGCCCGAGGTACGGCCGAAGGAACGAGAGCGGCACGTCGAAGCCGTGCGCGAGATGCGGTGACGAGATGACGATGCGTTCGGGGTGGAGGGCGGCGAGCCAGGCGCAGGCGCGCTCGACCGCGGCGACGGTCGTGTCCACTTCGTCGCCGCGCTGCGACGCGTACTCGGGCGTGATGATCGGCGGGTGGGGCAGGATGACGCCAGCGACGATCACGCCCGCCGCGCGACGCCCGGCGTGGCGGTCACGCCGATCGCTGCGGGCCGCTCCCAGATGCCCGGGATCCGCGTGGCGCACTCGGGGCACGACCCCCGCGTCGGCGTGAGGCGGTCCTCGAGGATCGTGTACCCGAGGCGCCGCACCAGCGTCGCGCCGCAGCCGTGGCAGCGCGTGTCCTCGTACGGCCCGACGCGCCCGGGCACGTTCCCGCAATAGACGTAGCGGAGCCCCTGCTCGAGCCCGATCTCGGCGGCACGCACGAGCGCCCGCGCGGCGGTGCCGGCGCGGTCGGTCATCTTGTAGTCCGGGTGGAACGCCGTGACGTGCCACGGCATGAGCGGGTCGACGCTCGCGAGGAAGCGCGCCGCGTCGCGGATCTCCTCCTCTGAGTCGTTGAGGCCGGGCACGAGGAGCGTGACGATCTCGACCCAGAGGCCGCGGCGCTTGAGCCCGCGGATCGTCTCGAGAACGCTCTCGAGCTTCGCGCCGAGCTGGCGGTAGCCCGCGTCGCGCATCGCCTTGAGGTCGACCTTGTAGCAGTCGAGATGCGGCCGCAGGAAGTCGAGCACCTCCGGCGTCGCGTTGCCGTTCGAGACGAACGCGCGGACGAGGCCGCGCTGGCGGCCCTCGTCCATGACCGCCGCGCCCCACTCGCTCGTGATGAGCGGCTCGTTGTACGAGCTCGCGATCATGGCCGCGTCGTAGCGCACGGCGAGATCGGCGAGCTGCGTCGCCGTGATCTCCTCCGGCGGGACCTGCGCGTGGTCGTCGCGCAGCGCCTGCGACGTCAGCCAGTTGTGGCAGTACGGGCAGTGGAGGTCGCATCCGAGCATGCCGAAGGTCAAGGCATCACTCCCGGGCAGGACGTGGAAGAACGGCTTCTTCTCGATCGGATCGCACTGGAGCGCGCCGACGTACCCGAGGGGGACACGCAGCTCGCCATCGCGGTTGAGGCGCACCTGACAGATGCCGCGCTGCCCGGGGAGGACCATGCAGCGGTGGCCGCACGCGAGGCAGCGGATCCGCCCCCGGTCCTCCGCTCGGGTGAGCTCGCGCGCGGCCGGAGCGGTGAGCCGGTCCAAGACATCGGCAAGCGTTCTCGCGGCGTCGGGGACCCGAGGCACGGGACCTCCTCCGGGTCATTGTCCTCCGAGCAGGGACATCAGCGACGGGCCGAGGAACACGACCAGCAGCGCAGACGCGAACGACCTCGTACGAGCAGGGTTCCCGGGGTCGAGCGGACCGCGGGCTCACGAGCCATGGAGCGCGTCGAGCCTCGCGGCGTCGATGACGCGGCCGGACCTACGTCGTCGTGCCGGTCCGGCCCC
This sequence comes from Chloroflexota bacterium, assembly GCA_016183435.1. Lineage (GTDB taxonomy): Bacteria > Chloroflexota > Limnocylindria > P2-11E > P2-11E > JACPOT01. The sequence goes on from JACPEQ010000034.1 coordinate 24,636, forward strand.
TGTACGCCGACAGTGGAAGCGCGATCGCGGCGGCGACCTCCAGAACGCGCTCGTCGTCGGAGATCAGTCGCGCGCCGAGGCCATCCGCGAGCGCGACGTACGCAGCGTCGTACGCGGTCAGACCGTGGGCGGTCCACGTGGCGACGCGATCGATCGAAGGCTCGCTGACGCTGAACGCGAAGCGCGTCAGGTCGACCGCCAGCTGCTGCACCGCGGACGCGTCCCACGACCACCGCCGCGCGGCAGCGTTCAGCAGCTCGAGAGAGAGCAGCGACGGTACCGAGATCGAGAGGCGGCCCGCCGCGTAGTCCTCGCGGACGACCTTCGCCTCAGCGCCGTGGCGCTGCTGCGGGCGGAACCACTTGAAGACGACGGACGCGTCGAGCACGACGGCTGTCACCGCTCATCCCGCATCCGGCGGATCACGAGGGTGAGGTCCTCTGCGGGAACGGGATTCCGCTCGAAGAGGTCGTCGACCGACGCCAGGGCGGCGCGCACGGACGGGTCCGCTCCCGGGCCTTTCTCGCTCGCGAGATCCGCGACGGCCAGCTGCTCGACGTACGCGCTGCGCGTCAGGCCGCGCCGTTTCGCGGCGCGGTCGATCCGCGAGACCACCCGTTGGTCGAGAGAGAGCAGGACCTTCCTCGTCGCCACCGACGCAGTATATCTGGGATATCCACAGGTCCGCCTCACTGCACGAGCGAGAGCAGCGGCGGACCGAGGAACACGATGAGCAGCGCGGGCAGGACGCAGAAGGTCAGCGGGAACAACATGAGGACCGGCAGCCGGCGCGCGGCAGCTTCCGCGCGACGCCGATCCGCATCGCGCAGGGCGTCGGCCTGGATCACGAGCAGATCCGCCAGCGGCGCGCCGAACCGCGTGGACGACGCGATGAGCGCCGCGACTCGCGCCTCGGCCGGCCCCGACGCCGCGAACGCGCCGAAGGCCCGGCGCGCGCCCTGGCCGAGCGCGAGGTCGGCGAGGAGCCGGCGAGCTTCGGGCAGGCGGCCGACGGCCGGAGCGCGCACGACCAGCGCGCGCAGCGCCTGCTCGAAGGTCATGCCCGAGTCGAGGCCCACGACGACCGCGTCCAAGAGCGATGCGAGGGCGGAACCGGTCGTTGGGACGCGAAGGAGGCGCCGCAGCCAGATCGCGGCGATGGCCTCGAGGACGACCGCCGCTCCGAGCATCGCGCGCCCGGGGCCGACGAGGATCGCCACGTAGTCGGGCATCGAGAAGGCGAAGAAGACCGCGCCGAGCGGCGCGAGCAGGACGAGCACCGCCGCCGAGACGCGTCCCTGCGCGGTCAGGGCGGCCTGCTCGTCCGCGAGCGCGAGCCGGCCCCGCAGCAGCGACGCGACGCGCGCCAGGCTCCGCGACACGCGGCCGCCGGCGCGGGTGAAGGCCCCGAGCACGATGGCGATGGGCGCGACGTCCTCGTCGGCGACGGTACCGCGGTATGCGACGAGCGCGTCATCGAGCCGCACGCCGAGCGCGAGCGATGCCGCCACTCGGCGGGTCGGCGCCGCGAGCGCCGCCGGAAGCGCGGGCGCGACCTCCGCGAAGGCCTGCGGGAGCGACAGTCCGCTGCCGAGCGCCGAGGCGATCGACTCGACGAGGCCCGGCAGCGCCGCACGACGGTCGCGCCGCCAGTGGCGCCGTTCGACCAGAGCCCCCCATCGCCGCACGAACGGCGCGGGCGCGCCAGGCACGAGCGCGACCGCGGCGGCGACGAGCGCCGCGGCGACGAGGACGAGGGTCAGGTGCCCACGTCGCGCAGCGAGTAGGGATCGCCGCGCGTGGGGTCGATCTCGGCGATCTGGACGATCCGGCGGCGGCCGTCGCCGTCGCGCTCCTGATGCACGACGACGTCGATGCCGTGGCGGATCTGCTCGCGGACGGCCGCGAGCGGGATGTCGATGCCCGCCATGAGCGCCATCGTCTCGAGCCGGATGAGCGCGTGGTAGGCGCCGTTCGCGTGCGCGGTCGTGAGCGAGCCGCGATGGCCGGTGTTCATCGCCTGCAGCATGTCGAGCGCCTCGCCGCCGCGGACCTCGCCGACCAACGTTCTCCTGCGGCAGACGCAGCTCGGCGGCGTCCTCGATGGTCACGACGCGCTCGTGCGCTCCGATCGCGAACGCGAGCGCGTTCAGCGTCGTCGTCTTGCCGCTGGACGTCCCGCCGGAGACGAGGATGCTGCGGCGCCGTCGCACCGCATCCACCAGGAACGCCATGGCCTCGGCGCTCGCGGTGCCGCCGCGCACGAGGTCGTCCGGCCCGAGCGGCCGCGCCGCGAACCTCCGGATCGTGAGCACGGGACCACCGAGGGCGATCGGGGGGATCGCGGCATGGACGCGCGAGCCGTCGGGAAGGCGTGCATCGACGAGCGGGTTCGCGAGGTCGATCCGACGCCCGAGCGGAGCGACGAGCCGCTCGATGAGCACGAGGATCTCCTCCTCGTCGCGGATCTGGATCGCCGTCCGCTCGAGCTTGCCGTCGCGCTCGACCCAGACGCCGCGCGTGCCGTTGACCATGACCTCGCTCACACGGTCGTCGCGAAGCAGCGGCGCGAGCTCGCCCAGCCCGAAGAGACGGTCCTCGAACCACCGCTCGAGCGCACGCAGCTCCGTCGACGGCACGACGACGCGCTCGGCGGCGAGCGACTCGCGCAAGAGCGGAGCGATCTGCTCGCGGCGCGGACGCCCGTCGGGCTCCTCGCGCAGGCGCGAGACCAACGCGCGTTCGAGACGTGCGCGCAGCGCGAGCGTCACGCGATGTCGATCGTGAGGATCTCGGCCAGCTCGTCGTACGCGCGGCCGAGCGCGCCACCCACGATCGATGGACCGCGCACAGCGGCGCGGACGGCGGCCGGATCGTCCGGCAGGGCGCGGAACGTCGGGTGCGCACCGAGACGCTCGGCGCGGCATCGCGAGGCGATCCACCAGACCCGCTCCTCGTCGATCGAGGCGTCGATGGCGGACAGTGCCGCCGGGTCGTCGGTGCTCACGACCAGGACCCGGTCGGCGTCGTCGATGAGAGCGCGGGTGCGCTCGTCGAAGAGGGCCGGCGCGTCGACGAGCACCACGTCGGCGATCCGGACCGCGGCGCGCGCGGTGGCGGCCAGCAGAGGGACGCTCGGCATCGGCGAGACGCCGCCGATGACGCGCAGCCGCTCGCGCTCCGCGGCGACGACGGCGAGATGCTCCGTGGTGAGCTCTTCGACGAGGCCCTCGAGATCGGACCAGGACCCCGGAGCGAGGCGCAGCCACCACGCGGCGGAGCCGGAGCCCGTCGCATCCAGGACGAGGACCGAGGCGCGCGCCGACAGCCGCGCCGCGAGTCCGGCCACGAGGAGCGTGCGCCCTGCCCCTCCGCTCGGTCCGGTGACGAGCACGAGCCGGGTGGCTCCCCGTCGACGCGCGGGCACCGCCGCGGCGACGAGCGGCCCGATGGCTTCCGGTGCGGCGGACGACGCCATCGGGACGGCGCAGCCGGCTGCGCGAAGCAGCCGCTCCTGCTCGGCGCGTGCGATCGCGACACGCGGGACGTCGGGAGCGATCTCCGCCGCTTTGCCGACCGCCTCGGGATCGGCGAGGTCGACCAGAACGACCTCCGCCAGCTCATCGACGCGCTCGAGGCCGAGCACCTCGACGGCGTCGTCGAACGCAGCGCCGCAGACGGCGACCCGGGTCATCGCGTCGAGCGAAGGATCGGGATGAGCGCGAGACCGCGGGCGCGAGCGCTCGCGATGGCGGAGGCGTCCTCCGCGGTCAGCTCGACGACGAGCGTTCGCTCGTCGACGGCCATCACGCGGACCCCCGCCGCGACGTCGGACGCCGTCGCACGCTCGCTCGGGCGCGCGCCGAGCAGATCGAGGACGTCGTCGTCACGGAGGCCGGGGATGGGCGCGGAGAGCCAGGCCACCGGGATCGCGAGGGCCCACGTGCGCGGACCGAGACGCTCCGACAGCGCAGGCGTCGGTGTCGCCGTCTGCGCCGGCGGCGGGACCGCCACGGTGACAGCCGATGCGGTCGCGAGGAGCAGGGCGGCGACCGCGACGGCCATGCGTGGCGTCGGGCCGAGGCGCGGCGCCGCGAGGGAACGGATCACGGGTTCGAGCCGAGCAGCGCGACGTGCGTCCGCCCGCTCAGCGTCACGTGGACCTCGATCTCGAAGCCGATGGCGATGACGCGCACGTCAGTTGGATCGGCACGGTCGTGCAGCCGCGCGAGGCGCGCGGCGGCGTGACGCGCCGCTCCGGCGACAGCCGGGTCGGCGACGAACACGGCGATCTCGGCGCGACCGAGCTCGCGGCCGAGCGCGCGCACACGGTCGAACTGCAGGTCCGCGACGGCGGTGCCGGCCGCTGCCGCGGCGGCCTCGCCGGCACGCTGCGCGCGCACTCCGTCGAGGATCCGATGGGACACGCCGCTGAGCCCGACGATCGCGGCGGCCGCGACCCCGAGGAGGATGGCCGTCAGGACGAGCGCCTGGCCGCGCCCGTCGCTCAGGGCGTCCACTCCACCACCCGGGCCGCGGATCCACGCACGGTGACGCTCGGAAGACCGGCGAACGACAGCGGGACGGGCACCGTGTACTCGATCGCGACCCGAAGGAGCGTGCCGCGCGGGTCCGCGGATCGCGGCGGGTCGTGCTCGCCGGGCTCGATCCTGGTACGTACGCGTGCGGGATCGAGCGGCGAGACCGCCGCTGCCACCGCCCGCGCGATCTCCTCGTCGTCGTTCGTCAACGATCCCACGCGGGCGCCCTCGGCGGCGGCATGCTCGAGCGCGAGCCGCGCGACGCCGATCTCGGAAACGAGGACGATCGCGAGCGCGAACAGCAGGAGGAACGGAAGGACGAGCGCGAACTCGACGAGCGCCTGGCCGTCGTCGCTCACCGCGGCAACGGAAGCGCGTTGACGACCGTCCCGAGCGGTGTCGACCGCGACGCCAGCGCCGCCGTGAGCAGGGCGACGCGGGCACCTTCCTCGACGGTCCCCAGAACGCGGTCGATCGCGATGCTCGCGAGCTCGGCCTCGTTCAGCTCATCGACCGATCGGCCTTCGCTCGGCGCTCGGCGCGTCGCGATCGTGGTGCGGACGACCTCCTGCGCCAGCGGGTGATCGACGATCCGGCCGTGGCCTTCGAGCTCCGCGGCCGACGCCGGCATGTACTCGCGAACGTCCACCCGTCGATCGAGGACGTCGCGCCGAAGCACGATCGGGTCGGTCACGACGTGAAGGCGGACCGCCGCCTCGGCGCGGACCGGCAGCGGCGCGCGTGTGCGGGCGAGGTCGCGGACGGCGTCGCTCGTCGGATCGTGGGCGCCCGTGAGGCGCGCCGCGAGGCTCGCGCCGGTCGCGAACAGCACGTCGGCCTCGAGGGCGGGTCTGATCGCCCGCGCGGCGTTCGCGCCGTTGTGCGGGCTCGCCAGGGCGACGTACGTGGCGATGCCGGTGACCGTCTTGGAGAGAGCGCGGTCCGCGACGACCCCGCCCATCGAATACGCGAGCACGTGCACCGCTCCGCACTCCTCGGACGCGTCCGCGATCACCGATCTGAGCTCTTCGCCGTTCCGGCTGACGTCACCGCTGGTGCGGTACGAGCCCTCGTGGACGCCGAAGCGGATCGTCCGGAAGCGGGCGTCGTCGGCGATGTCGCCGAGCGCGGCGCGGAAGAAGCCCTCGTCGCTGTTGTCGGTCGGTGAACCGAGACCGCCGACGATCACGACGCACTCCGGCCGCGCGTCCGATGGTGGCCGAGCGGGCGTCGGATGGAGCGGGCGAAGGATCGTGCAGGCAGGGTGGCCCGGGGCGGTATCGCACGCGCCGCCATCGGCGGCGGCGGGCCCCGTGAGCGGGACCGCAGTGAGCGCCACGACGAGCGGCAGCGCGAGGTGGATGGGCGGCAGCACGGGTCCGGTCCATCGGCTCACACTTGTGCCGAGGAGCAGACGCCCGGGTGGGCCTAGGGCCGAGCCCTCGCGACCTCCGCCGCGGAGCGCTGCGCGGCGAGCTCCTCGCTGTCGTCGAGGGGCTCGAGCTGGACCCCGCCGTGGCGGCGCTCGAGCGCCCAGACCAGCAGCATGTCCGCGAGCCACGGGTTCTTCGGCAGGACGGAGCCGTGGCAGTACGTGCCCACGAGCCGGCCCTGCACGGCGCCTTCGGTCTTGTCCTCGCCGTTGTTGCCGTGGCCGACGACGACGGTCGCGAGCGCGCGGGCCTGTGGCCCCAGGTACGTGTACCCGGAGTGGTTCTCGAAGCCGATGAGCGTCCCCAGCGGCGCCGCGGCGAGCAGGTTGCCGACGAAGCGGACCTTGCCGGCGCGCGTCGTCACGTCCATCGCGCCCAGCCCCGGGATCGAGGGGCCCTCCGCGGGCACGTACTCGTGGCCGAGGAGCTGGTAGCCGCCGCACACCGAGAGCGCCGCGGCGCCCGCGGCGAACGCTTGCCGGAGGGCGTTGCCGTTCGCGCTCCGCAGGTCCTTGGAGACGACGTCCTGACCCTGATCCTGGCCGCCGCCGAAGAAGTACAGGTCGGCCCACTCCGGATCGAGCGTCTCACCCGCCTGGAGATCACGCGTCTCGACGCCGATGCCGCGCCACCGCGCCCGCTGCGCAAGGGTGATGACGTTGCCGCGGTCGCCGTAGATGCACATGAGGTCGGGATAGAGGTGGCAGATGCGCAGGTCCACGTTCTCACGATCCTATCGACCCGTCCCCCGGGCGCGCAGACCGAGGCGCCGCGGCGACGAGGTCAATCCCCCGGTTCGGTGTACCCCACGCGCAGCTCGCTCATCCACTCCTCGAGCTCGATCCCCATCGGATCGGTCGCCGGCATGCCGACGCGCGACACGTGCTTCGTGCGCGGAGGCTCGGGCAGAGGTCGCGCTACACGGTGCTGACCGAGGAGGAGTATCGAGACCGGGGGGCGCCCGCTGCCGCGGCTGACGTCCTTCATCGACGTCGACAGTGGGACCGCGAACGTCACGCGCGAAAGTGCCGTTCGGGCCGTTCAGTCCTCCCAGAACTGGCGGACGTAGCCCATACGCGCGAGCGCGTCGCGGAGCGCGAGCATCGCGGTGTAGGTCGTGACGATCACGACCTCCTCACCGGCCGGAGCGAGGTCGATCGCGCAGCGGATGGCCGCGGCCCAGCCGTCCACGACCTGCATGCGCTCGCGTGCCAGGCCGCCGTATTTGAATCGGAGCGCGAGGTCTCGCGCGCGCAGCCCCGTGACGACGGCGTGCTCGACGGCGGGCACGAGCGCCTCGAAGTCCGCGTCCCAGATCCACGACACGTCGCGGCCGTCCGCGTCGCGGTCGTTGAGCGCGGCGAGCAGCCGGTGCCGGCCGCCCTGCTCGAGCAGCGCGCCGATCGCCGCGTTGAAGCCGGCCGGGTTCTTCACCAGGACGATCCGGAGGTGCCGGCCCTCGGCCTCGATCGTCTCGAGCCGGCCGAACGCCGGGCGGAACGCCGCGATCGCGCGGGCGGCCGTGGGCACGCCGATGTCGAGCGCGCGTGCCACGGCGACCGCTGCGAGCGCGTTGTACGCGTTGTACAGGCCCGGCAGCGGGACCTCGATCGGGTCGACCGCGGAGGCGATCGCACCGGCCAGCCGGAGCCAGCTGCGGTCACGCCGCAGCTCGACCTCGACGGCGGCCACGTCGCGCGGCGGTCGGGTCAGGCCGCAGCCAGGGCACGTCCAATCGCCGACGTGCCCGAGGACCACACGCTCGTAGCGCAGGCGCCGGTCGCACCTCGGGCAGTGCGTCGCGTCGCTGATCGACTGCGCGACGCGCCCGCCCACGCTCGGATCGTCGATGCCGAAGTACACGGTGGGACCGCGATGGTCGTCGCCAAGACGGGCGACGATCGGATCGTCGGCGTTCAGCACGAGCATCGTCGTCTCTGGCAGCGTCGCGAACGACGACGCCATCCTGCGCGCCAGCTGGTCGACCTCGAAGTACCGGTCGAGCTGGTCGCGGAAGAGGTTCGTGACCAGGACGACCCGCGGCTCGATGCGCCCGATCACGCGCGCCACGGAGGCCTCGTCGACCTCGAAGATCGCGACGTCTCCGTGCGGCGCGCCGGTCCAGTCGGCCTGCGCGAGCAGCGCGGCGGCGATCCCGCGGTCGAGGTTCGATCCGGACCGGTTGTGGATCGGCGACCACCCTGCCGCACGGACGACGTCGGCGAGCATCCGCGTGGTGGTCGTCTTTCCGTTCGTCCCAGACACGAGCACGGCGCCGTGGGCGAGCCCGGCGGTCATCGCCGCGATGGCGCCCGGGTCCACGGCGAGCGTGACGAGGCCGGGGAGGGCGGTCGCCCCGCGTCCGAGCGCTCGCAGTCCCGCGCGCGTCAGCTTGCCGGCGGCGACGGCGGCGGTGGTGCGAAGGGACACTGGAGGTCAGGCTAGTCGAGCGAGGGTCGGGCCCCGATCAGGCGGGGACGGGCGGCATGTCGCGGATGACCTGCTCGAGCTCGTCGACGGCGCGGCCGAGACGCAGCGCGAGGATCTTCGCGGCGTCGCCGTCGGCACCCGGATCGTGGAGCTGGCCCTGCGCCTCAAGGCGTGCGAGCAGAGCGACCGCGGAGCGCAGCCGCGCGATGCCAAGCGATGCGGGCAGCGTCCGGCGCAGCGCGGCGACACGCTCCTCGAGCCGCTCGAGCCGCCGCCGCAGCTCGTTCTCCATCTCCTCGGGCGTGAGGCGTTCGAGCCGTTCGACGTCGGCGGCGAGCTGGTCCATCTCGCGCTGGACGATCTGGGCCGCGCGCTCGAGCGAGTGCCCCTTGTCGAGGGCCTGGCGGATCCGGATCACCTTCTCCATCGCGAAGACGTCGTAGTCGTGCTCGCTGTCGGGCGACGGGCGCACGAGCCCTTTCTTGGTCCAGTAGATGAGCTGCCGCGGCGTCACCCGGCACACCCGCGCCGCCTCCGCCGCGGACAGCCGCAGCCGCGCGAGCACCTCGCCGTCGTTCGCCACGACGACCTGCGCCAGCGCCTCCCGACCCTCGGTCTTCGCCATCGGAGGCGCGATCGTGGCATCGGTGCCCGGTCATGTCAACGGATCAGACAGATGGAGCAGAGACCGCCAATGGCACGGGCCGTTGGACGCTAGGTCCTGCCGGTCCGCCTTCTCGCCACCTTCTTCAGCACGCGATCGGGTGCCGGTGCACGGAGTGACTGGCGATACGCGATCTTCACCGACGCACGGTAGAGACGGATCGCGGTCTTTGGACCGAGGTCCGCCCAGAGCCGGCCGACCTCGACCGCGATCGGATCCGGAGCGTCGCTCTTCGCGCCGCGCACGGCGTCGATGACCGCTGCGTCCCAGCCCGTGGTGGAGGAACCGACGGCGTCGACGATGCGGACCGCGCTGGGTACGGTCCTAGCGCGCGGCGTGGCCCCTGGGCGGGTAGCCCTCGAGGCCGTACTCCTTGATCTTGGCATAGAGAAGGCGACGATAGATCCCGAGCATCTCGGCCGCCTTGGAGCGGTTGCCCGTCGCGTCGCGCAGCGCCTTCATGATCAGGTCCTTCTCGAACTGCGCCACCGACTTCTTGAAGAAGGACTTCTCGGTCGGGACCTGGTCGGTCTCGCCATCGTCGCGATCCCCGTCATGGTCGCCGAACGGCAGCTCGCGGCTGGTGATGATCTGCCCCCGCGAGAGCACGACCGCGCGCTCGACGACGTTCTCGAGCTCCCGGACGTTCCCCGGCCAGTCGTGCTCCATCAGACGGCGCAGGGCCCCTTCGCCGATCGCGGCGGGTTGCGCCGTCGCGCTGTAGCGATGCTTCGCGAGGAAGTGCTCCACGAGCGCAGGAATGTCCTCCTTGCGATCGCGCAGCGGCGGCATGTGGATGTTGATCACGTTCAGCCGGTAGAAGAGGTCGTCGCGGAACTTGCTCTGCTCCACCTGCTTCTGCAGGTCCTTGTTCGTCGCGCAGATCACGCGGATGTCCACCTTGACCGGGATCGACGAGCCGACGCGCTCGATCTTCCGGTCCTGAAGAACGCGCAGGAGCTTCGTCTGTGTCTGCAAGCTCATCTCGCCGATCTCGTCCAGGAAGATCGTGCCCTTGTCCGCCATCTCGAACCGGCCGCGGCGCTGCGTGAGCGCGCCCGTGAACGAGCCCTTCTCGTGGCCGAAGAGCTCGGCCTCGAGGAGCGTCTCGGGCAGCGCCGCGCACGACACCTTCACGAGCGGGCCAGCGCGCCGGCTGGAGTTGTAGTGCAGCGCTTCCGCGACGAGCTCCTTTCCCGTACCGCTCTCGCCGGTGATGAGCACCGTCGCGTCGGACTTCGCCACCTTGCCGACGGTCTTGTAGACCTCCTGCATCGCCGGCGAGTTGCCGACGATCCGCTCGGTCTGCACGAGCGAGGAGATCTCCCCGCGCAGGACCTCGACCTCCTGCGCGAGGTCCTGATGCTCGAAGACCTTCTGGACCGTGTACTTGATCTTGTCGAGCTCGAAGGGCTTCGTGACGTAGTCGAACGCGCCGAGCTCCATCGCGCGGATCGCGGCGTTCGAGCTGCCGAAGGCGGTCATGATGAGGACCGCGGTCTTCGCCGAGGTCGCCTTCACGCGCGACAGTGCCTCGATGCCGTCGAGCTCGGGCATGCGCACGTCCATGATCACGAGGTCCGGCGAGGTCTCTTTCACCTTCTCGACGACCTCGACGCCGGTCGCCGCCTCCTGCACCGCGTAGCCCTCGTCCTGGAGGAGCTGCTTCAGGAGCGAGCGGATGGACGCGTCGTCGTCGGCGACCAGGATGGCCCTTTGAGCCATCAGATGTACGCTTCCAGCGCACAATCGCGACTGCGCGCCCCTTCCGTCCGTCTGCTCCCCACTGCGATCGGCATGCTCTGTCCCCTATGCGTACATGTCAAACCGACCAGGGACGCGCCCGGGAGTGGTGGCGGGGGGCAGAAGCCAACGCCCGTCGCTACTCGACGTCGCGGATGGAGCGGAAGAAGGCCCCGACGACCGCGACCGCGAACGTGAGCGCTCCCGCCGCGGCGAGAAGGGGTTGGACCGGGACATCCTCGGCGAGACCGCCGCTGATCAGGATCATCGGAAGCCACGTCAGGTGCAGCAGAGCGGTCCGCGCGCCGAACACGCGCGCGCGCAGCGCGGGTGGCGTCACCTCCTGCGACAGCGTCACGTTCGACACGAAGAAGAGCACGTTCGCGAACCCGGCGAGCACGAGCAGTGCGAGCGTCAACGGAAGCCCTGAGGATGCGGCGATGAGCACGACGACGACACCGTATGTCGCGAATCCGCCCACGATGAGCCGGCCCTTGCGGATGCCACGCGACACGATCGGGTAGATCACCCCCGCGATCACCGCACCGGCAGCGATCGCGGCTTCCGTCGCTGCGAACTCCTCCGCGCCCAGGCCGTACTCCCGGAAGACCAGCACCGGGATCAACCCGTTCATGACCGGGAGCGACAGCTGCGCGAGCAGGGAGAAGATCGTGTTCGCGCGCAGGACAGTGTGGTCGCGGAGCACCCGGGCGCCGTCCGCGGCATCCGAGAGGACGCCACCCCAGGACAGACGACGTGACGCCCGTGAGTGTTGGTCGATCATCCTTAGGAGGATCCCCGAGAGGGCGAACGTGGCCGCGTCGACGTAGAAGGCGCCTTCCCCGAGCACCGCGACGAGCGCACCGGCGGCCAGCACGCCGACGATCTCGACCGTCCGATCGGACGCATACACGAGCGAGTTGCTCGTGCCGAGCTGTTCCGCGGGCACGAGCTCGGGAACGATCGCGAGCCGCGCCGGGTTGAACACGGTCGAGCACAGCGCGGCGACGAGCACGAGCGCATACGCGACCCCCAGCGGCGCCTGGAACCCGAGCGTCAGCGGGATGGCGCCGATCGCGAGGGCGCGGATGAGATCGCTCGCGATCATCGCCCGCCGGTGGCCCACGGCGTCGGCGATGGCGCCGCCGAAGAAGCCGAAGATCGCGTACGGCAACGACGCCATGACCACTGCGACGGCCGTGGAGAGCGCCGAGTGCGTGATCTGCCAGGTCACGTACGCGAGCGCGACGACGGTGATCCGGTCACCGAATCCACTGATGACCTGCGCGGACCAGAGCAGAGCGAAGTTCGGCGAGCGCAGCGCGGCCAGCGAGCGGGCGGCGTTCATCGCCGACGCATCCACGCGAACGGCACCCAGAACCCTCCGGCCGTGAGCAGCACGTCACCGACGCTGTAGACGCTCCGGAACAGCGCCACCGGGATGCGGTCGGCAAGCATGGCGAGAGCGGTAGCGTCGGTGAGCGGAACGTGGAGCGCGTCGCCGGGCATGCGCGCGCCGGCCGCGGCAAGGGCGACGGTGTCGACAGGCATTCCCCCGTTCGCGGCGACGACGGTGAGGTTCAAGGCAGCGCCGCCCACGATCAGGAACATGCCGGGCACGACCGTGTTGGCCGCAGCGACCGCGACGATCCCCGCGAACGCGAGGACGTAAAGGGCCGCGGCAAGATCGCCCGCGCCGCCCGCGACCAGCCGCAGCCCGACCGCGAGCGCCAGGAAAGGCCACCACCGGATGCGGAGATCGGCGAGTCGGGTGAGGCTGCCGCGGAGCGCCAGTCCCGCGACGATGCCAAGGACGGGGCCGCTAGCCAGCATGAACGGCGTCGCGGGCGACGGGTTCCCGGGCGAGACGGCGCCGCAGCTCGGCCAGCGTCTCGTACTCGATCGCGGGAAGGTCGCTGTGCTCGAAGGCGGCAGCGCCCTCCTTGACGATGAGCTGGTCGAGCGCGCGGACGACCTTCGGGTCGAACTGCGTTCCTTTGTGCCTGTTGAGCTGCTCCATTGCCTTGTCATGCCCTGGAGCCTTGCGGTATACGCGGTCGGCCGTCATCGCCTCGTACGCGTCGGCGACGATGATGATCCGCGAGCCCAGCGGGATCCTTTCGCCCTTCAGTCCCTCCGGGTAACCGGTCCCATCGAAGTTCTCGTGGTGATGCAGGACGAGCGACACGAGCGGGCGCAGTGCCGACGAGGGCTCGAGGATCGACGCGCCGTAGATCGCGTGGCGCTGCATGAGCGCCCGCTCGTCGGGATCGAGGCGCGACGGTTTCAGCAGGATGCGGTCCTCCACGCCGATCTTGCCGATGTCGTGCAGCAGCGCGGCGAGCTCGATCTGCTCGATCTCCCGCTCGGACACGCCCATCTGGCGCGAGATCGCCCCTGCGATCCGCGAGACGCGATCCGCATGACCGCGGGTGAATCCGTCCTTCGCGTCGATCGCCTGAGAGAGGGCGCTGACGGAGCCGAAGAACAGCTCGCGCAGTTCGGTGTACTTCGTGAACGAGTACCGCGCGAGGAGAAGCGGGACGATGAAGAGGAGCGTGGCCCACTCGCCGACCGCGTTCGCGATCTCGGCCATGAGCCAGCCAAGAGGGACCTGGGACACGAGGCCGACACCGATGTTGCGGATGGACACCGCGAAGACCCTGCGGACAGGCGCTTGCGTTCGCGCGCTCGCGGCCAACACGCTGAGCGTGTTGTTCACGAGCATGAAAACGCCGCCAGCGAGCACGATCTGGGCCACGGTCAGAAGTGGGTCGCCCTGAGTGGGCGGC
>JACPEQ010000079.1 GCA_016183435.1 Chloroflexota bacterium
ACTCCGTCACGCGCCCGCCGAGCGCGCGCAGGCCGTTCGCGACGGCCGCGATGCGATCGCTCTCCTGCCTCCGCGTGTGTCCGATCCCCAGGATCTCGCTGCGACCCTCCGCGCAGGCGGCGACGATCGCGAGCGTTGGGAAGGTGTCGGAGATGTCGCGCACGTTCTCGCGGATGCCGAAGAGCGCGCCGGTGCGGCGGACCGTGATCCCGCCGAGCAGCGAGGAGACGGCGCACCCCATCCGCCGCAGGAGGTCGACGAAGCGGACGTCGCCCTGTCCTCCGCGCCTGTGCTGGAGGTCGACGTTCTCGATGGTCAGGCGCCCGCCGAGGATCGCGGCGGCGGCCGCGGGATAGCTCGCGGCCGTCGCGTCGCCGGGCACGGTCACGCGGCGCGATCTCACCCTCTGGGGCGCGATGCGGAACGCGCCCGCGGCCGGACGCTCGACCGTCACACCTCGGTCCTCCAGCACGCGCACCGTGAGATCGAGGAACGGCGCGGAGACGACCGATCCCGGGATGCGCAGGTCCAGCCCCTCGGCCGCCTGCGAGCCCACGAGCAGGAGCGCGGAGGCGAACTGGCTCGACTCGTGGCCGGGGACCTCGACGCTCCCGCCGCGCAGCGGCCCGGTCACCGTCAGGGGAAAGCGGTCTCCGTCGACCTGCGCGCCCAGCGAGCGGAGCGCGCGGGCGAGCGCGCCGATCGGCCGTGCCCGCATGCGTTCGCTGCCGTCGATCGTCGTACGTGCGGACCTTGTCGCGGCCAGCGCCGTCACGAAGCGCGCGACCGTCCCGGCATCGCGCGCGTCCACGGTCGCCTCGCCCCCGCGCGCGGCACCGCCGGCGACCCGTACGGTGCCGGTCGACCGAGCGTCGACCTGGTAGCCGAGCGCGGAAAGGGCCTCGCGCATCGTGCGCACGTCATCACCGGGGTCGAGGTCGCCGAGGTCCACTTCGGAGCGCCCGTCGGCCAGCGCGGAGAGGAGAAGCTCGCGGTTGGCGATGCTCTTGGAGGCCGGGACGCGGACACGGGCATCGATGCGGTGTCGGATGGGTGAGACGGAGCGGGGGGCCACGGCCGGTGCGTCAGGATAGAGGTGGACATGACCGGTCGCAGCGACGCGCGTCCCATGGTGATCATGGTCGGCGTCGCGATGCTGTTCGCGGGCGCGCTCTACGGCTGGGTCCTGGGGATCCTGCCCGTGGGGCCGAGCGCGTCCGCCCCGGCGGTCGTCGCCACCGCGACGCCCACGGCGTCTCCGACGGCGCGTCCCCCCGAGGTGAAGATCTCGCACGAGACCTGCTGCAAGCAGTCGGCGCGCTTCCTGAACGCGACGTGGACGTCGACGGAGAAGGTGACCGCCGCCACGTTCGCGCTGGAGCCTCCGCCGCCGTTCGATTGCGCCGCGACGATCGACCCCACCGGGCTGAAGGGGACGTTCGGCTGCGTCGGGCTGCTTCGCGGCGCGACCGACTTCGCGGGCACACAAGTTCAAGACGATGGGCGATCGGCTCGAGAGCGTGCAGTGGTTCACGGAGTTCGAGGACCCGAAAGGGGAGCCGCTCGCGTGCGCGGCAGCGAGCTGCCGGATCATCCAGAACTACACGACGGGCCAGGACAAGATGACGGCGACGCAGATCCTCGAGGCGGCGCGCCAGTTCAACAAGAGCAACGATCCCGGCATCGACCCGGTCGCCATCGCGACGATCCTCAAGCGGCTGGACGCGCGGAACAGCTATCACTACTACCGCTTCAACACCCGCGACGAGGCCACCGCCGCGGCGGTGTACTGGCTGTTCCGCAGCGGGAAGCCGGTGATGGCGATCACGCTCGCGGGCCAGCACGGCCCGCTCGTCATCGGGTTCCAGGGGACCTACGGGACGTACATCGACGATCCGAACAACAAGATCACCGGTGTGGTCGTGCAGGACCCGCAGCGCGGGGACATGCGCGCCGAGACAGCGAGCCGCCGGCCCGACAAGTACCGCGCGCCGACGTTCCAGACCGGGCACCTGCTCCTGATGGACGAGTGGCTGCGTGACGAGTGGTGGCTCGGTTTCGCCTACGCGACGGTCATCAAGATGCCCGACGGCTCCGTGGTGAACATCGAGCGCAGCGACGGCGTCTACCCGACGCCGCACTGGGGCGGCAAGTTCGTGCTCATCGTCGACGACGCCGATGCCGAGTGGCCGTCCGACAAGGAAGGCCGGGTGAAGTTCCGCTAGTGCCGGCGGCGCGGTATCCTCCTCGGCGGCCGTGGAGCGGCCGTGCTAGGGGTGCGCCGAACGGGGCGCTGAGAGGTGGTACCGGCCACCGACCCTTTGAACCTGATCGGGTGATACCCGCGGAGGAAAGCAAGTGACCATCTCGCACCTGCCGCGCCTCCCTCGTCAGGGCCGCTGCTTCGGCCGAGAACGATCGCAGGGAGGCGAACCATGAGCGGACAAGGCTGGCGGACCGTCGACATCGTCGTCGCGGCCGCCATCGCGGTCGCATTCGGCGTGGTGTTCTGGGCGTGGAACGCGGTCTGGGCGGCGGCGACGCCCGTCTTCACGTTCCTGCCCGTCGCGCAGAACCTCCTCTACGGGGTCTGGCTGATCCCCGCGGTCCTCGGCGCGCTGGTCATCCGCAAGCCCGGCGCGGCCCTGTTCACGGAGCTCGTCGCGGCGAGCGTGTCCGCGCTCCTCGGCTCGCAGTGGGGGCTGGACACCCTCGTATCGGGCCTCATACAGGGCGGCGCGGCCGAGCTGGTATTCGCGCTGTACCGGTACCGATCGTGGACGGCGCCCGTCGCCGTGCTCGCCGCGATCGCCACCGCCGTCGGCGCGTGGATCCATGACATGCCGCTGTACTACCCGGAGCTCGGGCTCGGCGGGTGGATCCCGTTCCTCGTGTTCATGGCCGTGAGCGCCGCGATCATCGCGGGCATCGGATCCTGGTACCTCATGCGCGCTCTCGCGAACGCGGGAGCGCTCTCGGCGTTCCCGCCGGGTCGAGCCCACGCCTAGAGGCTACGCAGCGATCCAGGCGCGCGGCTGGGGTCTGCGGTACCCCGGCCGCGCGTCCTGGGCGATCCGCAACGTCGACCTCCGCATCGAGATGGGGGAGCGGGTCCTCCTCCTCGGCCCCTCGGGCGGTGGCAAGAGCAGCCTGCTCCTCGCGGTCGCCGACCTCCACGAGCGCTCGACCGGAGCGATCCAGGAAGGCACGCTGCTGGTGGGTGGTCGCCCGCCGCGCGAGGCGAGCGACGAGGTCGGGATCCTCTTCCAGGATCCGGAAGCGCAGATCGTCATGGCGCGGGCCGGGGACGACGTCGCGTTCGGGCTCGAGGAGCACTGCGTCCCCACGGCGCAGATATGGTCACGCGTCGATAGCGCGCTCCGCGAGGCCGCCTTCCCATATGGGCGCGAGCGGCGCACCGATGCCCTGTCCGGCGGTGAGAAGCAGCGGCTCGCGCTCGCCGCGGTCCTCGCGCTGCGCCCGCGCATCCTCCTGCTGGACGAGCCGACGGCCGATCTCGACGCCGACGGCACCGCACAGCTGTACGCCACGATCGAGCGGCTGCCGCGCGACACGACGATCGTGCTCGTCGAGCACCGCGTCGCCCAGGCCGTGCGCCTCGTCGACCGCGTCATCGCCGTCGACGCCGAGCGCGGCGTGATCGCCGATGGACCACCCGCGGATGTGTTCCGGCGCGCCGCGGATGAGCTCGAACGAGCGGGCATCTGGACGCCCGACGCCGTCGTGCCGGCGGCGCCGCAGGCGGCCAAAGGCAGGACGCTGCTCACGGCACGCGGTGCCGGCTTTCGCTATCCCGGCTCGACCCAGGACGCGCTCAGCCCCGCGACGTCCGCGGTGAGAGAGGGGGAGGCGCTCGCGGTCGAAGGACCGAACGGATCGGGGAAGTCGACGCTGCTCCTGCTCCTCGCGGGGCTCCTCCGGCCGAGCACCGGCTCCGTCACCGCGCCGGTGCTCGATCCCGAGCGTCCGGACGTCGCCCGCTGGCCCGCGCACGTGCTGGCCTCGCGCATCGCGATGGTCTTCCAGGATCCCGACCACCAATTCTTGGCCCCCCGCGTGATCGACGACGTGATGATCGGGCCGCTGCGCACCGGTGTCGCGCCGGACGTCGCGCGCCGGCGCGCGGAGGAGCTGCTCGAGCGGCTGGGCCTCACCGCGCTGCGCGACGCGAACCCGTACACGCTGTCGGGCGGCGAGAAGCGGCGGCTCGGGCTGGCGGGCGCGCTCGCGGCGCAGCCGCGCGCGCTCGTGCTGGACGAGCCGACGTACGGGCAGGACCGGCACACGTTCGGGGAGGTCGTTCGCATCCTGGGAGACGAGAGAGCGCGCGGAGCCGCGATCGTCTTCAGCACGCACGACCCGCCGCTCGTGGACGCGCTTGCGGACCGGAGGCTCGCGCTCGCATGAGGCTCCTCGCGCCGCTCGAGCCGCGACCATCCGCGCCGCTCGCGCGAGCGCATCCGCTGGCCAAGCTCGCGGGCGCGGCGGTCCTCATGCTCGCGCTGTTCGTGACGGTCGACGTGGTCACGGCGGCGATCGTGCTGGCCGCGCTCGCGCTCGCTTTCCCGCTCACGGGCCTGCCCCCCGGACCGTTCGCGCGACGTCTGGCCCCGCTCGGAGGCGCGGCCGTGGCGATCGCCGTCCTGAACACGCTGTTCGCGACGGACGCGCGCGGCGTCGCCGGCGGTGTCGCCGCCGCGATGCGGCTCGTCGGCATCTCGGTGGCCGGCGTGATGACGCTCGCGACGATCGAGCCGACCGATCTCGCCGACGCGCTCGTGCAGCACCTGCGCGCACCGCCGCGCTTCGTCGTCGGAGCGCTCGCGGCCTGGCGGCTCGCGCCGCTCTTCGGACAGGAGTGGCAGATCCTCGGTCTCGCGCGGCGGGCCCGCGGGATCGAGGCCGAGCGCGGTCTGGTCGACCGGCTGTCGTCGTTCCCCGGACGGACGTTCGGGCTGCTCGTCGGCGCGATCCGGCGCGCGACGCGGCTCGCGCTCGCGATGGACGCCCGGGGATTCGGCCGGCACCGCTGCCGCACGCTGGCGCGCCCCCGGGACATCGGCGCGCGGGATCTCGCCGTCCTCGGCGCCGCGGTGGCGGTGGCGGTCGCGGCGACGGCGATCAGCCTCGCGATAGGGACCTGGCGCCCTCTCCTTACGTTCTAGGTCCGGGTACCCTGCTCTCGATGCACCGCCGTCACGTCCTTCGCGTGCTGTCCGTGCTGTGTCTGACGCTCGGCTTCGGAAGCGTGGCCGCCGCGCAAGTCGCCGACACCGAGCGCGTGCTCATCGGCCGCATCGAGGGCGTGATCAACCCGGTCACGGCGCGGTACGTGGACCGGCTCATCGTCGACGGCGAGCAGCGCGGCGTGCGCGCGGTCGTCTTCACGATCGACACGCCGGGTGGAACGCTCGACGCCACGACGCGCATCACCCGGCGGATGCTGAACGCGAAGGTCCCGGTGATCACGTACGTGTCGCCGCCGGGCGCGCGCGCCGCGTCGGCGGGCACGTTCATCACGCTCGCCGGGCACGTGGCCGCGATGGCCCCGTCGACGAACATCGGTGCGGCGCACCCGGTGGCCTCCTCCGGCGAGAACATCGAGGGAGACCTCCGCGCCAAGGCCGAGAACGACGCGGTGGCGCAGATCCGGAACATCGCGACGGCGCGCGGGCGCAACGCCGATTGGGCCGAGGACGCCGTCCGGAAGAGCGTGAGCATCGGGGCCGACGAGGCGCTGCGCCTGAAGGTGGTCGACGTGATCGCGGCGGACCTCGCTGACGTCCTCCGCAAGGCCGACGGGCGCGAGATCGCGCTCCCCGGGGGTCCGGCGCGCGTGTCGACGGCCTCGACCGCGGCGGAGGAGCACCCGTTCAGCCTCGTCGAGCGGATCCTCCACCTGATCACCGACCCGACCGTGGCGATCCTGCTGTTCACGCTCGGCAGCTACGGCTTGATCTTCGAGCTCTCGAACCCGAGCCTCATCTTCCCCGGCGTCGTCGGCGTCATCGCGATCCTCCTCGCGCTCTTCGCGTTCGGCACGCTCGACGCGAACGCCGCCGGGATCGCGCTCCTGGTGTTCGCCGTGCTCCTCTTCGTCGCGGAGATCTGGGTGCCGAGCCACGGCATCCTCACGTCGGGCGGCGTCGCCGCGCTGGTGATCGGCGCGATCATCCTGTTCCCGCCGGGCCGTCCCACGCTGCCCGGCTTCCAGCTGACGATCCCGCCCGCGACGATCGCGCTCATCGCCGGCGGTAGCGGCCTCTTCTTCCTCCTCGTGGCGCGCGCGTCATACCGCTACCTGCGCCTGCCCACCGCGAGCGGGGCGTCGCTGCTCGTCGGGACGGTCGGCGTCGCGAAGAACGATCTGGATCCGTCCGGGATCGTCCACGTCGCGGGGGAGGACTGGACCGCGACCAGCGAGGCCGGTCCGATCCGCACGGGCGAGCCCGTCAGCGTCAGCAAGGTGGACGGGCTTCGGCTCGTCGTCACCCGTGCAGGGGCAGGTGCCCCAGGGGTAGGGGCCCCTGTGGGCGATAGCCCACGCGAAGCGTAGAGCGAAAGGGAGGGATCTCATGGACACGTCGTCCCAGTTGATCCTGCTCGGCGTCCTCGGCGTCATCGGGATCGCGATCATCCGCACCATCGTCCACATCGTCCCCGAGTACCAGCGCCTCGTCGTCCTCGCGTTCGGCCGCTACCAGGGAACGAAAGGACCCGGGCTGGTGATGCTGTTCCCGCCGCCGATCCAGAGCGCGATGACCGTGGACCTTCGCGAGTTCGTGATGGAGATCCCGCAGCAGACGTCCATCACGAAGGACAACGCGCCCATCAGCATCGACTTCCTCATCTACCAGAAGGTCGTCGAGGCCGCCGACTCCGTCCTGAAGATCCAGAACTTCCGCACCGCCGTGCAGGGCATCGCTACGACGACCCTCCGAGCGGTCATCGGAGACATCCCCCTGGACGACGTGCTCGCCAAGCGCGAGCAGATCAACGAGGTCCTGCGGGTGAAGCTCGACGACATCACGCAGCGCTGGGGCGTGAAGGTGACGACGGTCGAGATCCGCGAGATCACGCCGCCGCGCGACATTCAGGACGCCATGAACCGGCAGATGTCCGCCGAGCGGAACCGTCGCGCCGCGATCCTCGAGGCCGAGGGCAAGAAGCAGTCGGCCATCCTGGTGGCCGAGGGTGACAAGCAGTCGAACATCCTCCAGGCCGAGGGTCAGCGGCAGGCGCAGCTGCTCCGTGCAGAGGGGTTCTCCCTCGCGCTCGACAAGATCAACGAGGCCGCGGGTCACGCCGACGTGCGGACGATGACCCTCCAGTACCTCGAGACGTTGCGCCAGCTCGGCTCGTCCGCGGCGACGAAGTTCGTGATCCCCACCGAGTTCACGAGCCTCCTGTCACCCCTGATCGGGATGACCCGCGGGTCGGGGGAGGGAAGCGGCAAGCCCTAACGGGATCGCCATCGACCGGCGCGGCCAACGTCCCCGCAGCGGGTCGTAGACGCGCGGCGGGAGGCGCCAGGTCACTCCAGGCGCGCTTCGGAAGCGCTCAGGGCCCGCGCGCCCTTCGACGCCAGGACCCTGAACCGCTTCCGACGCAGCCACTCCCCCCGGCTTGAAGAAGGCTGTTGCGACCGCCATCGGCCGGCACGATAGAACATTTGTTCCAGGACTGTCAATCCGTCGAGCCCGGGTGCTCGACCTCGTCGCTGCGCGCCTCGGTCTGCGCCCCCGGGGGACGGCTAGGCTCTGAACGACACGTGAAGAGCGTCATGCCACAGCGGCCCCGCTTCGCCAGGGAGCGGTCCGAGCAGGACGGATACGTGCTCGAGCCGGAGTGGAGCGGCACCCGGGCCCTGGTCCGAGTGGGACATCCGGAGCCGCATTTCGTCGGGTACGCCGGTCCGGTGGACGGGCCCCGCGAGCTGTACGACGCGATCTCCAGCGAGGCGATGTGCTCGACCGCGGTCATCGACGGCGTGCTCGTCACGGACTTCGAGGAGGAGCACGAGCTCGAGGTGGATCCGGAGGGCAACGCGTTCGTCCGCCCGACCGCCCCGCGGACGATCTTCGCCGCGTTCGACCTGCTCGAGGTGGACGGCCAGTCCTTCCTGGACGTGCCGCTGCTGGAGCGAAAACGGCATCTCGAAGGCGTGCTGCGTCCCAGCCGGAACGTGCGGCTGACGGCCTACCGCGGGCGTGACCTACGGTCCTGGCGCGAGACGCTGCTTGAGCAAGGATTCCGTCGAGCGGTCCTGAAGGACCAGAACAGCACCTACAGTCCCGGCGCTACGAACGACAGATGGCTCGTCATCGAGAAGATCCGAGATTCAGGGAGACGTTGATGCAGACCGCACAGGTCATCGATCACACCCAGCGCGACCCCTGGCAGGTCGCGCTCGAGCAGTTCGACATCGCGGCCGACAAGCTCCACCTCGATCCGAACATGCGGGGGATCCTCCGCGAATGCCAGCGCGAGCTCATCGTGCATTTCCCGGTGCGCATGCAGGACGGTGTCGTGAAGGTGTTCACCGGCTACCGCGTGCAGCACAACACATCGCGCGGTCCGGGGAAGGGTGGCATCCGCTACCACCCCTCGGTCACGCTGAACGAGGTGAAAGCCCTCGCGATGTGGATGACCTGGAAGTGCGCGGTCGTCGGGATCCCGTACGGCGGCGCGAAGGGTGGAGTGATCTGCGATCCCAAGCAGATGACGGCGCAACAGCTCGAGACGCTCACGCGTCGGTACACGACGGAGATCTCGCTCCTCATCGGGCCGGACCGAGACATCCCGGCGCCGGACGTGAACACGAACGCCCAGACGATGGCCTGGATCATGGACACGTTCTCGATGCACGCCGGCCACACGGTGCCGGCCGTGGTCACGGGCAAGCCGCTCTCGATCGGCGGCAGCGAGGGCCGCAGCGAAGCGACCGCGCGCGGCGCCGTGTACACGATCATCGAGGCGGCGAAGGCCATCGGCCTCGACCTCGACGGGTCGCGCGTGGTCGTCCAGGGCTACGGCAACGCCGGGATGCACTCGGCGAGGCTGATGGCCGAGCTCGGCGCGACCGTCGTCGGCGTCTCGGACACCAGCGGCGGGATCCACAACGCGAAGGGCCTCGACCCGGCGAAGGTCGAGGCCTTCAAGCGTGAGACCGGCCGCGTGCAGGGGCTCCCGGGCGCCGACCGGATCACGAACGCCGAGCTCCTCGAGCTCGAGTGCGACGTCCTGATCCCGGCGGCGATCGAGAACCAGATCGGCTCGCACAACGCCGGCGACATCAAGGCGAAGATCCTGGCCGAGGCGGCGAACGGGCCGACGAGCCCCGACGCG
>JACPEQ010000085.1 GCA_016183435.1 Chloroflexota bacterium
GTGATCGATGCCGGCATCAACGTCTCGCCGCAGGGGCTGGCCGGTGACGTCGATGCGGAGAGCGTGGGCGCGGTTGCGGGCGCGCTCAGTCCAGTTCCCGGCGGCTTGGGCGCCGTGACCACCGCTCTACTGCTCCGGAACGTGGTCCGCGCGGCGGAGGGGCTTACTTCGTAGCGCATGTATGTGATCCCGCATCAATCTGATGCGGACTCGCATCAAAATGATGCGGGATCACACACATCCCTCAGAGACGGTCAGGCGCCGGAGCACGGTCCGAGGGGCGGAACCACTGACGCGTCCCGCAGGAGGTCGCGGTACACCCGGGACAGAAAAAGAACGCCGGCGACCGAAGACGATCGCCGGCGTTCTGCGCCTGTGAGTTCTGAGCGCCTAGCAGCAGAGGGGCGGCGAGCCCCACCAGTCCCGAGAACCTTCTTCTTCGCCATCCCCTGCAGCGTCCGCGGTACCGGTCGCGAATGCGGCGGCTAGGAGCATGAAGACCATGACCCATCGCTTCATCGTCAACTCCCCATCAAAGCACTTGTCGCCTTTGTCGCCTGGTACGCCTGCTCGGCGTAGCTCTGCGCTCGTTCGCTGTCGCCTAGCTCGCGCGCGAGTCCACTCAGACGCATGAGTACATCGCCGAGTTCTTGCTTCGCGCCGAGGCTCCTGTACCTTGCGGCTGCCTCCTCCAACCGCACCATCCCCTGTGAAGCGGAACCCGCCCGGTCTGCCACCTCGGCCAAGACGACGTGGGCGGCAGCGGCGGCGCGCAGATTCGAAGTGCGCTCCGCGGTCGCCAGGGCATCTCGGGCGAACTTGTCAGCGTCGGCCGGACGATCCGCCTTGAGGGCGCACTCAGCCTTCGTGTTCAGGTAGTGCGCGACGTAGGACTCAGGACCGGCCACGCGGGCGAGCTCGATCGCTCGGTCGACGTGCCGATATGCCGCCTCGATGTGGCCTCGCTCGCCCGCGAGGACTGCTAGCGCGTTGTGCAGGATCGCGGATGCAGCCAGGTCGTTCCCGACTTCGGAAGCTCCGAGCGCGCGCTGCAGGTAGGCCGTCGCACCTTCCAGATCGCCAAGAGAACGGCGTGCGTAGGCAATCCCGTTGTAGATAGCGATCAGACCCGAAACATCACCGATGTCCTTAGCCCACTCCAGCGCGCTGGCGTAGTAGGCACTCGCCTTCTCGTATTCGCCGAGGTCCCAACTCACCGCTCCGAGGTCGCGGAGCAGCTTCATCCGAAGGATCCGGTCGCCGCTGCTGGTCTTCTCGACCCAGCCAAGGAGCTCCGTGAGAAGCGTTCGAGCGCGCGTGGGTTCACCGATGTTCCGGAGAGCGATGGCCATCTGATGCGTGATCGCGCGCTGCGTCTCCAACTTGCCGACTTGAGCTGCAAGACGTTCAGCGACGGTCAATTCGCGGATTGCGTCGACTCCCTGCGCTAGGAAGTTGTGGGCCGTACCGGCCATGAGCCGTAGGCGCGCGAGTTCCTCCGGGCGGGTCGCGGTGGTCAGTAGGTCCTGCACTCGCCGGAGCGCCTCGCCCGCTGTGGACCGCGTCAACAGTGCGGACGCCGCGCTGATATCCAGCTCGCGCTCGAGCCGTTCGCGCTCCTTCTCCTCGTCATCGACGAAGTGCGCGACCGATCTACCGAGTTTTCCCGCGAGGAACTCCAGCGACTTCATCGCGGGGCGGATCTTCCCGAGCTCCAGCGCGCTGACGTACGCGCGCGTGAAGTGCGGGGCGCCGAGCTGCGCCTGGCTCAGTCCGGCCTCGACGCGCGCCTTCCGGAGCCGCTGGCCGAGACGCTCGAGCGACTCGCTCACTGGCGCTGGAACGCGCCGTCGCAGGGCCGGGCCAGCAGGCATGGCGGGGAACCTAGGACCCGTCTACAAGGGTGTCAACAACAGATCGACAAGGTTATCAACAGTCGGCGCCGCTGCAGGCGGCGCTGGGCCTAGAACAGCCGGATCAGGGGTGGGTTCTGCGGGTCGTCGAAGTGGGTCGTGTCGATGAAACGGAGCTTGCCGTCCTGCCGGTCGAGCACGATCGAGTGCGTCCGCGCGCCGCGGTTGAAGTACCGCACGCCGCGGAGGAGATCCCCATCGGTGACGCCCGTCGCGATGAAACGCAGCTCTTTCCCGGGCGCGAGGTCCTCCGTTCGGTAGAGCCGGCTCTCGTCGGTGATACCCATCCGCTTCGCCCGTTCGCGCTCTTCATCGTTACGGAATCTCAGTCTCGCCTGGATCTCTGCACCGATGCAGCGCAGCGCCGCGGCAGCGATCACGCCCTCAGGTGCCGCGCCGATGCCCATGAGAGCGTGTGCATTGGTCCCCGCGACGACGGCCGAGATCGCGCCGATCACATCACCGTCCTCGATGAGCTTGATGCGTGCTCCGGCGGCTCGAATGTCGGCGATGAGCTTCTCGTGCCGCGGGCGGTCCAACACGATGACCGCCAAGTCATCGACCTCACGGTTCAGCGACTCGGCGATGATCTTCAGGTTCTCGGCCACCGGACGGTCGAGGTCGACCTTCCCCCGCGCGGGCGCGCCGACGACGAGCTTGTCCATATACGTGTCGGGCGCGTGCAAGAGGCCACCCCGCTCGGAGACCGCCATCACGGCCACCGCGTTCCCCCGGCCCTTCGCGACGAGGTTCGTGCCTTCGAGCGGGTCGACCGCGATGTCGAGCTCGGCACCGTCGCCCTTGCCGACGTGCTCGCCGATGTAGAGCATCGGCGCCTCGTCGCGCTCGCCCTCGCCGATCACGATCCGGCCCGCAAAGGAGATGTCGTTCATGGTCGCACGCATCGCGTCGACCGCCGCTGCGTCCGCCTTCTTGTTGTCGCCATGCCCGAGGTAATGCGCGGAAGCGAGCGCGGCCGCCTCCGTGATGCGAACGAGGTCGAGGATGCGCGCCTCAGAGAGGGCGTTCACCGCATGCTCCTTGAGCCGAGGCTGCTCCCCTACCGCCATAGCGGCCAGACACTACAACTTCCGCGCCAAACGTTCCGCCGCCGCGACGATCAACTCCTCGCCGCGGCGCATCGCGTCCTCGAGCGATGCCGCACCCTCGCTCGTCACTTCGATGGCGCCGAGTCCGGCGGCGAACAGCGGATCGACATCGCCGGCGACGCCGCCGACGACGGCTACGACCGGCGTGCCGAGAGCCTTCGCCTTCGCGATGACCGACCCGGTGAGCTTGCCATAGGCGCTCTGTGCGTCCATCCGGCCCTCACCGGTGACAATCAGGTCCGCGCGAGCGGCGCGCTCCGCGAAGCGCGTCGCCGTCATGACGATGTCGGCCCCGGACCGCAGCTTCGCGTCGGCGAACGCGAGGAGGCCCGCCCCGAGCCCGCCGGCCGCGCCGGCGCCCGGCACACTGCGCACGTCGCGTCCGACGAAGCGCTCGACGACGTCGGCGTATCGCGCGAGCGCACGGTCGAGCTCAGCGATCATCTCGGGCGTCGCGCCCTTCTGCGGGCCGAACACCGCGGACGCGCCCTCGGGTCCGAGCAGCGGATTCCGCACGTCGGACGCGACCTCGATCGTGATGCGCAGGAGCCGCGGGTCGATCTGGCCCTCGATGCGGTGCAGGCGCGCGAGCGCGGCTCCGCCCTCGGGGAGCTCGTTGCCATCCCGGTCGAGGAAGCGGAAGCCGACCGCGCGGGCCATCCCGCTTCCACCGTCATTGGTCGCGCTGCCGCCGATGCCGACGTCGACGCGCACCGCGCCGCTCATCGCCGCTTCGAGGAGCAGCTCCCCCGTCCCGCGCGTGGACGTCACGCGCGGATCGCGCTCCTCCGGGCGCAGCAGCGGCAGGCCGCTCGCGGCGGCCGTCTCGACGACGGCGGTGCGGCCGTCGCCGAGGACGCCCCACTCCGCGTCGATCTCGCGCCCGAGCGGGTCGTGCACCCGGCTGCGCCGCGTGGAGCCACCGGTCGCGTGCACGAGCGCGCGGACGGTGCCCTCGCCGCCGTCCGCGAGCGGGAGCTCGTCGCACTCCACGTCGGGCCACGCGCGCCGCAGGCCACGCGCGATCGCGGCCGCGACGCGCACCGCATCGACGCTGCCCTTGAACGCCTGCGGCGCGATGAGGACACGTGTCGGTCGCGCCGCGCCTGCGCTCACGTGCCGGTACTGTACGGAGGTTGACCCGGCGCATCGCGATGCTGTCCGTCCACGCGTGTCCCCTCGCGAAGCTCGGCGGACGTGACTCGGGCGGCATGAACGTGTACGTCCGGGAGCTGTCCCGCGAGCTCGCCTCGCGCGGGGTCGAGGTCGACGTCTTCACCCGCTGGCGCGAGCCCGGCGACCCGCGCATCCAGGAGCTCGCGCCGGGCGCGCGCGTCATCCACGTGGAGTCGGGTCCGATCCGCTACGTCCCCAAGGCCGAGGTGTACGCGCGGATCGAGCACTTCGCCGACGAGGTCGAGCGCCACATCGAGACGGAAGGCCGTGGGTACGACCTCATCCACAGCCACTACTGGCTGTCCGCGGTCGTCACGCGCCAGCTCGCCGCGAGGTGGGACCTGCCGACGGTGCAGATGTTCCACACGCTCGGACTGGTGAAGCGCGAGGTGATGACGGAGGACACCGACGGCGAGTCGGACGAGCGCACCGAGATCGAGCGCCGCGCGGTGCGCGAGAGCGACGCCCTCGTCGCGGCGAGCGAGATCGAGGCGAGCGAGCTGATGGAGCTGTACGGCGCCGACCCCGCGAAGATCCGCGTCGTGCCGTGCGGCGTGGACGTCGACGCGTTCCGCCCGGTGCGCCAGGTCGACGCGCGGGAGACCCTCGGTCGCGACCAATGCGAGCGGCTGGTCCTCTTCGTCGGCCGCATCGAGCAGATCAAAGGCATCGACGTGCTCCTCGAAGCGATGGGCGACCTGTTCCGGCGCCGGCCCGACCTGCGCCACGAGGTGTGCCTCGTCGTCGTCGGCGGGGCGCTCGATCCGAACGACGACGCGCCCGAGCTGGAGAAGCTCGAGGATCTCCGCCGGCTCGTGCACGAGCATCGGCTCGAGGACAACGTCGACTTCATCGGCTCGGTCGACCAGAGGCGCCTGGCGCTCTGGTACGACGCCGCGGACGTGTGCGCGGTGCCGTCGCTCACCGAATCGTTCGGCCTCGTCGCGCTCGAGGCGATGGCGTCGGGGACGCCGGTCGTCGCGACGCGCGTCGGTGGCCTGCAGACGGTCGTCGTGGACGGCGAGTCCGGGCTCCTGGTCCCCGCGAGCGATCACCAGGCCCTCGCCGTGGCCATGGAGCGCGTCCTCACCGACCACCGCCTGCGGGTGCACCTCGCGCACGGCGCACGCGACCGTGCGGAGCGGTTCACGTGGTCACGCGTGGGCGACGGCATCGAGATGCTGTACGACCGCATCCTCGCGGCACGCACGCACGTGGAGGTCTGATGGCGCGGGACGGGTTCGAGCTGCCGAAGCGGGCGATGGCCGTCTTCGCGCACCCCGACGACGCGGAGTTCGGATGCTCGGCGACGGTGGCGCTGTTCGCCGAGATGGGCGTGCACGTGACCTACTGCCTGCTCACGAGCGGGAACAAGGGCACGCACGACGCGCACATGGCGCCGGACGATCTCGCGCAGATCCGCGAGAAGGAGCAGCGCGACGCCGGCGGCGTTCTCGGGGTGAAGGATTTCGTGTTCCTCCGCCACGACGACGGGGAGCTCGAGGTCTCGATGGAGATGCGCGGCGAGGTGTGCCGGGCGATCCGCGAGTGCCGGCCGGACCTCGTCTTCACGCAGGATCCGTGGCGCCCGTACCAGATCCACCCTGACCACCGCGTCGCGGGATGGTGCGCGATGGACGGCGTCATCGCCGCCCGCGATCACCTGTTCTTCCCGGAGCAGCTGCGCGACGGGCTCACCCACCACCGGGTCCCGCGCGTGCTCCTCTTCGGTACGGCGGAGCCGAACATCTGGTTCGACGTGTCGGGGACCATGGACAAGAAGATCGCGGCGCTCAAAGCGCACGTCAGCCAGATCCGGAACCCGGGTGTCCTCGAGCGCATGCGCGGCTTCGCCGCGACGACGGGCCGCGCCTGGGGGCTCGAGGCCGCCGAGGGCTTCCGCTACCTCGAGCTGGGCTAGGTCGCGCGGCCGTGCCGAAGGAGATCAGGCTCCGCTACGGCCTGAACCCGCACCAGACGCCGGCGCGCGCATTCGCCTCGGGTGACCTCCCGTTCACCGTCCGCAACGGCGCACCGGGGATGATCAACCTGCTCGACGCGCTCAACGCGTGGCAGCTCGTCCGCGAGCTGCGACAGGTGACGGGTCACCCGGCCGCGGCGTCGTTCAAGCACGTCAGCCCCGCGGGCGTCGGCCTCGCCTTCGCTGTGAACGAGCAGTTCCTGCGGGCGTACCCGGTGCCACGTGAATGTCTCTCTCCGCTCGGCACCGCGTACACCCGTGCGCGCAGCGCCGACCGCATCTCGACGTTCGGCGACATCGCGGCCTTCTCCGACACCGTCGATGAGCGCGCCGCGAACGCGCTACGGCGTGAGGTGTCTGACGGCTGCATCGCCCCCGGCTACGACCCGAAGGCCCTCGCGATCCTCTCGAGGAAGAAGGACGGCGCGTACCTCGTGCTCGAGGTCGACCCGTCGTACCAGCCCGGGCCGACCGAGACGCGCGACGTCTTCGGCGTGACGCTCGAGCAGCGGCGGAACGACCACGCGGTCGATGCTTCGCTGCTGCGGAACGTCGTGACCAAGGAGACCGCGCTCCCCGAGCGCCATGTGCGAGACCTGCTCGTCGGTCTGATCACGCTCAAGTACACACAGTCGAACTCCGTCGCGTTCGTGCTCGACGGCACCGCGATCGGGATCGGCGCGGGGCAGCAGTCACGCATCCACTGCACGCGGCTCGCGGCGCAGAAGGCCGAGCTGTGGTGGCTGCGACAGCACCCGCGCGTGCTCGACCTGACGCTGCGCGCGGACCTGAGCCGGCCAGAGCGCGACAACGCCATCGACGGCTTCCTGCGCGACGACCTCACGCCGCCGGAGCTCGTGGCGTGGCGCACCGCGTTCGACCGGGAGCCGCAGCGGCTGTCAGCCGATGAGCGCCGCGAGTGGCTCGACAAGATCACGCCGCTGAGCTACGTGTCGGACGCGTTCCTGCCGTTCCGTGACAACGTCGACCGCGCACGTGCGGCTGGCGCGAAGTACGTCGCTCAGCCGGGCGGCTCTGCGCGCGACGCCGAGGTCATCGCCGCGTGCGACGAGCACGGCATGGTCATGGCGTTCACCGGGGTGCGGCTCTTCCACCACTGACACGACGGACTCATCCAGCGCCGTAGCACTAGTGCTACACTGTTCTTTATGGCACGACAGATCACCCAGCGGGAGCTTCGCAACGAGAGCGGCAAGATCATGCGCGCGCTCGACCGCGGAGAGAGCTTCGTCGTCACCCGGAACGGCGTGCCGGTGGGCGAGCTCAGGCCACTGAGACGGCAGCGGCCCCATTTCGTCGCCACCGAGGTCCTGATCGAGGCCTTCCGAGGTGCTCCGCGGATCGACTTCAAGAGGTTCCGCGAGGACATCGACAGGTTCGTCGATCAAGATCCGACACCGCGTGCCTGAGTCCCGACACGCCCGAGGACTCCTCGATACGTCGGTCCTCATCGACCTGGAGCGGATCGATCGAGCAGCCTTGCCGATCGAGTCCGCCATCTCGACCGTGACGCTCGCAGAGCTCGCCACCGGTCCCCATGCGACGACCAACCCTGAGGAGCGCGCCCGGCGCCAGGACAGGTTGCAGCGCGCCGAGAGCGAAGTGCTCCCGCTATCGGTGGACGTCGCTGTCGCTCGCGCCTACGGCCGCGTGTACGCCGCCACGACAGCAGCAGGACGCACTGCTCGAGGCCGCCGGACGTTCGACCTGCTCATCGCGGCTACGGCGCTCGCGTCCGGGCTCCCGCTGTACACACGCAACCCCGGTGACTTCGCCGAGCTCGCTGGTCTTCTCGAGATCGTCACCGTGGAACCCGGTCTGACATCGTCAGCGGGTACCGAGGCGAGCGGGCCTCTAGAGTCGAAAGGCGGCTGATCTACAGTCACCGTCCTTCCGGCGATCCCCGACCACGTCCGTGCATTGCGCTTCGGAGGCACGACGGCCGTTCGATCCGGTGGCGGCAGCATATTACGTTCGTGGTCTTGGAGTAGCATGTTCGTATGACGCATCGGCAGCGGCTGTCCGCGACCGTAGAGGCCGACCTGCTGGCCGCAGGGCGCACCGCTGTCGCGGAAGGCCGAGCGGCGAGCCTGAGCGGTTGGGTGAATGACGCGCTGGCGCGCCAAGCCGACCACGATCGCCGGATGAAGGCGCTCGATGAGTTCCTTCGCGCGTACGAGGCCGAACACGGAGGGATCACCGCGAACGAGATCCGCGAGGCGAGGCGCCGGGCGAGCGCCCGCGCGGTCGTGATCCGTCCTCGCCCGGCGGAGCGACGGCGGCGCTCATCGGGGCGCAAGCGAGGAGCCGCGTGAGCATCGTCCTTGATGCGGGCGCGCTCGTCGCCGTCGAGCGCGGCGATAGGGCCATGATCGCCCTGATCAAAGGGGAACGCGACGACGGCCGATCTCCGGTGACCCATGGCGGCGTGATCGGGGAGGTCTGGCGCGGCGGACGCGGCCGCCAAGCCGTGCTCGCCCGTGCTCTGCGTGGCGTCGACGTCCGAGCGCTGGACGACGACCTCGGCCGACGAGCCGGAGTGCTCCTCGCTCGCGCTGGCTCATCCGACGTCATCGACGCGGCGGTCGTGCTGCTCGCCGAGGACGGCGACGAGATCTTCACTTCGGACCCCGCCGATCTACGTGACCTCGCCCAGGCCGCGTCGAAGCTCGTCGACCTGATCCAGGTCTGATCCGCTCGGTCAGCGCCTGCCATTCGCAAGCTGCGGCGCCGCGCTCACGACCGCCGCCACGCACAGCGCCTCACCGAGCCATGCGGTCGCCGCGCTGCGCTCGAGCGCGCGGACGATCCCCGTCCGGTAGGCCAGCGCGCGGATCCCCATGAGCGCCCAGCGCGTCAGCGCGCGGGTCGCGCCCCACGAGAGCAGCGAACGCAGCACGCGTGACGTCCGCACCGCCGGCAGCGAGGCCGCGACCTCGGCATCCGCGCCACGCCACCACATCGAGCGCGCGAGGCGCTCGGCGAGGTCGTGCTTCATCCCGTCCGCGCCGTCGGCGTCGTCCGACTCGACGATCGTGACGAGGGGGATGTTGTGGCCGAGCGCGATGTGTGCCGCGACGTGGACGTACATGTAGAGCCGCTCGGACGAGACCCTTTGCGCGGTCGCGGTCCGCCGGGCTCACGAGGAGCGCACGCGTCGCGCCGAGCGGCGCGAACCGCGTGCGGACCTGGAGGCGCTCGTCGAGGTGCTGGCGCAGGCGCTCCTCGAACGTGCGCAGCGTGTTGCTCTCGGCGCGGACCGGAAGTGCGCTCAGCTCGGTAGCCATATCCGCAGACCCTCCTCGAGGTACGCCTTCAGCGCGGCTCGGTCGTGCAGCTTCGGCAGCGTCGCCGAGAGATCGCGGAAGATGAGCGCGGCGAGCGGGTCGCCGACGAATCCCGCGAGGATGGCGTGGCCCTCCTCCACGACGGTCTCGACGGGCACGTCCTCCTCGCAGCCCACGATCATCAGCGCGAAGTAGAGGCGAACGCAGTCCTGCGGCGTGTCGATCGCGCGTGCGACGCGCGTCTGGCCGCGGGCGATGCGGTGCAGCGTGGCGCGGTCGAGCGCGAGGCTGCCCTCGGTGATGTCGAAGAGGCGGCGGCGTCCTGGATCCGCATGCCCTGAGAACGCTACGCCGCCGCGTCCATTGCGTCGTCTCACGCGTGCGACGGTCCGATCCGATGCGGATCAGCCCTGCGGGATCACGGCTCCTCCGGGAGCGTCGGGCGCAGATCGTCGCAGGTGACCGAAGCGCCGGAGAGGTACAGCAGCCGGAACTCATCATGCGCCTCGAACAGGTCGACCTCGGGTGACCGGTAGTGGTGATCACGAGCTGGTTCGCGCGGGTCAACGCAGTGCGCGTGGTACCGCTGGTCATGGAAGTGGTAGGCACGGCGACCGCGGCCGACGGCGCGGTATTCGTAGCCGTAGAGGACGAGCTCCCACTTCAGCCCGCCCCTGACCTTGAACACCTCCCGATAGCCGAACGTGGCTGCTGTCGGCAGACCGTAGCCCGGAGCCGTCACGGTGGCGTGGATCTCCCGGCTCCCCGTCCTTCCTGTGGACTGATAGGCGACCTCACCGATCTCGCCGAGCTTGGCCAGGAGCGTCGAGCGGCGCTGCTCGATCGCGTGTGCGTCGAGCCTCAGCTCCGACGCCGTCCCGGACGGCGATGCTCCTGGCGGAGCTCACGCTCGATGGCGGCGATGTTCACCCGCGCGAACGGGCGCTCGATGATCCGAGGCGGACGCACACGCTCCGGCTCGAGCAGCCGGATCGCGGAAGCGAGCGGGATCCGATAGATACGCGGCGAGAGGCGAACACCCGAGAGACGCCCGGAGCGGATCCAGTTCAGCACCGTCGAGGGATGTACGCCGGCGATCCGCGCCAGCTCGGCGGGGGAGTAGAACGGCCGATCGAGGGTCGCGCGCGGCCGATCCTTCGGGTTCTTCATGCGCCCATGATAGCGAATATGACGAGCGCGGCGCGCGACGTCAGCGAGTGTTCGGGCCGCCCGCCGCGGTGAGCACCTGCCTTGTGAGCTCCGCCTGTCCTACATGCTCGGCCGAGTGCGCGACCGCGTGCGTCAGGCAGAACGACACGGTGACCGGCCTCGCGCCCGGCCGGTCCCGGAGCGTTTCGACCCCGGCCTCGAAGGCGAACTGGATCAGCTCCTTGGCAGAACGCTCCGCCTCGTCCACTGCGCGAAGGAGCTCGGCGGGGCTTCGCCCGCGCACGGCGAACTCGCTCGCGCGATCGCGCTCATGGGCACGACCAGCGGCCAGATGGAGCCAACCCAGCTCCGAGCCGAGCATGTGGGTCACAAGAACGGCGATCGAGTTCGCGCCGTCGGTGGGCCTGCGGTCGAGCGCGTCAGGATCGAGACCCTCGATCGTCTGGCGCACGCGCTTGTGCAGCCCGGTCAGCTCCCACACGAGCTCGTCCGCAGCGGCGGTCATCAGTGCTTGAAGTGCCGCCGGCCCGTGAACAACATGGCCATGCGGTAGCGGTCGGCGGTCTCGATCATCATCCGGTCCCGCACCGAGCCGCCCGGCTGGATGAGCGCGGTCACGCCGGCGCGCGCCGCGACCTCGATGCCGTCCGGGAACGGAAAGTACGCGTCCGACGCCATCACCGACAGCCGCGCGTTCTCGCCCGCCTTGCGCACCGCCGTTTCGACGGCCGCGACGCGCGACACCTGACCCGGTCCGATCCCCACCGTCATGAGGCCCTTCGCGAGCACGATCCCGCTCGAGGTCACGTGGCGGACACAGCGCCACGCGAAGATGAGGTCGCTGAGCTCCTCCAGCGTCGGGTGCCGCTCGGTGACCGCCTTGAAGTTCCCTTCGTCCGACACGCTGTCGTCGGGCGTCTGCAGCAGCAGGCCGCCCTCGACGCGGTGCAGGTCGAGGGCGCCCGAGCGCTTGCTGCGCGCGCCGTCGTTGGCGGGGGCGCGGAAGATCTCGAGATCCTGGCGCTTCAGCACCGCGAGCGCGTCGTCGTCGTAGCCAGGAGCGATGATCGCCTCGTAGAACGTGTCCTGCAGCGCGTGCGCGAGGGGCATGCTCACCGGGCGGTTCACGCCGAGGATCGAGCCGTACGCCGAGACGGAGTCCGAGCGGAAGGCGTTGCGGTACGCGCGGACGATGTCGGGGTCGGACGCGACGCCGACGGGGTTGTCGCGCTTCGCGATCGCGACCGTCGGCTGCCGGAAGTCGCTGACGATGCGCCATGCGGCGTTCAGATCGATGAGGTTGTTGAAGCTCGGCGCCTTCCCGTGCAGCTGCTCCATCCCGGTGAGCGCTCCGGCCTCGCTGCGGACGGCGTAGAAGGCGGCCTGCTGGTGAGGGTTCTCGCCGTAGCGCAGGTCGCGGAGCTTGCGCAGTGGGAGCACGAGCTCGTCCGGGAAGCACTCACCGCCCTCGGCGTACAGCCGCGCGGTGATCGCGGCGTCGTAGCTGGCGGTGTGCGCGTATGCCTCCGCCGCGAGCTCCCGGCGCGTCTCGGGGTCGACGGTGCCGCGCTCGCGCAGCTCCTCGAGCACGCCCTGATAGCGCTCGGGCCGCGCGATGACGATGACGTCCTCGTGGTTCTTGGCCGCCGCGCGCAGCAGCGTGACGCCGCCGATGTCGACCTGCTCCATGAGCTCGACACCCGACAGGCCCCTCGCCGCGGCCTCGCGGAACGGGTACAGGTTCGCCGCGACGAGGTCGATCGGCGTGATGCCCTCGCGCTCGAGCTCCGCTCGATGCTGCGCGTCCGAGCGACGCGCGAGGATCCCGGCATGGATCTTCGGATGGAGGGTCTTCACGCGCCCGCCCAGCAGTGTGGGCTGCCCGGTCACGTCCTCGACGGAGCGAGCCTCGATGCCTTCGCTCGTCAGGAGCGCGCGGGTGCCGTCGGTCGCCACGAGCTCCCAGCCCAGCTCGCGCAGACCGCGTGCGAATTCGGCCAAGCCTTGTGTGTCGGAGACGGAGAGTAGGGCGCGCACGCGAACTCCCCTATGCGCGGATGATCTCGGAAGAGCGACGGTAGTATAGCCATCCCGTGCCGATCGACCTCGACCATTTCCTGCGCCGTCTGGCGGACTCGTTCAACTCCGAGTCCCGGTTCTATTGGCCGCTGGTGATCGCCGTCTTCCTCGGCATCGTCGCCAACACCGTCTGGTACTACTGGCGGGTCCGCGGCGCGCGCCAGTCGCCCGCCGAAGGGACCATCAAGCCCTGGGCGTACTGGATCAACGTCATCTTCCTCATCTGGGCGCTCGTGCTGCTGATGGCGAAGGTGCCGTTCTACTGGTACGTCGCCTCACTGGCACTGAACGTCCTCGCGCTCGTCTACATCTACGGCTTCTGGCTGCCGCCGCGCGACGCGGCGTGGGAGCGTGAGCTGCGGCGGCTGAAGTACATCCCCAAGCCCGAGCAGCGGAAGCGCCGCCGGCGCTAGCGCGGCTGCTCATCGCAGGGGCTCCGCCCCTTCAACCCCGCTCCCGGGCGATCGCGAACTCCCGATAGCGCGCGTCACCGTCGAGCTCGGTCGCCTCCACGCGCTCGACGCGGGCCAGGAGCGGCCCGCGGCCGAGCCAGTGACCGAAGCGGTCGACGGCCGCGGCGTCGCCCTCGGCGATGCATTCGACCGCGCCGTCCTCGCGATTCCAGATCCGCCCGGTGAGGCCGAGCCGCCTGGCCTGGTCCGCGGCGGCCGCGCGGAAGTTCACGCGCTGCACGGCCCCGCGGACGACGAACCGCCGTCTCACCCTTTCCCCTTCAGGTGCTCGATGAGCGCCGCGAGCGGCATCGTGTTCTGGACCCGGTCCTTCGTCGCCCAGCCGCGGCGTGCCGTGGCGACGGCGTACTCCATCTGATCGAGCTCCTCGATGGCGTGCGCGTCGGAGTTGCACACGAGCATCGCGCCGACCTCCATCGCCCGCCGCACCGCGACGTCCGAGAGGTCGAGGCGCTCGGGTCCCCCATTCACTTCGAGCCGCGTCTTCGTCCGGACCGCCGCGGCGATGACCGCCTCGAGGTCGACGTCGTACGCGTCGCGCTTCTCGAGGAGGCACCCCGTCGGATGTGAGATCGCGTTCACGCGCGGGTGCTCCATCGCCCCGATGATCCGCTTCGTCTGCGCCTCGCGCGGCTGCGCGAACGAGGAGTGCACCGACGCCGTCACCACTTCGAACAGGCCGAGCGTCGCGTCGTCGTAGTCGAGCTTCCCGTTCGAGCGGATGTCCGTCTCGCTGCCGATGAACACGCGGAACGGCGCCATCTTCCGGTTCACCGCGTCGATCTCCTTCGTCCGCGCGGCGATGCGGGCCGGATCGAGGCCGTGCGTCATCCCGAGCCCGATCGAGTGGTCGGTGAGCGCGACGTACTCGTAGCCCTTCGCCCGCGCTCGCTCCGCCATCTCGGCGACGCTGTCGCGTCCGTCGGTCCAGCTCGTGTGCGCGTGGAGGTCGCCCCGGACGTCGGACATCTCCACGAGGTCCGGGAGCGCGTGCGCCATCGCCGCATCGATCTCGCCGCGGTCCTCGCGCAGCTCCGGCGGGATCCAGTCCATCCCCAGCGCGGCGAAGACCTCCTCCTCCGTGCGCGACGCGATGGGCGCGCCGTCCTTCTCCTCGCCGACGCGGAACAGCCCGTACTCGTTCAGCAGGAGCTTCCGCTTCAGCGCGATCCCGCGCATCCGGACGTTGTGGTCCTTGCTGCCGGTGAAGTACATCAGCGCCGCGCCGTACTGGCCGGGCGTGACGACGCGCAGGTCGATCTGCAGCCCGCGCTCGACGACGACCGACGACTTCGTGTCGCCGTGCGCGAGCACCCGCCGCCGCGCCGGCGACCACGATGTCGACGTCGCCGATCGTCTCACGCCAGCGGCGGACGCTGCCGGCGACCGAGATCCGGTCCAGGTCGCAGCGCTCGCGCAGCCACGCGGTCATGTCGCTCGCGGCCTTGCGCGCGTCGACGAGGAGGGACCGCCCCGTCCGCTGCTTCAGCGAGGCGATGGCCTTGAGGATGTTCTCCTCGGTCCGCTCGTGGATCTTCGGCAGCCCGCGCAGGCGATGCGCCTTGGCCGCCTCCTCCAGCGCGTCGACGCTCGTGATCTTCAGGTTGTCGTAGATGACCCGCGCGGTCGCCGGCCCGACGCCGGGCACGCTCAGCAGCGTGAGCAGGCCCTCGGGGACCTGCCTCTTCAGCTCCTCATGCCGCTTCGCCTGGCCCGTGGTGAGGAGCTGCTCGATCGCCTCGGCGATCGCCGGCCCGACCTTCGGGATCTCGTCCAGCCGCTTCTGCTCCATGAGGACGCGCAGCGGCTCGCGCAGGTCGCGGATCGCCCGCGCCGCGGCGCGGAACGTGACGGCGCGGAACGGGTTCTCGCCCTTCAGATCGCTGAGATCGGCGATCTCCTCGAGGACGGCCGCGACCTGCTCGTTGTCATACGCGAGGGAAACGCGAGGCACCCACCGATGGTAGGTCGAGCGGCCGTGCCGCTCGGGTCAGCGAGGCGTGACGCCTCCGCGCGCGAGCTCGAGCATCTCGAAGGCCTTGTCGATCTCACCGCGGGCGCGCAGGACCTTCGCGTACTCGGCGGCCATACCGGACCGGTCCGCCACGTCAGCGACGTCGGTGTAGAGGTCGATGGAGGCGTGATACGCCCGATCCGCTTCGGCCACGAGATCCAGCGCCTCATACGC
>JACPEQ010000082.1 GCA_016183435.1 Chloroflexota bacterium
CTCGCGCTCGCGGTCTTCAACATGGTCCCCGGCTTCCCTCTCGACGGCGGCCGCGTGCTGCGATCGGTCGTCTGGGGTGCGCTGCGCGACCGCTCGAAAGCGACGCGCGTCGCGGCGCGCGGGGGCCAGGTCGTCGCGGGGCTCCTCGTGCTCTTCGGCGTGTTGCGCGCCATGGCACAGGAGGACACGTTCGGCGCGCTGTGGATGGGATTCATCGCGTACTTCCTCTACAACGCGGCCTCGCAGTCGCTCGAGCAGGAGCGCATCGCCGCGGCGGTCTCGGGCGTGCGCGTCGGATCGCTCATGACGACGCAGTTCCGCGCCGTGGGTCCGCGCTCGACGATCGCCGACCTCGTCGAGCAGCAGATGCTGCCGTTCAACGCCCGCGTGGTCGCGGTCGTCGACCGCGAGCGCCTCGCCGGCATGGTGACGATCGGCGACCTTCGCAAGGTCGGCCAGCAGGAGTGGAGGACGACGCCGGTCGAGCGCGTCATGACGGCCGCGAGCGAGGTCCCGACCGTGTCGCCCGGCTCGCGGCTGATGACCGCCATCGAGCGGTTCGGCAGCGGCGAGCTGCCCGCGATGCCCGTCGTCGAGGACGGCGTCCTCGTTGGCATGCTCGAGCGTGAGGCCGTGGCGAGCTACGTCCGGATGCGCGAGATGCTCGGGCTCGATACGCGCCGCTGATCTCGGATCGGCCGCGCCCGCGTACGATGCCGGCCATCGCTGCCCTGTTGCGCAGGCTTGGGCCGTTCTCGCCGCTCACGACGGTCGCGGCGTTCTCACCAGGCGCGCACACGCTCCTGCGGCAGGCGGAGCGCTCGGGCGAGCTCGCGCTGCACGTCGTCCGCGGGATCTGGATCTCGATCGTGTTCATCACGGCGCAGCAGTGGTCGGCCGCGGCGCAGGCGGCGGCCGTCCCGGGCAGCGCCGTCATCGCCGGAGTGTGGACGCTCGGGCTGCTGGGTCTCGTCCGGTCTCGCACGTTCACGTTCGCGCGCTACGCGCTCACCGCTGTCGACGGCTGGGTCGTCCTCGGCATGGTGCTGGTCCTGTACGGCCCGATCCATGCCGCCCGTGAGCTCGTCGGACCGCTCGGCTTCGCGCCGTCGTCAGAGCAGCTCGCCGGGTACGTGCCGCCGATGCTGGTCTACCTCGCCCTCTCCGGCACCCTGCGCCTGGATCCGCGGCCCGCGGTGCTCTCTGGCGGGATCGCGGTCGCGGGTGCCGTGTTCTACGTCGCGACGATCGGGCTCGAGCGCGGTACGGGTGGGCTGCTCATCCCGCTCGTCGTCCTCTCCGCGATCGTCGCGGCGAACGGCGCGCGCATCATCCGGTACATGGTCTTGAAGGCCACCGAGGGCGCGATCTACGAGTCGTACGTGCCGGAGAGTCTCTCGCGCGATCTGGCGCACCACGGCGTGCTCGAGCGTGCCGGTCGCGTGGAGGATGTGACCCTCCTGCTGTGCGACATTCGCGGGTTCACCAAGCTATCCGAGCGGCTCTCGCCGTCTGAGACGGTGACGCTCGTGAACACGTACCTCGACGCGGTCTGCCCACCGATCGCGAACGCCGGCGGCGTCATCGACAAATTCATGGGGGACGGCGTGCTCGCCTTCTTCGAGGGCGGCGGGAACGCGTCGCGCGCGGTCGGCGCGGCGCGACGCATCCTCGAAGCCGTCGAGCGGACGCAGATCGCCGGCACCGCGGTCCGTGTCGGCATCGCCCTGCACAGCGGCGAGGTCCTCGTCGGGACGGTCGGCCCGCGCACGCGGCGCGAGTACACGATCATCAGCGACGCGGTGAACACGGTCTCGCGCCTGGAGGAGCTGAACAAGACCTACGGATCGGTCATCGTCGCGTCCGCCACGACGATCGCGCAGGTCAGCCACGCCGAGCGCGCCGGGTTCGAGGGGCCCATCGAGGTATCGCTCCGGGGCCGCGAGGTCGCGGTCGCGGTGCACGTCCTCCGCCGCGCCGCGTGACGCTCGGCCCTGCCGCCGCGGCCGTCCGCACGGGGGTCGCGGCGCTGGCGATCGCGGTCGCTCTCCAGCTCCTGCTGCGGATCCCGCTCGTCGCGACCTTCCGCGCCGCGCTCATCGCGCTCGCGGCGATCGAGGTCCTCGCGTTCGGACAGCGCGCTCTCTCGATGGGTGTGCGACCGCTCGGCTGGATCGAGCTGGCCGTGAAGCTCGCCGTGCTGGCGGTCGCGTATCTCGCGCTCTCTGGCTAGAGGCTGACGAGCTCCTTCGCGATCGCCGTCGCGACCGCGGCGTTGTGCTCGAGCAGCGCGACGTTCGCCGCGAGCGTGCATCCTTCCGTGCCCTCGCCGAGGGCGCGCAACAGATAGGGAGTGACGGCCGCGCCCGAGACGCCGGCCTTGTCGGCTTGCTTGAGCGCTCGCTCGACCGACCGCTCGGCTTCGGCCCGGTCCATCGCGTGCGCGTCCGGAGCGGGCACGGCGATCACGATCCCCGCGCCGCGCGCGAGCTGCGCGCGCGCGATGCGCGCCGCCGTCAGCGGGTCGTCGGCACGGTGCGCGAGGCGGAGGCCGCTGGAGCGCACGTAGAACGCGGGCAGCTCGTCCGTGCCGAACCCGACGACCGGGACGCCGAGCGTCTCGAGCACCTCGAGCGTTCTCGGCAGGTCGAGCACGAGCTTCGCGCCGCTGCAGACCACGCAGACGGCGTGTCGCGAGATCGCGCCGAGGTCGGCGGAGACGTCGAACGTGCGGTCCGCACCGCGGTGCACGCCGCCGATCCCACCGGTCGCCATGACCTCGATGCCGGCCTCGGCCGCCACGGCGACCGTCGCCGCGACGGTGGTCGCGCCGAGTCCACCTCCCGCCAGCAGCGGCGCGAGGTCGCGCAGCGAGGCCTTGGCGACGCTGGCCTCGTTCGCGAGGCGCCGAAGGAGCGCGTCGCTCGCGCCGACGACGCCCTGCCAGTCCGCGATGGCGATCGTCGCAGGGATCGCCCCGGCGTCGCGGACGGCCTTCTCGCAAGCCCGCGCCGTCTCGAGATTCACCGGGCGGGGAAGACCGTGCGAGATGACTGTTGATTCCAGCGCCACCACCGGGCGCCGCGCCTGGAGCGCCTCGCGGACCTCGCGCGAGACCGCGAGACGCATCGCGCTAGGAGCCCTCGCCGGCGCGCGCAGCCGTTGG
Organism: Chloroflexota bacterium; assembly: GCA_016183435.1. Classification (GTDB taxonomy): domain Bacteria; phylum Chloroflexota; class Limnocylindria; order P2-11E; family P2-11E; genus JACPOT01. The sequence continues at coordinate 3,167 of JACPEQ010000082.1, forward strand.
CGGGACGACGGCGCCGTCCTCGGCCCGGGCGCCGGCCGCGACGACGGTGCGCCGCGGCGCATCCGCGCTCTCGCCGGCCACGTATACCGAACGAGCGCGCATCGCGGCGAGGATAGCGACGGCCGCGCTTGTCGAGCACGGCGTGAGCGTCTATACCTGCCCGGTCCGCCGATGGGGGAGCCACGGCGCTCGGCGGGGGACAGAGGGGGGCCCTAGATGATCCCTGCTTCCTTCGAGTACACGGTCGCCAAAGATCTGGCGAACGCGGTCGAGCTGCTCGCGAGATCCGGCGGCGAGGCGAAGCTCCTCGCCGGCGGGCAGAGCCTCATCCCGCTCATGCGCTTCCGCCTCGCGACGCCGTCGCTGCTCATCGACCTGAACAAGGTCCCGGGACTGAACGGCATCGCCGAGAACGGCGAGCTGCGCATCGGCGCGCTCGTCCGCGAGGCGGACCTCGAGGCGAACGCGCTCGTGCGCCAGCGGTACCCGATCCTCGTGGACACGACGCAGGTCATCGCGGATCCGCTCGTTCGGAACCTCGCGACGGTCGGCGGGAACCTCGCGCACGCCGATCCAGCGAACGACCACCCCGCGACGATGCTCGCGCTGCGGGCGTCCGTCGTCGCGCGCGGCCCGAAGGGCGAGCGCGTCATCCCGATCGACGAGCTCTTCGTCGACACGTTCCAGACGAGCCTCAAGCCGGATGAGATCCTCACCGAGATCCGCATCCCCAAGGCGAAGCCGCGCAGCGGCGGCGCCTACATGAAGCTCGAGCGCAAGGTCGGCGACTTCGCGATCGCCGCGGTGGCCGCGTACCTGACGCTCGACGACGGCGGCAAGGTCTCTTCGGCCGGCATCGGCCTCACGAACGTCGGCGCGACCGCGATCCGCGCGCGCAAGGCCGAAGCGGCGCTCGTCGGGCGTGCGCCCGACGAGAAGGCGATAGCGCAGGCCGCGGCGGAGGCCGCGGCGGCGGCGCAGCCGTTCGGCGACACGCGCGGTCCCGCCGAGTACAAGCGCGACGTGGTCCGCGTGCTCACGGGACGCGCGATCCGCATCGCGCTCGCCCGCGCGAAGGGGGGAGCGTAGCCATGGCCATCGCAGAGTCCGGCGTGACGACCCCGCTCGCGCGGAAGACCTACCAGGTGAAGGCAACGGTGAACGGGGTGCCGCGCGAAGCCGAGGTCGAGGCCCGCGTCCTGCTCGTCCACTTCCTGGGGGAGTCGCTCAACCTCACCGGCACGCACGTCGGCTGCGACACCACGAGCTGCGGCGCGTGCACCGTCATCCTCGACGGCAAGCCCGTGAAGTCGTGCACCGTCTTCGCCGCCCAGGCGAACGGCGGCACCATCCGCACGGTCGAAGGTCTCGAGCAGGACGGGAAGCTCCATCCGGTCCAGGAGGGCTTCCACATGGAGCACGGGCTGCAGTGCGGGTTCTGCACGCCCGGGATGATGATGACCGCGGCCGCGCTCCTCGAGAAGGAGAAGGCACCAAGCGAGGCACGGATCCGCGAGGCCA
>JACPEQ010000086.1 GCA_016183435.1 Chloroflexota bacterium
GACGGCGGCGTCCCGGTCTTCCCGCAGCTCGGAGGCCAGACGGCGCTGAACCTCGCCGAGCGCATCGAGGCCGTCGGCGGACGCATCGCCGGCACCACCGCGGACGCGATCGGCCTGGCCGAGGACCGCCGCCTCTTCCACGAGTTCGCCGACGCCCTCGGGATCCCGCAGCCGCCCGGCGGCACCGCTGACTCGCTCGCCGAAGCGCTCGCCATCGCCGAGCGCATCGGGTACCCGATCCTCGTCCGTCCCTCGTACGTGCTCGGCGGCCGCGGGATGGAGATCGCGTACGGCCGCGACGACATGGAGCGCTACTTCGCGCACGCGCTCGAGGCCGGCACCGGGCGCGTCCTCGTCGACAAGTACCTGCGCGGCCGGGAGGTCGAGGTCGACGCGGTCTCGGACGGGACCGACACGCTCGTCGCCGGGATCATGGAGCACGTCGAGCGTGCCGGCGTGCACTCCGGCGACTCGTTCGCCGTCTACCCGGCGCAGAACCTCTCGAGCAAGGAGAAGCGCCAGATCGTCTCGCTCACCGAGCGGATCGCGTCGTCGCTCCCGGTGAAGGGCCTGCTGAACATCCAGTTCATCGTCGAGGAAGGCCGGGTCTGGGTGCTCGAGGTGAACCCGCGCGCCAGCCGCACCGTGCCGTTCCTCACGAAGGTCACGGGCGTGCCGCTCGTGCGCCTCGCCATCGCGGTCGGGCTCGGCTCCACGCTGCGCGCCGAGGGGTACGCGCGCGACGACGGGCTGTGGCCGGAGGACAGCCTCGTCGCGGTGAAGGCCCCCGTGTTCTCGATGGCGAAGCTCCTGGAGGTGGACACGTTCCTCGGCCCGGAGATGAAGAGCACGGGCGAGGTCATGGGCATCGACCGGTCGTTCGCGCCCGCGCTCTGGAAGTCGCTCGTCGCGTCGGGCATGGCGCCGCCGCCCGGAGGCAAGGTCGTCGTCACGGTCGCGGACAAGGACAAGCCCGAGGCCGCGGCGATCATCGAGGGCCTGCACTGGCTCGGCTACGAGATCGTCGCGACGAGCGGCACCGCGCATCTTGCGCGATCGCTCGGCGTCGAGGTCACGGAGGTGCCGAAGCTCGCCGAGGGCGACCAGACCATCCTGCAGGTCATCCGGTCGGGCCGGTGCGCCGCGGTCATCAACACGCCGACGCTCGGGAAGACCGTGGACCGCGACGGGTTCCTCATCCGGCGCGCCGCGGTGGAGGCACGCGTGCCCTGCCTCACGTCGCTGGACACCGCGCTCGCCGTCGTCACGGCGCTGCGCGCCAGCGCGCTCACGTACGACGTCGCGCCGCTATCCGAGTACCGCGCTGGCGCGACGACCGGCGCCGCCCAGGCCCCTTCCTCGCGGGGGGCGCCGCCCCCCTCCACCGCGGTGGCGAGCGCCGACTGAGCATGCCGACCAGCCGCGCCGTCGCGCTCGTGACGGCGGCGGCGCGGCATAGGATCACTGTCGACGTGATCCTCGAAAGCGGGCGTGTCGTGTCGGCGGAGCCGATCGCGGATGTCGGGACCGTTCTCGTCGTCGCCGCACCGGGCATCGCGACGCGCGCTCACGCCGGACAGTTCGTGCACGTGCGGCCGGGGCAGCGGTTCGATCCGCTGCTGCGCCGCCCCTACTCCTTCAACGGCATCGACCGGCGCAAGGGTGAGATCGAGCTCCTCGTGAAGCCGCTGGGCGCCGGGGGTGAGTGGATCGCCTCGCGGCGCACCGGGGACGCGCTCGACCTGCTCGGCCCGCTCGGGACGTCGTTCGTCATCCATCGCGCATCGACGCATCTGCTGCTCGTCGCGGGCGGCACCGGCATCGCGCCGATGAAGGTGCTCGCGGAGCAGGAAGCGGCGCGGCGCAACGTGACGCTGGTCATGGGCGGCCGCACGATCCATCAGCTCTGGCCCGCGCATCGCCTGCCGCCCGCGGTCGAATACGTGACGACGACCGAGGCCGGCTCGTTCGGCGTGCGCGGCCGCGTGACCGACGCGCTCCCCCAGTACCTCATGTGGGCCGATCAGCTCTGCGCCTGCGGGCCATGGCCGATGCTGGCCGCGATCGGCCGCATGCGCGCCGAGGCCGGGCGCGCGACGCATCTCGTGCCCGGCCGCGACGTGCTCATGGACGCGCAGATCGCCGTCGAGCAGCACATGGGCTGCGCGATGGGCGTGTGCCGCGCCTGCGTGATCGTCACCGACGACGGGAACGCGCGCGTCTGCCGCGAGGGGCCGGTCTTCGCGCTCGGCGACGTGCGCTTCGAGGGAGGGGAGCCCGCGACCGTCGGGCTCACGGCATAGATGCCGTGGCGGAGGCCGCGCAAACGCGTCGAGCGCGCGAGCGACGTCAAGCGCTCCGAGGAAGAGGCGCTCGAGCAGAAGGCCGAGCACGAGGAGGAGGACCAAGCGACGGAGCTCGCCGCGCTCGACGGCGCGTCGATCGTCGAGGCGGCGACCGGCGAGCGGGATCAGGATCGCGGACCGGGCGATCTCGCCACCAAGCTGCGCGATGCCGTCTCCGGTCTGGACCTCGACGAGGCCTCGGCGCCCGACGTTGCCTCGGGTCGGGCCTCTCGCCCTCGGCGGCCGAAGCGCGAGGCGGTAGAGGCGGCCGCCTCGTACGAGAGGCCGCTCCCCTCGACCTCGGGCGCCTCGGCCTCTTCCTTGTCCTTTTCGCCACTGGTCGAAGCCGGCGTCGACCTTCAGATCGAAGCGGCCCGGGGTCTTCGGCTCAAGAACCCCGTCCTCACCGCGTCGGGCACGTTCGGGCAGGGCGTCGAGTACGCGGAGCTCTTCGACGTCTCCCGCCTCGGCGCGATCGTGAACAAAGGCACGACCCCGAGCGCGCGGCCCGGGAACCCGCAGTACCGCATCGCCGAGACCCCGTCGGGGATCCTCAACTCCATCGGGCTCGAGAACCCGGGGGCCGCGGCGGTCTCGAAGAAGTACGCGAAGGCCTGGGCCGAGCTCGGCGTGCCGGTGATCGTGAACGTCGCGGGCTACTCGGTCGCCGACTACGTCACGGTGGTGCGCGAGATGGAGGGGACAAGTGGGGTCGTCGCGTACGAGCTGAACGTCTCGTGCCCGAACGTGGAGGGCGGGATGCACTTCGGCTGCGATCCCGGCCTCGCCGCCGACGTCACGCGTGCGGTGAAGGCCGAGACGGACAAGCCGGTGATCGTGAAGCTGACACCGAACGCGCCCGACGTCGTCGCGGTCGCGCGCGCCTGCGAAGAGGCGGGCGCCGACGGCCTTACGGCGATCAACACCGTCCTCGGCATGCGCATCGACACCACGAAGCGCAAGCCGATCCTCGGAACGGGCAGCGGCGGGCTCTCGGGGCCGGCGATCCGGCCGATCGCCGTGCACATCACGTATCGGGTCGCGCAGGCCGTCTCCATCCCGATCGTCGGCGCCGGCGGCGTGACGTGTGCCGAGGACGCACTCGAGTTCCTCATGGCCGGTGCGTCCGCGGTCCAGGTCGGGACCGCGACGTTCGCCGACCCGCTCGCGCCCATCACGGTCGTCGAAGGGCTCGCGCGCTACGTGCGCGAGAACGGCCTCGCTTCGATCCGCGACATCATCGGCGCCGCACAACGGAAGCGGGCGAAGGAACCCGAGACCGAGTACCGCGAATAAGGGTCGTCGCTAGGCCGCGATCTCCATGAGGGCGCGGGCCTGCTCGTCGGTCAGCTCCTGGCCGTGGATCTCGCTCACGTGCAGCCGCGCCATACGGACGACCTCCGCCTCCGATCGGCTACGCACCTCGAAGCCGCACGGGCAGCGGATGGAGCGGACCGGCTCGCTCATCGTGCCCGTGCTACCACTGCCGCCAGTCGGAGTCCACCCACACCCGCACCTCTGGCTCGCCCTCGAAGAGGTCGGCGAAGAACTGCTTGATCTGAGGGGATCCTGCGAAGCCTTGGATCCCTTCCAGGCTCGACCACTCGTCGATCCCGAGGAACGCCTTCGGATCCTGTGGGTCCAGGAACACGCGATGGGTGAGGTCGCCGGCCTGCTTCGCCGCGTCCTTCGTCGCTCCGGTCACCCGATCGTGCAGCGCCTTCGCCGCCGCCGCGTCGCCCCTCAGCCGTGCCCGAACGGTCACCGTGTACTTCACCTTCGTCCTCCCTTGTCGCTCTGTCGGCATCGTCGACCGGGCGCCTTGTGGTTTCCTTGCGACATGCGTGTGACGGTCTGCGGCGAGCTTCGGGTCGAGGGCTCGAACGGGATCGTGTGGCAGCGTGAGCTCCCCGGCCGGCTCGGCCGCCGGCTGTGGTCGTACCTCGTCCTGAACCGGCGCCGCGTTATGGCGAACGACGAGCTCGCGACGGCGCTGTGGGGCGACGCGGTCCCCGATGCGTGGGAGAGCAGCCTGCACGCGCTCGTGAGCCGGGTACGCCACGCCGTCAGCCGGATCGACCCCGGTCCGGTCATCCGGCCGACCGGTGCGGGCTACGCGCTCTCGCTCCCGACCGACACGTTCGTCGACCGGGAACGTGCGTGGGACGCGATCCATCACGTTCGCGCGACGCAAAGGCGCGGCGACCTTGCCGGCGCGTTCGCCGAGGCGGTCATCGCGAACGAGATCGCCGCCCGCGGGTTCCTGCCGGGCGAGTCCGGTGAGTGGATCGAGGCGGAGCGCCGGCTCCTGCGGGGCATCGAGGTCCAGGCGCTCGAGGCCGTCGTCGAGGCGGAGCTCGCGCGGGATCGTCCGGCCGAGGCCGAACGGGCCGCGCGGTCGCTCATCGGCCTCGATGCGCTACGCGAATCCGGCTACCGGCTTCTCATGCGCAGCCTGGCCCTCGCGGGCAACGCGGGCGCCGCCGTCGACGTGATGGCCGAATGCCGCGCCGCGCTCGCGGCGGTGGGCGCCACCCCGGGCGAAGAGACCGACCGCGTGTTCAGGTCCGTGCTCGGACGTTGACTGCGCGAGGGCTGATCCGACTCGGCGGGGCGCCTCGAGCGCATCGTTCAGGCACCGCGTTCCTCCGGCTGGACAGCACGCCGCGCCGGCCTATCGTCGATCCACGAGACCATCGGCGCGACGCAGGTGAAGCAGCTGCGGAACGCTGGAACGGAGTACGTGGAATGAGCGCGCAAGCCGACGACGATCTGGTGGCCGTGGGCGTCACGCAGGTCGACGGCCTGGTCCGCGGACCGAGCGGCGAGGCCGTCAGCGTCAGTTTCCTGGTCGATAGCGGCGCGAGATACACGCTGCTGCCGCACGATGTCTGGGTCCGCATCGGTCTCGAGCCGACGCGTACCGAGCGCTTCGCGTTGGCCGACGGAAGCGTCATCCGTCGACAGATGTCCGAATGCCACGTCGAGTTCCCCTGGGGCGCTGGCCACACACCCGTGATCCTGGGCGAACCGGGGGACGAGGTCGCCCTGCTCGGCGCGATCACCCTCGAGGAGTTCGGGCTCGTGCTCGATCCGCTCCGCCGATCGCTTCGGAAGGCGCGGATGCTGCTTCTCCGCGTCGTCTAGGGCAGCGGCGCGCCGGACCTGAACCAGCGCGCGATGAGGTCGCGCTCCTCATCGGTCATGCCGGTCTGGTTCCCCAGCGGCATCACGCGCGTGACCACGACCTGCTGGAAGATGCGCCGCGCGTTCGCGCGGACCTGACCGCCGGACTCGAGCACGAGCCCCTTCGGCGCCGCGGTGATCCCCGGCTGTGTCGGCGCGCGCGCGTGGCACGGGGCGCAGCGGGTGGTCACGACCTTCATGACATCGGCGCGGTCGGCGGCGCTCAGCTCGGCCGCCGCGGCGCCGGAGAACGGGGGCGCGACCAGGGCCGCGACCGCCAGGGCCATCGCGCCGGCGGCGCCGAGCACCGGCCAGCGCGTGCGGCCCTGGTGGCGCAGGTTGAGGAAGTGCTGCGCCGTGGCCCCCGCGGCCATGAGGCCCAGCAGGACGAGCGGCGCGTACGCGTGGCCGTAGGTGAACGGGAAGTGCTGGCTGATCATCGCGAAGAGGACCGGCAACGTCAGGTAGTTGTTGTGGACCGACCGCTGCTTGCCTGTTCTATCGCCGTCGGCTCGGCCTTCGGCCACCGCCTCAGGCCTCGCACGCGGCGGCGCTCCGCTACCGGTGGACTCGCTCGGACCGGCGGAGCCGGATCCTCGCTCGGCCTGTCTGATGAGCTCGCGCTGCCCCGGGATGATCACGAGCAGGACGTTCGCGGCCATCCACGTCCCGAGCGTGGCGCCCGCGTGGATCCACGCGGCGCGTGAGCCGAAGAGGGCGCTCGCGACCAGCACGACGACGGTGACGAGGATGGCGACCGCTACGGCCTGCGCGCGCGGCCGGTCCTCGAGGGCACGTGCCATCGCGTCGTATGCGACCCAGCCGGCGCCGAGCAGCGCGACGCTCGCGACGATGGCCTGCCACGGCTCCGGGTCGAGCACGACCGGGTCGATGAGGAACGCGTACGGATCGAGGTAATAAAGGAGGACGAGCAGGGCGAACCCCGTCAGCCAGGTGAGGTACGCCTCCCACTTGAACCAGCGCAGCGACTCCGGCATCCGCTCCGGCGCGAGGCGGAGCTTCTCGATCCGGTAGAAGCCGCCGCCGTGGATCTCCCACGCCTCGCCGGCCACGCCGCGGGTCGCGCTCGGCACGAGGCCGAGGTCGAGCGAGATGAAGTAGAAGGACGTCCCCACCCACCCGATCGCGGCGATGAGGTGGCCCCAGCGCAGCAGGAGGTGGAGCCAGTCGCCGAGGTACGCCGCGACGTCGGCGCTCACCGCTCGAGTCGATCGAGAGCGATCGCGAGGAACTCCTCCGTCCCGGTGGCGAGCTCTTGCTCTCGAGTGCGGCGGAGCCGCCGCTCGAGGACCGGGACGATCTCGGACTTCGGCCGGCCGGCCACGAAGACGACGAACCGGAAGCCGAACGTCCGCTCATACAGCGCGTTCAGGTCCGCGAGCCGCTCCAGCACGGCCGGCTCGCTGTCGCCGCCCTGCTCGCGGGCCGAGTCGGCGGACAGGATCCGGGGATCGGCGCCGACACGCGGATGCGCGTCGAGCACCGCGATGCGGTCCCGCTCGGTCATGGCCTCGAGCAGCGACCTCGCTCGGGCGATGACCGCATTCGCGGAGGGGAACGGCGCCTCGGCGGCGAGCCGGTCGACGAGCGCGGGTGCACGCTCGAACGCATGCTCCAGCCGCGCGGCCTCAACTGCCACGGTATGACGCGACCCCGTACGGCGAGAGCAGCAGCGGGACGTGGTGATGTCCCTCGCCGAGAACGACGTCGAGCGCGACGCGCGTGAAGAACGGCGAGGTGACCTCGAAGACGAGCCGGTACGTGCCGGGGGCGAGGTCGCGGCCGAGGTCACGGATGCGGCCGTCCGCATCGGTGATCGCGGTCGCGATCACGGTGTCGCCCCGCGCGAGCGACACCTTTACGCCGGACGCGGGCCGTCCCGCGCCGGTGTCCAGGACGTGGGTCGAAAGCGTCGCCGCCATGGAGCGCGGGTATCGTACCGGCGGCATGCGCACCATCCGCATCACCGCCGGCCGCTTCACCTTCAACGCGCGCCTCGAGGAGAAGGCGGCGCCGCGGACCTGCGAGGCGTTCCGCACGATGCTCCCGCTGCGGGATCACCTCATCCACGCGCGCTGGAGCGGCGAGGCGATGTGGATCCCGCTGGGCGAGAGACAGCTCGATATCCCATCCGAGAACGCGACCAGCCATCCCGCGCCGGGACAGCTCCTCTTCTATCCCGGCGGCGCCTCGGAGATGGAGATCCTCGTGCCGTACGGCTCCGCGCTGTTCGCGAGCAAGGTCGGCCAGCTCGCGGGCAATCACTTCCTGACCATCACGGACGGTCTCCACGACCTCGCCGAGCTCGGACGCCGCACCCTCTGGTCCGGGGCGCAGGACATCGCGTTCGAGGAGTCCTGAACGGCCACCGACGCCGACCTCGCGATCCGCGGCGGAAGGGTCGTGCTCGAGGACGGGATCGTCGAGCGCGACCTCATCGTGCGTGACGGCCGTATCAGCGCGATCGTCGAGCCCGGCGAGGCGCGCGCGGCGGAGGAGATCCGCGCCGCCGGCCTCGCGGTCATGCCCGGCGCGGTCGATGCGCACGCGCACCTGAACGAGCCGGGTCGCGCTGACTGGGAGGGGTGGGCGGCCGGTACGCGCGGCGCCGCGCTCGGCGGCATCACGACGGTCTGCGACATGCCGCTGAACGCGATCCCACCGACGCTCGATCGCCGGTCGTTCGACGCGAAGCGCGACTCGGCCGCGCGCTCGGCGTACGTCGATCACGCGCTGTGGGGCGGCCTCGTCGACGACGGCGCGGCGCGGCTGCGCGGCCTCGCCGCGCGCGGCGCGGTGGGAGTGAAGGCGTTCCTCGTACCGAGCGGTGTTCCCGAGTTCGCGCATCTGGGAGCCAGCGCGCTCGGGCCGGCGCTCGCGGCGGCGGCGAAGGCGGGGCTGCTGGCCGCGATCCACGCGGAGCCGGAGGCGACCGCGATCGCGCGCGTGGCGAGATCGGCGCGCGCGACCGGTGCGCGCGTCCACATCGTCCACGTCGGCAGCGCCGCCGGGGTGCGCGAGATCCGCCGCGCGCGGGCGCGAGGCGTCGCGATGACCGGCGAGACGTGCCCGCACTACCTGACGTTCACCTCCGCCGACGTGCGCCGCGTGGGCGCCGCGCTCAAGTGCGCGCCGCCGATCGGACGGGCGAGCGATCGCGATGCGCTCTGGCGCGCGGTGCTGGACGGCGATCTGGAGATCGTGGCATCCGACCACTCGCCGTGCCCTGCGACCATGAAGGAGACCGACGATGTCGCCGATGCCTGGGGCGGCGTCGCCGGTATCCAGTCGTTCGTCCCCGCCCTCCTCACCGAAGGACGGCGGCGAGGGCTCACGCTGCCGCGCCTGGCGTGGGTGGTCGCGACCGCGCCGGCGCGGCTTCTCGGGATCGGACGACGGAAGGGCTCGCTGCGCGTCGGTGCCGATGCGGACGTCATCCTGGTGGACCCCGATCGCCGGTGGACGCTCGCGCGCCGTGAGCTCCAGGCGCGCAGCGCACTGAGCCCGTACGTCGGGCGCCGGTTCGTCGGCGCGGTGGTTCGCACGATCGTGCGCGGGCGCACCGTGCAGCGGGACGGCGAGATCGTGAGCGGGCCCGGCTGGGGCGAGCTGGTCCGACCATGAGCGACGAGCGGGTCCGCCGATGACGATCCTCATCCGCGGGGGGACGCTCCTGCCGATGGACAGCGGACCTCGCGCGATGCGGGGCGACCTGCTCATCCAGGGCCGCCAGATCGTCGCCATCGGCAAGGTCACCGCGCCCGCGGGCGCCCAGGTCATCGACGCCACGGGCGGCTACGTGATGCCGGGCCTCGTGCAGACGCACGTGCACCTGGTGCAGACGATCTTCCGAGGTCTCGCGGAGGATCTCTCGCTGCTCGACTGGCTGGGCACGCGGGTGTGGCCCCTCGAGGCCGCGCTCGACGAGGCATCCCTGCGCGCGAGCGTGAGGCTCGGCATCCTCGAGCTGCTCGCCACCGGCACGACGACGCTCCTCGACATGGGCACCACGCACGGCGGCGACGTCGTCATGGACGAGATCGCGCGGTCCGGGATCCGCGCCCGCGCGGGCCAGGCGATGATGGATACCGGGGAGCGCGTTCCGCCGGGCCTCATCGAGACGACGCGCGCCTCGCTCGACGCGGCGGCGGCCCTCATCACGCGCTGGCACGGGCACGACAGCGGCCGCATCCAGTACGCGTACGCGCCGCGCTTCGCCCTCACGTGCACGCGCGAGCTGCTCGAGGCGGTCGCCACGCTCTCGCGCATGGGCGGCCAGCTGGTCCACACGCACTCGAACGAGAACGTCGGCGAGCGCGCGCTCATCGAGCGTGCGACCGGCCGCGCGCCCGCCGCGTACCTCGTCGAGACCGGCATCGCCTCGGACCGCGCCGTCCTCGCGCACGGCGTGCACCTCGATGCCGCCGAGGTCGATGCCCTGCGTGAGGCCGGCGCCTCCGTCGCGCACTGCCCCTCGTCGAACCTGAAGCTCGCGAGCGGCATCGCCGACGTCGTTGGCCTGCGGGCCGCCGGCATCACCGTCGGCATCGGCAGCGACGGCGCGGCGTGCAACAACCGCCTCGACGCCTTCGAGGAGATGCGCCTCGCGGCGCTCCTCGCGCGGGGCCGGCACGGTCCCGACGCGCTCGGCGCCTGGGACGTCCTGCGCATGGGGACGACCGACGGCGCGCGCGCGCTGCGCGCGGAGAGGGAGATCGGGTCGCTCACCGTCGACAAGCGCGCCGACGTCCTCGTGCTCGACGGCGCGGCGCTCGCACCCGGTGGCGATCCCGCCACGCGGATCCTCTACGGCGGCGGCTCGCGAGCCGTGCGGGACGTCATCGTCGACGGGCAGATCCTCGTCCGCGACGGCGTCTCGACCCGGATGGAGGCCGCCGCCGTCCGCGCGGCCTCCGCAGAGGCGGTCCCGAAGCTCACCGCCCGCGCAGGCCTCTCCTAGCCCCATGACTCTGGTATCATGACCATGGTCAGATGAAGACGCTGTCGAAGTCACGCTTCAAGGCCAAGGCGCTCGAGCATCTGCGTGATGTCGAGCAAAGCGGCTCGGAGCTGGTCATCACCGATCATGGACGGCCTGTCGTGAAGGTCGTGCCCTACCGGGAAGACCCCTCAGCCGTTCTGCGCTCGCTCCGAGGCTCCGTGCGCAAGTTCATCGACCCGACGCGACCCGCTGTCGACCCCGGGGAGTGGGAGGCAGCGCGCTGATCCTGCTCGACACGCACGCGTGGGTCTGGTGGATCGACGGATCAGCTGAGCTCTCGAGGAAGGCGCGCGCCGCGATCGATGCCGCCGTCGGCGACAAGGCTGTCTCGGTCTCGGCGATCAGCTGCTGGGAGATCGGCACCCTCGCGCAGCGCGGCCGCCTGGAGCTCACGATGACGCCGGCGGACTGGATCGCGCGCTGCGAAGCGCTGCCGTTCCTCACGGTCGTGCCCATCGACGCGCGTCTCGCGCTTCGCGCGGCGGATCTTCCGCCGGTCCACAAGGATCCAGCGGACCGGCTGATCGTCGCGACGGCGCTCGCGCTCGGCACGCCCCTGGTGACGAAGGACCACCGGCTTGCGGGCTACGGGGTCACGACCATCTGGTGACTGCAAGGAGTCGCCGTCTGCGATCGCTGGAAGCTACCGTAGAGACTTGACCGTAGAGCACCTGCGACATCCGGTCCGCTGAGCGTGGACGTCGAGATCGCGCGGACCCTCGACGGAGCGCTCGCGTATCTCGCATCGCGGCCCGACGCCGAGCCGATCGCGGGCGGGACGGACCTCATGGTCGAGATGAACTTCGGCCGGCATCGGCCGAAGGCCGTCGTTGCGATCGACCGCATCGATGAGCTCAGGGAGCTCCTCGTCGCGCACGGCCGGGTGCGCATGAGCGCGGGTGTCACCTACGCGCGGATGCTGCGCGAGGAGATCGGATCGCCCGCGATGCGCCAGGCCGCGCGGACGGTGGGGTCGCCGCAGATCCGCAACGCCGGCACGATCGGCGGGAACCTCGGGACGTGCTCGCCCGCGGGCGACACGCTGCCGGTGTTGGCCGCGCTCGATGCGAGCGTCGTGCTGCGGTCGGCATCGGGCGACCGGCGTGTGCCGTTCACGCAGTACATGACCGGGCCCAAGAAGACCATCCGCCGCCACGACGAGCTCGTGGTGGCTGTCGAGTGGAACGACGCCGGCGACGCGCAGGTCTTCATGAAGGCCGGGACGCGCAACGCGATGGTCATCGCCGTCGCGAGCCTCGCGCTCGTTGTCGACGGCAGGCGCAGCCGCGTCGGGATCGCGCTCGGGTCGAGCGGGCCGACGATCATCCGGGCGACCGAAGCGGAGCGTTTCGGGGAGGGGCTCATGGACGAGACGGGCTGGGGCCGGCGGCGCGTGCCGAGCGACGCCGCGCTCGCGGAGCTCGGCTCGCGCGTCGCCGCGGCGGCGCGGCCGATCGACGACGTGCGCGGCACGGCGGCGTACCGCCGCCATGTCCTGTCGGTGATGGCGCGGCGGGCGTTCGCGCGGGCGGTCCTGCTCGCGTGAAGCTCTCGCTCCGGCTGAACGGCGCGGACCGCACCGCGGACGTCGCACCGCACGAGTCGCTCCTCACCGCGCTTCGCGAGCGCTTCGTGCTGCCCGGCAGCAAGAACGCCTGCGACCAGGGCGAGTGCGGCTCGTGCTCGGTGCTCCTCGACGGCGAGCTCGTGTGCTCGTGCCTGGTGCTCGCGGCCGCCGCCGAGGGCCGCGAGGTACGGACGGCCGAAGGCCTGACGCCGGACGGCGGCCTGCATCCGGTGCAGCGCGCGTTCGTCGAGGCGGGCGCGGTGCAGTGCGGCTTCTGCACGCCGGGGCTGATCGTCGCCGCGGACGCGCTGCTGCGCGCGGAGCCCGAGCCCACGGTCGCGGAGATCCGCGAGGCGCTCGCCGGCAACATCTGCCGCTGCACCGGCTACGGACGGATCGTCGACGCCGTGCAGCGCGCGTCCAAGGGGATCTACGAGTGACGCTGGCGCCCCCGCGCCCCGGAACGCTCGTCAAGGTCCGTGGCGTGATCGGCGAGTCGCCGCAGCGACCCGACGCCGCCGACAAGGTGAAGGGCGAGTTCGCGTACGCGAGCGACCTGCGCGCCGACGGCATGTTGGTCGGGAGCACGCTGCGCAGCCCGCACGCGCACGCGCGCATCCGGTCGATCGACGTCTCGAAGGCGAGGGCGATGCCGGGCGTGCGCGCGGTCCTCACGGCGGCGGATCTGCCGACGCGCGAGCTCATCGGGCTCATGAAGCTCGACCAGCCCGTGCTCGCGCGCGACGTCGTCTGCTACGTGGGCGAGCCGGTCGCGCTCGTCGCCGCGGATGACGTGGACCGCGCGGTGGCCGCGGCGAAGGCGATCGCCGTCGACTACGAGCCGCTCGCGCCGGTCAGCGATCCGGTGGCCGCGCTTCGGCCCGGCGCGCTGCAGGTCCACGAGAAGGGCAACATCATCGACAGCGTCCGCGTCGTGCACGGCGACGTGCGCGCGACGGCCGACGTCGTCGTGAGCGGCGAGTACGAGGTCGCGATGCAGGACCAGGCCGCGCTCGGTCCGGAGGCCGGCCTCGCGATCCCGGACGAGGATGGCGGCGTGACGCTGCACGTCGCGACGCAGTGGCTGCACGAGGACCTGCGGCAGATCGCGCCGGCGCTCGGCCTGCCGGAGCGGAAGGTCCGGCTCGTCCTCGCCGGCGTCGGCGGCGCGTTCGGCGCGCGCGAGGACATCTCGCTGCAGGTGCACTGCTGCCTCCTCGCGCTCGCGACGAAGCGGCCGGTGCGCATGTCGTACGGGCGCGAGGAGTCGTTCTTCGGCCACGTCCACCGCCACCCGGCGCGCATGTGGTACGAGCACGGCGCGACGAAGGACGGCCGCCTCGTGTACGTCCGTGCGACGGTCGTGCTCGACGGCGGCGCGTACGCGTCGTCGAGCCCGGCGGTCGTCGCGAACGCGTCGTGCTTCGCCGCGGGCCCGTACCGCGTGGCGAACGCGCTCGTCCACGGTGTGGCCGCGTACACGACGAACCCGCCGGCCGGAGCGATGCGCGGCTTCGGCGCGGTGCAGACGTGCTTCGCGTACGAGGCGCAGATGGACAAGCTCGCGGCGGCCTGCGGCCTCGATCCCGTGGAGATCCGCGTGCGCAACGGGCTGCGCGAAGGCGACGCGATCATCACGAGCCAGCCGATGGTCGGATCCGCGCCCGTCGCCGAGATCGTTCGGCGCTGCGCTGACCTGCCCCTGCCCGCCGAGCGGATCCCCACGGACCCGCTCCTGCTGCCCGGCGGCACCGGCAACCTGACCGCGGGCGAGGGCGTCGTGCGCGCGACCGGGTATGCGGCCGGCTTCAAGAACGTCTGCTACTCGCACGGGTTCGACGACAGCACGACCGCGCGCGTGCGGCTGATGCGCGACGCGCGAGGACCCATCGCGCGCGTGCACACCGCCGCCGCCGAGGTGGGGCAGGGCGTCGTGAGCGTGATGCTCCAGGTCACGCGCACCGAGCTCGGCCTCGAGCGCGTCGAGCTCGACACACCGGACACGAGCGTCGGATCCGCCGGGTCGAGCTCAGCCTCGCGCCTGACGTGGATGGCCGGCGGCGCCGTCCAGGCGGCGTGCCGCGAGGTGGTCGTGGAGCTCGATCGGCGCGCAGCCGCGCGCGGCGTGAGCCGCCGGGATGTCGGCCTGCCGGCGCTGCTCGACGAGCCGATCGATCGCACCGTCACGTACCGTCACCGGCCCACGGAAGCCCTCAACGAGACGACCCAGAACCACGGCCACGTCGCGTTCCTCTTCGCCGCGCACCGCGCGACCGTGGACGTCGACCTCGGCACCGGGCTCGTGCGCGTCGTCCAGGTCGCGACGGCACAGGACGTCGGGAAGGCCATCAACCCGCTCGCCGTGATCGGGCAGCTCGAGGGCGGGATCGCGCAGGGCCTCGGCCTCGCGGTGATGGAGGAGATCCAGCTGAAGGACGGCCGCGTGCGCAACCCGTCCTTCACGGACTACCTTCTGCCGACGATCCTCGACATGCCGCCGGTCCTCTGCGACGTCATCGAGCACCCGCATCCCGACGCGCCGTACGGCGCGAAGGGCGTCGGCGAGCCCCCGACGATCTCGAGCACGCCGGCGATCGTCGCCGCGATCCGCGCCGCGACCGGGAAGGCGCTGAACAGGGTCCCGGTGCGTCCCGACGACATCGTGTTCGGGAACGAGAGCCGCTCCGGGTGGCGGATCGCGCCCGGCGCGGATCCCGCGACAGCGGAGCGCGCGTGACGGCTCGCCACTAACGCGATGCGAGGCTGTCGAGGAACGCGGCGGGCGAGAGGACCGGCACATCGGCCAGGACGAGGAGGTCGTCGTCGCCCGTGACGACGGTGGCTGCGCTCGCTTCCGCGAGCGCGAGGATGTAGTCGTCGCCAGGGTCTCGCGAACGTCGCGGTGATGTTGCCGGATCTTCCACGCTCGTCGCTGTGCGGCCAAGGAGCTCGATGAACGCCGCCGCTTCCTCGTCGCTGATATGGGAGCGGAGCTTGGGATACGCGAGCGCCCGACGGAGCTCGGCCAGCAGCTTCTCCGAGACGACGAGCTCGAACTCCCCGGCGAGCCAGCGCCCGACGAGGGCCGCCGAGCGCCCGGACGGCGAGAGCAGGGCCGAGATCAGGACGTTGGGGTCGAGAACGGCTCGCCCCGCGGTCACCTACGACGCCGTGGCCTCGTCCGGTGCTGGGCTTCTACGGCGAGGCGCATCGCTGCGTCTTCGTCCATCTGGTTCTTCGCCCAGAGCCGCTCCAGCAGGTCGAGGCCGAGGTCGCGACGAAGGGAGTCCTCGATGACCTCGCTGTCGCCCTTCCCCTGCCGCGCCGCGCGGACCTTTACCCAACGAAGCACGTCCTGGTCAAGCGTGACGGTCGTGCGCACCTTTGCCACGATCGCATCTTAGCATCATGATGCGCACCCCCGCCGATCCTCGACGCCGCGCTGCGTGGTCACCGCGATCGTACGTGATCCTCGGCAGCGTGCGCGTCGTCTATGGACGCTCAGACCCCGGTCGCCAGATAGTTCACTCAGAGGACAGACAAGAAGGGCGACGCGCCAAGTGCCCCGTCCGATCACCATAGGCTCGACACAGCCGTGGTGCTCCCGCTCGAGACGCTGCGCGCGGCGCCGAAGGTGCTCCTGCACGACCACCTCGACGGTGGGCTGCGCCCGGCGACCATCGTCGAGCTGGCCCGCGACGTCGGATACGGCGGACTGCCGGCCACCGACCCGGCCGAGCTGGCGCGTTGGTGCCACGAAGCGGCGAGCAGCGGCGGGTCGCTCTCGCTGTACCTGCGGCCGTTCGCGCACACGATCGCGGTCATGCAGACCGCCGAGGCGGTCGAGCGCGTCGCCTTCGAGTGCGGCGAGGACCTCGCGCGCGACGGGGTCGTGTACGCGGAGATCCGCTACGCGCCCGTCTTCCACACGCAGCGTGGGCTCAACCTGGAGCAGGTCGTCGACGCGGTGCGCCGCGGCTTCGAGCGCGCCGAGGCGCGATACGGGATCGTGCTGCGGCAGATCGTCGCCGCCATGCGCGACCGGACCGACTCGCTCGAGATGGCCGAGCTCGCGGTCTCGTTCCGCGACCGCGGCGTCGTCGGCTTCGACATCGCCGGCGAGGAGGCGGGCCACCCGCCGAAGGCGCACCTCGACGCGTTCCAGCTCTGCCGCCGCGAGAACTTCTCCATCACGATCCACGCGGGCGAGGCCTTCGGCCCGCCGTCGATCTGGCAGGCGCTCCAGTACTGCGGCGCGCACCGCATCGGGCACGGCGTGCGGCTCGTCGAGGACATGGCGATCGCGGACGGCCGCGTCGTGAAGCTCGGGCCGCTCGCGCAGTACGTGAAGGATCATCGCATCCCGCTCGAGCTCTGCCCGACGAGCAACGTCGACACCGGCGCGGTGGCGACGCTGTCGGAGCACCCCATCCGCCACTTCCTCGCGGAGCACTTCCGGGTGACGGTGAGCACGGACAACCGGCTGATGTCGGACATCACGCTGTCCGAGGAGCTCAGCCGGCTCTCGGCGACGTTCGGTCTCACGCTCGCCGACGTCGAGCGGCTGCAGATCAACGCGATGAAGAGCGCGTTCGTCGGCTACGACGAGCGGGTCGCCCTCATCTACGGGAAGCTGAAGCCCGGCTTCGCGCGCCTGCGCGGGGAGCCCGCGCTCGCCGCGTCGCTCCCGCCGACCGCGTAGGTCAGCCGATCACCTCGCCCGAGCGGGCGATCCGCTGCGCGATCCCGGAGCGCAGCTCGTGCATCTTCCGCGCGTAGCGCTGCGCCGCGCTCACGTACGCGGCGTGCGACCACGTCAGGGGCGACACCGAGAGCGGATCGCCGGTCGTCGGATGCAGCTGCTCGGGCATCACGCCCGACGGGAGGGCACGCGCGGCGCACCACTCGAGGATCTTGCGCGCGGGCTGGAGGTCCTCGACGCGCTTCGCGCACGCGACGTGGTGCTCGGCGAGCCAGAGCGTCCCGATGAACCACGGGTTCCCCGTCACGTCGGATCCGTCCTCGCGGAAGTACTGATCGTTCTCGTACCGCGCGAGGCCACCGATCTCCGTGCCTACCCACAGGCGCTCCTCGATCGCGCGCATCGTCGCGATGACGCGCTCGTCGTCGGGCGGCAGCATCCCGAAAAGCCACACGCCCGCGAGCGAGATGTCGAGGGTGGGGTCCTTCGCGATCGTGCCATCGGGCAGCACGGTGATCGTGCGCACGAAGCGACCGCGGTCGGCGTCCCACAGATGCTCGAGCGCGGCGGCTTTGATCTCGTCCGCCGCGATCCGGTAGCGCGTAGCGAGCTCGTGCTGGCCGAAGGCGCTCGCGAACGAGGATGCCGCCGTCAGCCCGCCCCAGACCGCGCCGGTCGTGAAGGCGTGGATGCCCCGGCGCTCCTCCCACAGGTCGACGCTCGGGGCCGGCAGGCGGGTGTGCTGGTCGCGGAACGAGACCATGAAGTCCGCGGCCGTGCGCACGAGCTTGCGGTAGAGCGGCCGCACGAACTCGAGATCGCGCAGGCGGACGTAGTGCAGCCAGAGCGCCCAGACCGGCAGCGCGGTCTCGTCCTCCTGGATCGGCAGCTGGAGCTTGCCCTCCGGCGTGCTCCACGGCAGCCACGACGAGCCGACCGATCCGTCGGGCGTGTACTTGTGGTGGAGGTAGCCCTCGCGTGTGATCAGCTCGCCGCAGATCGCGTAGAACTTGCGCGGCAGCTCGACGTAGCCGGCGAGGTCCATCGCCGCGGCCGCGAGCGCCCCGTCGCGCGGCCACATGTACGAGTAGGTGTCGCGGTTGAACCGCAGCACGTCGGAGTCGTTGCCCGCGAGGATCGCTCCACGCTCGTCGGTCTGCGTGCGCACGACCAAGCACGACGTCTTGTACAGGTGGCACAGCTCGTCCGGCAGCACCTGCGAGAGGCTCGACTCGTCCTTGTTCGCCCACAGGCGCCAGTAATCCCCTGTGCGCTGGATGAACGAGCGCGGACCGCGGTCACGGACGAGCTGGTCGATCGCGCGCACCTGCTCGTAGGTCTGGCCCGCGGCGATCCAGAACGTGACCGTCGCGCTGCCGAACGGCTCGAGGTGCACGTCGACCTGGCCAACGGTGTCGATGGATCCCTGGGCGACGGGATTGCGCGAGAGCGCGCCGTCCTCCGCGTCTCGCCACGTGCCGACGGTCGTGCCCATCTCCTTCCGACCGACCGCGAACGACGTGAGCCCCGCGCCCGCGCCCTCACCGGCCTGCGCGTTCAGGAGGAGGTAGCGACGCGCCTTGTAGTGGACGAGGGCGCGAGAGCGCGGGTCGTAGTAGGCCGAGTCGCCGACGTCGTTGCCGTAGAGGTGCGGGTCGAGGTGGTGGAAGAGGCGAACGTCGCGCTCGTGTCCCGTCGTGTCCTCGATCGTGACCTCCTTCAGATAGAGGTCGCGGTCGAAGTCCACGACATCACGGCAGGAGATGCGCAGGCCGAGCCGCGCGTTCGAGAGGTGGACGTCGGTGACGAGCGTCTCGTGCGCGTACCGCAGCGTGCGCTCCCAGCTCGCTTCGCTCGTCCAAGCGAAGGCGCCGTCGGCCCACACGCCGAAGCGGCACGGATGCCCGCCGGTGTGATCCTCCGTGCCGACGTACGGGAAGTAGATGTCCCGCAGCTGGTATTGCGCGTCGAACGTGACGAGGAGGTTCCCGTTCCCGAGCGGCAGGTCGCGCGGCATGGCGGGGAAAGGCTACTTCCGGCGGACGGTCTCCAGGAAGCGGCGCGCGTTCGCGACCGCGCCCTCGCGGTCGCCCTTCTCGACGAGGTCCGGGCGCACGATCGGGTTCCCGACCCCGTAGCCGGCGACCCCGGCCTGCTCGTAGGCCGGTACCTCGCTCAGCTCGATCGTGCCGGTCGGCACGAGCGGGATCTGCGTGATGGCGCGCCGTACGTTCGCGATGTACGACGGACCGCCGAGGCTCTGGATCGGGAAGACCTTGATGTAGTCGGCGCCCAGCTCGGCCGCCTGCACGATCTCGGTCGGCGTCATGGTCCCGGGCATGGACATGACGTCGCGCGAGCGCGCGACCTCCATCATCGCCGGGACGAGGATCGGGCTCACCAGGAAGCGCGCGCCGGCGAGGAGCGCGTCCTCGGCCTGGCGTCCGCTCAGGACGGTGCCCGCCCCGATCGTCGCGCCGCGGGACGCGATGGACTCGTCGCTCGCCAGCGCCTCGATCGCGGCGAAGGCGTCCGGCACGGTCAGGGTGACCTCGATGAGCCGCACGCCCGCTTCGGCGAGCATGTGCGCGCAGCGCATGGCGAGGTCGGCGCTGTTGACGCGGATGACGGCGACGACGCGGTCCTCCGAGAAGACGCGGATGAGGTCGCGCCGCGTCGCGAGCGGCCGCTGCGTGATCGCCACGTCGTCGATGCTACGCGTACGAGCGAAGCGACTATCGCTCGATGAGGAACACGCGGGCGGGCGAGCCGGTGCCGTCGGCGATCTTGAGGGGCGCGCACGTGAGCTCGTACATCCCGGGCTGCACGTCGTGGAGGTCGAGCCCCTCGACGATCACGACGCCGGCGCGCAGCAGCGCGACGTGGACCGGGTGGCCGATCTTCCCGGAGCCGAACGGCTCGATGGACAGGTAGTCGATCCCGACGAGCTTCACGCCCCGGCGGACGAGCCAGTGGGCCGCCGTCTCGTCGAGGGCGATGAAGTCCTTGTCGAACGGCGTGGCCGGATGCGCCCACCGCGCGCTGTTGCGCGTCTTGAACAGGACGCGGTGCGTCCCGGGGCCGATGGCAGCGCGCTCGAGCCACTTCTGCGTGATGTGCTGGTCCTCGTCGTAGCCGACGACCTGGCACTCGCCCACGAGCGCGTCGACGGGGATCCGGTCGATGGCGGGCGCGCCGTCGATGAACCCGCGGGCCATCCGCTTCAGCGGCTCGACGCGCGGACCCTGCTCGCCCGGCCACGTCGGCATGTCGGGGCGGAGGGTGAGCGAGACGTCGTGCACGCGCATGCTGACGGCCGCAGCATACGTGGCGATGGGTATCTCCCCCGGCGAGGTCGAGGAGCTCTTCCGCGCCTCGGGCGCGTTCCTCGAGGGCCACTTCGTCCTGTCGTCCGGCCGGCACTCGCCGAAGTACCTCGAGAAGTTCCAGGTGCTGCAGTGGCCCAAGCGGACGGAGCGGCTCTGCGCGGCGATCGTCGAGCGCGTCCGCGACCTCGCTATCGATACGGTGGCGGGCCCGACGACCGGCGGGATCATCCTCGCGCACGAGGTCGGCCGCCAGCTGGAGGTCCGGGCCGTCTACGCCGAACGCTCGGAGACCGGCACGGCGCGCGTCTTCCGCCGCGGCTTTCAGCTCAGCGGCGGCGAGCGCGTCCTGGTCGTGGACGACATCATGTCCACGGGGGGCTCCGTCGACGAGACGATCGCCGCGGTCCGCGCGACGGGCGCGACGGTCGTGGCAGCGGCCGTGCTCGTGGATCGATCCGGCGGAAAGGCGCACACTTCCGGTGTCCCGCACTTCGCGCTGTGGGAGGTCTCGATCGAAAGCTACGAGCAAAGCACGTGCCCGCAGTGCGCCGCGGGCGAGCCGATCCGACAGCCGGGTACGACACCCGCTGCCGAAAGGAGCCGATGATGGGTCTCATCCGGACCATCCGCACGCTCGCGTGGGTCGCGCTGATCGCCGCCGTCTACCAGGAGCTGAAGAAGCCGCCGGCCGAGCGCACCTGGCACGGAAAGGTCGGCGGCCTCATCCCATACGACTTCCGCATCCCGACGGTCGAGCGGGTCCGTTCGGCGTATTGGGATCCGACGAGCAACACGGTGTTCACGGACCGTGTCGTCGGTGTGGGCTGGGCCGTGAACATCCCGGCGCTCATCCGCAAGCTCAACGAGGCGTCGCGGCAGTACGCCGACGTGACCACCTCGATGCGTGAGCGGATCGGTCAGCGGACCATGCAAGCAAGCGGTCACCGCCCTGGCGACGGACAGGCCAACGGTGGCGGAGCGGGACGCGCGTGACGACAATGGCCGCGTTGATCGACCGACGTCCATCCACCCTTGCGTGGCGGCTGCAGGGATTCCTCGGACATCCCATCCGATTCGCCCTGGTCATCGCGATCCTCATCGGCATCCCGATGGGGATCGTGCTGGTGGACGAGGTGCGCAACACGCTCCTCGGGCCGGTACCCGGCCGGATCGTCTTCGTCACGCTCCTCGTCGCCGCGGGCGCGACCATCGGGGCCACCGCGGGCCAGCTCATCTCGTCGCTCCGCAGCCAGGCGTTCATGGACACCCTGACGGGTCTGTACAACCGCCGGTTCATGGACGCGGAGCTCGGACTGCTGCAATCGCGCGCCGGGCGTTACGGACATGACTACTCGGTGCTCGTGCTCGACATCGACGGCCTGAAGACGGTGAACGACACATACGGCCACGACGCCGGGGACATCGCGCTGCGCGCGTTCGCCGACGTGCTGCGCGCGGCGCTGCGCGGCTCGGACGTGGCGATCCGCACCGGCGGCGACGAGTTCGTGGCGATCCTGCCGGAGACGCCGTGCCACGACGCCCACATCGTCTTCGACCGCATCCGGCGGCTGGTGACCGAGATGCGCGCGGTCGATCCCCGGATGCAGATCACGGTCAGCGCCGGAGCGGTCGGCTGGAAGTCTGGCCGGACGCTCGGATCGCTCGTTCAGGACGCCGACGCGCTCCTGCTGAACGCGAAGCGCGGCGGCAGGGACCGGCTGGAGGCGGAGACCGCCGTCACGGCCTGACCGCTCCCGCCCGATCGGGCGGAAGGACCGTCGTCGCGCCGGGCGCGCTCTGCTACAAGGGCCGTCATGGCCACGACGGCTCCGACCGCCACCGATGCGCTCTCCACGGTCCGCACGGACTTCCGCTCATGGGAAGTGATGAAGGACGTGGTCGATGAGCTCATCGATCTCACCGTCAACTACCGCCAGAGCGGCCACCCCGGAGGCTCGCGATCGAAGGTCCACCTGCTTCTCGCCCTCCTGCTCTCGGGAGCGATGCGCTGGGACCTGCTGCGGCCGTGGCGACGCTTCTCCGACCGGCTCGTCCTCTCTGCGGGGCACACGATCCCGCTCGTCTACGCATCGCTCGCCGCGCTGAACGAGGTCGCGCGCGTCGCGTCCGCGCACGACGAGCGCTTCGCGTTCCCGCACGGGGGCCGGTTCGCGCTCACCTGGGAGGATCTGCTCCTTTTCCGGCGCCGCGGCGGGCTTCCGGGCCACGCGGAGATGGCCGGCAAGACTCTGCTCCTCAAGTGGAACACCGGGCCGTCCGGGCATGGCCTGCCGCCCTCGGTGGGCCAGGCCGTCGCGCTGCGCGCCGCCGGTCTCGACGGCGTGAAGGTCTTCGCGGTCGAAGGAGAGGGCGGTCTGACGCCGGGCGCGAGCCATGAGAGCCGGAACTCCGCCTGGGGGCTCGGGCTCGCCGACCTGGTGTTCCTGCTCGACTGGAACGACTTCGGGATCGACGAGAACCCCATCTCGAGCGTCGTCCACGGCACGCCACGGGACTGGTTCGCCGGCTACGGCTGGCGCGTCCTCGGGACCGAGCAGGGCAGCGAGTGGCCGCCGGTGACCGCGACCATCCTCGACGCCGCACGCGGAGGCGACGGGTCACACGTCCCGACGCTCGCGTGGTTCCGCACGCGCAAGGGTCGCGGCTACCTGAAGTACGACAACGCGTCGCACGGCTCTCCGCATCCGCTGAACAGCGAGCCGTTCTGGCGGCTGCGCAAGGAGTTCATGGCGAAGTACGGCGTCGAGTACGCCGGAGTGGACGAGCCCGCTCCAGAGGATCCCGCGGCGCTCCGTGCCCAGGCGCGGCGGAACTTCGAGGTCGTGATGGCGGCGCTCAGCTCGCGCAGCGACGTCGTCGACGACATCGCCGCGCGGATCGGCGCCGCCGCGGACAGCGTGCCGGAGACGCTCCGCTCGTTCCGTCTCGGCGGCACGCGGTCCGGGATCTTCCGTGACGAGCGGCTCACCGATCCCGAGCGCTATCCGGCGGAGATGTGGGCGAAGCCGGGGGAGTCGAAGCCCAACCGCGCGGCGCTCGGCACGTGGGGCGCCTGGGTCAACTCCTTCGCGCGCACGGAGTACGGGCGGCCGCTCGTCATCGCCATGTCCGCCGACCTGGCGGAGTCGACGAACATCGCGGGCTTCGCGAAGGGCTTCGGCGGCGTCGAGGGCTGGGGCTGGTACCGGCGGGACTCGAACACGCAGGGGACGCTGCTCCCGCAGGAGATCACCGAGTTCACCAACGCGGGCATCTCCTGTGGCATCGCGTCGGTGAACCTCGCCACCGATCCGTTCACGGACTTCGACGGCTTCTGGGCCGCGTGCTCCACCTACGGCTCGTTCTCCTATCTGAAGTACGGCGAGATGCGCCTGTTCAGCCAGCTCGCGCAGGACTGCGAGCTGAAGCTCGGGAAGGTGATCTGGATCGCCGGCCACTCGGGACCGGAAACGGCGGAGGACTCGCGCACCCACTTCGGCGTCTTCGAGACCGGCGTCACCCAGCTGTTCCCCGAGGGCGCGGTCATCGATCTCCATCCCTGGGAGCACAACGAGGTGCCGGTCGTGCTGGCGGCGGCGCTGCGCCAGAAGGCGCCGATCGTCGCGCTGCATCTGACGCGGCCGCCCATCACCATCCCGGACCGGGCCGCTCTCGGGATGCCGTCGCACTTCGCCGCGGCCCGCGGTGCGTACGTGCTCCGGCCGTACCGCAGCGACCGCCCGCGCGGCGGCACCGTGTTCGTCCAGGGAACGTCGACGACGGCGAACGTCGTCGGCATCCTCCCCGAGCTCGACGCTCGAAGTCTCAACGTGAAGATCGTCGCCGCGATCAGCCCGCAGCTCTTCGCGCTGCAGGACGAGGGCTACCGCGGCTCGGTCGCGAGCGACGCCGACCGCGTCGACGCGATGGTCGTCTCGAACCGCGCGCGCCGGGTCATGGCCGACTGGATCGAGAACGGCGTGGTCGCGGAGTACTCGCTCACGTCCGACTGGGACGACCGCTGGCGCACCGGCGGCACCGTCGAGGAGGTCGTCGCGGAGGCGCACCTGTCTCCCGAACACCTCCTCGCGGGGATCGGGCGCTTCGTGCGGGACCGCGAGCGGCGGCTGGGCCGGCTCGGCCGGGCGATCGAGCAGGCGCGGCGTGGAGAGGGGTCCGGCGCGACCCGGTAGATCCGACCGTATCCTCAGCGCCTCGTATGACGCGGATCGTCGTCGTTCGGCCCATCCCCGAGGAGGCGCTCGCGCTGCTCCGGCCGCGAGCCGACGTCGTCGTCGGCCCGCCCGACCCGCCGGTCGTCTCGCCCGACGAGATGCGCGCGCTCGCCGCGGACGCGGAGATCCTCTACATGCTTCCGGTCGGGCGCGTCGATGCCTCGGTCATGGAGGCGGCGCCGAAGCTGCGCATGGTCGCGACGCTGGCGACGGGCTACGACAGCATCGACGTCGCCGCGGCCCGGGCGCGCGGGATCCCGGTGACGTACGCGCCGGGCATCCTCGACGAGACCACCGCAGACGGGGCGTTCGGCCTGCTGCTCGCGACCGCGCGGCGCTTCGGCGAGGCGGAGCGCTACCTGCGCGCGGGGAAGTTCCACGGATGGACGCCGTTCATGTTCCTCGGCCAGGACGTCCACCACGCGACGCTCGGCATCGTCGGGATGGGCCGCATCGGCGGCCAGCTGGCGCGCCGCGCGAAGGGCTTCGAGATGCGCGTGCTGTACTACGACGAGCGGCGCAACGACCGCGCGGAGCGCGACCTCGGCGTGACGTATGCGCCGCTCGACCGGCTTCTGGCAGAGTCGGACTTCGTTTCGCTGCACGTGCCGCTCCTGCCCTCGACGCGGCACCTCATCAACGCGGCCGCGCTCAAGAAGATGAAGCGCACGGCCGTGCTCATCAACACCTCGCGCGGCCCGGTCGTCGACGAGGGGGCCCTCGCGGTCGCGCTACGCGACGGCGTGATCGCCGCGGCGGGCCTTGACGTGTTCGAGCACGAGCCGAGCGTCCACCCGCTCCTCCTCGACCTCGAGAACGTCGTGCTCCTCCCGCACGTGATGTCCGCGTCGGCGCCGACGCGCACGCGGATGGCCGTCAGGGCGGCGCAGAACATCCTCGCGTTCATGGACGGCAAGCCGCTGCTCGATCCGGTGCCTTAGGGTCCTGATGCCGGCGCGGGTGAACCCGGATGTCCCCGGCGAGGCGAAGCTCCTGCGCAAGGTGGGGAAGCGGATCCGCGCCCTCCGCGAGAAGCGCGGACTGACGATGGCGCAGCTGGGCGCGGACCGCCGCGGGCGGGTGTACTTCGAGCGGCAGTACGTGTGGAAGATGGAGACCGGCCGCGTGGCGCCGTCGCTCGCGGCCCTCTCGCACTTCGCGAAGCGGCTGGACGTCCCCGTCGCCGAGTTCGTCAAAGGCGTCTAGTCCTCGCAGGGGGCAACGCCCCCTTCCACCCCCGCTAGCGCGGCGACGCGTGACGGACGGGGATCGCCCCCGTGTACGGCGGCAGCGCCACCTCGGTCGCGCGCTCGAGCGACAGCTTCAGGCCATAGAGCTCGCTGCGGCGCTTGATCTCGCGCAGCTCGTTCTGATCCCCCAGCGACCGCAGCAGCTGATCCGCCGGACCGAGGACGCTCACGACGAAGGGCGGCGACATGAGCCGGCCGTTGATCTGGATCGTCGCGCCGACGCACGCGGTCGCGGCGGTGATGCGCTCGCCGTTCACCGCGATGCCGCGGGCCCCCGCTTTCCACGCCGCGTTGAACACGTCGGTGATGTCCTGGCTGTGCACGATCGCGAGCTCGATCGAGCGCCGTGGCGCGTTCGCGGGCAGGCGCCCGTCGTCGAGCGTGACGAGGAGGCCCGCGCCGCGCTGCGCGGTGAGGCCGCCGTCCACGCGCATCTCGTCGATCTGCCGCTTCAGCCCGGCCGCGCGGTCGTCGAGCGTGGCGGCCTGCTCCTGGATGCCGTCGAGCTGGCTGCGCAGCGACGCGACCTCGGCCTTCAGCCCATCCTGCTCGCGCTGCATCACGTTCGCAGCGTCGGCGAGGTCGGCGCTGTACCGCGACGAGATGGGCGACCGCTCGGCCTGCGTCTGCCACTGGATCCCTACCAGCAGGCCGAGCAGCAGCGTCGGCAGGAAGAGGATCGACATGACGCGCATTTCTCCGACGCTACACCGGCGCGGCCGCCCGGCGGCTCATCGGACGACGTGCGTGTCGTACACGCCGCGGCGCCGCGAGGCGGCCTGGGCGACCTCCGACACAAGGCCGGTGAGCAGCGTCCAGGCGAGGCGGGGTGTCGGCCGGATGCCCTCCGTCCCCGACCAGCTCATCTCCTCCTTGGCGAACATCCAGGCGGCGTCCCGCTGCTCGGGCCCCATCGGGACCGCTTCGCGCGCGGCGCGAAGGCAGCGGGCGGCTGCCTCGTGCGCCGTCGGTGTGATCAGGCCGAAGCGCAGGTTGAGGTCGTTCATGCGCTCGGTCACCGCGTAGGTCGCCTCGACCATCTGCGCGCGGGTCATCGCGTCGGTCTCGAACGAGAGCGTCCGGGTCCAGTCGGCCTCGAGCAGCGCGTCCTCGTGCTCGGCCAGCGAGCCCAGCTGCTTCCGATAGCCCATCGACGGATCCTCGAACACGCGGCTGCCCGGGTCGAGGAAGGGCGCCAGGGGCGCGACGAACGGCCGCAGGGTCCGCGTGGGCGAAAAGCGCTCGAGCAGGCGCTCGCAGTGGTCGGCGATCCCCAGGGCGGACTCGTAGGTCTGGCCGGGCACGCCGACCATGTAGAAGACGTCGACGCTGTGGCAGCCATGCTCGAACGCGAGCGCGATGGTCTCCTCGATGCGCTCGTTCGAGCACGCGAACTTGCCGTTGATGCGCCGGAGGCGCTCCTCCTGGCTCTCGATCGTGATCTGCAGGCTCCAGCGCTCGACGCTGCGCGCCAGCGCACCGAAGAGCCCGCGGCCGGCGGGGGCGAACAGCTCGAACACGAGCTCGTTCTGCACGCGCTCGCGCGCGAGCAGCTCGAAGAGCCGTCGCGCGCGGCGCGCGCCACCGATGCGCGGATCGTGGACGACGAAGACCGGAGCGCGCGAGAAGCTGCGGATGGCACGGAGGTCGGCGACCATCCGCTCGGGGGAGCGGAACGCCGGCTGCGAGCGCCCGCAGATCATCCGGTACGCCGATCGCGATCCGCCACAGGTCGTGCACTCCAGGGTGCAGCCCCGCGAGCTGAGCAGGACCGTGAGCGGCCGCGCCAGCCAGCCGTGGTAGGGAAGGGCGTCGGCGAGGCGGTCACGGCCGAACACGGACCGCAGGATGTGCTCGTATGCCGGCAGCTCGAACGAGTCGATATCGGCGGGGACGTAGGACAGCGCGTTGACCACGACCGTCCCATCGGCGCGCTTGTGGGTGAGGTTCGCCACCGTGTCGAGCCGGCGCCCCTCGCGGAGCGCCTGCAGGAGCTGCCGGCACGGCTCCTCCGTCGAGTCCCCTCGCAGGACCAGGTCCACGGAGGGGTCACGGATGAGATCCTCGTGGTAGTAGGACGCCGACAGCCCGCCCATCAGCACCCGCGCCGCAGGGTGGAGCCGGCGGATGAGCCGTGCGACCGCCAGCGCTCCCTGGGCGTGGGCCAGCCAGTGCAGATCGATCCCGAAGACGCGGGAGCGCAGCCGCCCCAGGTGTCGCACGGCGTCGAAGCCCGGATCCGCCACCATCCGCCGCGCGAGGTTGACGATGCGGACGCGGTAGTTGTTCCGGGCCAGATACGCCGCGATGCTCGTCATCCCGATCGGATACATCTCGAACTGGTCGGTGGACGGGATCACGTCCGCGATGGGGCCGCGGAGCTGCGCCCGGTCGCGGAAGTCGAAGACCGACGGCGGGTGGATGAGGATCAGGTCGTGCACGAGACGACAGTGCGGACGTCCGAGGCTTTGCGCGCGGGCCGCTCGGCCCGTCCTCGTCAGCCTCCCGGACCACTGCGGACGACGGCGAACCGTCCGAGACATCAGTCGAACCGAGGAAGGGCCGAAGGAGCCCAGGAAGGCCGCTCGATCACTCCTTCCCGGTAGTAGCGGCCGCAAGTTGTGCGCCTCCGGTGGCCGCTTCATCCGCTCGTCGGTCCGATCTCTCTGCCGCCTTCGTCGAACCTCCAATGCGAACCCGCGTTCCACAGTGTCCCGCGGCTGCGCCCGCCCGCGGTAGCTCCACCATCATTGCGTATGGACGATATGCATCACAAGATCGAGCAGATCGTCTATACTCAGTGCCCGGATGGATAGCCGGCCCGTCGTGTGGGAGGCCTCGAACGTACGCCACGTCGAGCGGGACCATCCCGAGCGAGCGATCGCCAAGTCTGAGGTCGAGGAGGCGCTGAACGACCCGGAACGCATCCAGTCAGCGGAGAACAGGCGCGACGTCGCCTACTACACGGTGGTCGGCAGGACGTTGAAAGGCAGGCTCCTGGTGGTGGTATGGGTGGACCACGCCTCGGGTCGCTTTCCCGTCCATACACGAGAGGCCGGGCGGCGCGCCGCCAGGAGGTATTACGAGTGACCGCGACACGGCGCTGGATCGATCCTTTCGAGAACATGTCCGACGAGGAGTTCGACGCACATGTTGACGCCCTGTTCTCCTCTCGCCCCAGGACCGTCGGAGTCTCGCTCCGCGTCCCACAGGATCTGCTGGAGCGCGTGAAGCGTCAAGCCGCCCGAGCCGACATCCCTTACCAGACGTTCATCAAGTCGATGCTCGAGGCAGGCGTGTCACGGCTCGAGCGTCGCAGACCATCGGCCCCGCGCGGTCGAAAGAGCGGATCGCGGGCCCGGCGGGGGGGCGAGAGCTCTCCCGGGCGCATAGGGGATCCCGTTAGGACGGCCACTCGCTGAGCCGACGCGGCGTTCGTCTCTGCCGGTAGTGGAACAGACGAAGCAAATACACCTCGTCGGTGGGCTCCGCGCTCGAATGCGCGTAGTAGACGAGATACGGAAGGGGACCCGGGAACGCCTTCGCGCGCAGGACGAGGCCGGCTTCGTCACGCAGCCGCGTACCGCTTCGCGGGTACGCGGCGATCCGCCGCGTGGCGGACGTCAGACCCTCACGAAAGCGCTCCAGCCACTCCACCGGCGCGTTCTCCTCGAGCCACGCGACGCGCGCATCGACGTCGCGCACGAAGGAGGCGCGGAGGACGAGGCGCACCACTCAGAGGCGTGCCGCCGTCTCGTGCGCCTCCCGCTCGTGGATCCGCTCCCGCGCTCGGTCGAAGCGCTCCTCGATGACCTCCCAGCCGGCGCCGGAACGATCCCCCGCGGCGATATGCCCAGCTTCGGCCCACGCCCGGGCGACCTGCCACTCGCGGGCCTCGTCGAGCTCGTTCGCACGGGACGCAGCGCGCAATCCGTCCGCCAGGAGCATGCGGAGAGCATCCGAGCGCTGCACAGCCCGGCGCTCCGCGAAGCGGGAGATCTCCGCCCACAGTTCGTCGGGGCAGGCGAAGCTCCGCGTGGGGGTACGACGGCCGCTCGCGGGGCGCGAGCGCATTCTGGCGGTACCTGTCCGGCGTGTACTGCGTTCCATTACACACCGAGGCTAACGACTCGGTGGCGCCGCTGCAACGCGCCGGGTGTGACCCGGTGATGGCTCCCCTCGTGCGGGATGCCTTCGAGCTTTACGCGACCGGAGAATGGCCCCTGCATCGCCTGCAACAGGAGATGAGCAGGCGTGGCCTGCGGACACGAAACGGACTGTCGCTCAGTCGAGCCAATATCGCTCGGCTGTTGAAGAACAAGGCGTACGTCGGCGTTGTTCGCTGGGGCGAGGTCGAACACCCGGGGATCCATGAGCCGCTCGTTTCAAGTGCTCTCTTCGAGAAAGTCCAAGGCGTGCTGGCGCTACATAACAAGTCCGCGCCCCGCGTCACCAAGCACGAGCACTACTTGCGTGG
>JACPEQ010000080.1 GCA_016183435.1 Chloroflexota bacterium
CTCGACACTAACCCGGACCTTTCAATAACGAGCTGATCGCGCATCGCGCAGAGATCGAAAAGGACCTCCTGACAAGGGATACTGCGGTTGCGACCCAGCAGAACCCAAGATCAGGAGGGCACTTCGCAGATGAAGCGTACATCTCGGCGTCCGAGCCTGGTAGTGACCACCGGCGGCAAGGGCGTCGTGGCCCATGCCGGAGCGCGGCTGCTGTGCGATCTGGCCGATCGCCTCGGCCTCAGCGACGGGCTCTCGGCCGCGCTGGCGCCGACGAAGCGCCGCCGCCGCGGTCATGACCGCGGAAGAGTGGCGGTCGATCTGGCCGTCGCGTTGGCCGATGGCGCGACCGCGATCAGCGACCTGCGCGCCCTGGCGGGCCAGCCGGCGCTGTTCGGCGACGTCGCCTCGGTGTCCACCGCCTGGCGGACGCTCGACGCGATCGATGACGCCGCGCTGGGACGCATCGCGACCGCCCGCGCCCAAGCGCGGAGGCGGGCCTGGGCGGCGGGGATGGACCCCGGCTTCTATGTCATCGACATCGACGGCACGCTCGTCAACTCCCACTCCGACAAGGAGCAGGCGGCGCCCACGTACAAGGGTGGCTTCGGCTTCTACCCGCTCGTCGCGTACCTCGACCGCACGGGCGAGCCGCTCGCGGCGCTGCTGCGCCCGGGCAACGCGGGGTCGGGCACCGCCGCCGATCACATCACGGTCCTGGACGCGGCGCTCTTCCAGCTGCCCATCGACCCGCGCACGCGCGAGGTCATCGTGCGCACCGACTCGGCCGCCGCCTCGCATGAGTTCCTCACCGCCTGCCGCGAGCGGGGCTGCCGCTTCGTCGTGGGTCACGCGCTCACCGCCGACATCGCCAAGGTCGTGGTCCAGGCGCCCGCATCGCGCTGGATCCCGGCCCTTTCCGCCGATGGGATGGAGGAGCGCGAGGGGGCCGAGGTCGCCGAGATCACAGAGTCGGTCGACCTCTCCGGCTGGCCAAAGGGCACGCGCATGATCGCCCGGCGCGAGGTGCCCCACGAGGGCGCCCAGCTCACCTTCACCGACATCGACGGCCACCGTTACCAGGTGTTCCTCACCGACCATCCCGGGCGCGACGTCGCCTTCTTCGAGGCCCTCTACCGCGGCCGCGGGCGGGCCGAGTGCGCCATCCGCGACGCCAAGGACACCGGACTGGCCAACCTGCCCTCGGGCGAGCTCAAGATCAACCAGGCCTGGCTGGCCCTCGTCCTGGTCGCCGGCGACCTCTTGGCCTGGATGAAAGGCCTGTGCCTTCGGGGCGAGCTCGCCCGGGCCGAGCCGAAGCGGCTGCGCTTCGCGCTGCTCCATGCCGCGGGCGTGATCGTGCGCTCGGCGCGGCGTCTGATCTTGCGCATCGCCGCAGGCTGGCCCTGGGCCGGCGAGCTCGTCGCCGCCTTCGGCCGTCTCCCGAGCTCGTCCCTCGTCACCTGATCGCGGGGAGATCCCTCGCTCCCCGGGCTGACCACGGACCAGGCTGTCTTGACGCGCGTCTTGATGTCAGCGAGTCCGGAGCGTCCACGTCCATCCTGGGGCCTCGCACTCACTCCGTGGCCATCGCGCCATCTGAGTGGGCCCGAACACGATCGCCGTGACGAACTCACGCCTCGCAGGCGTCATGACCGAGTTCCCCAGAAAATGTCGGCGGTCAGGCCACCTTCGTCGCCTCCTCGAGCGTCACCTTGAAGCCGAGGCGCTCAAGTCTCTTGACGGCGTTCTTGGTCACCGCCTTCCGGTCGCGTTCGTCGAAGTAGTTGCGCCCGAGCTCGCGGTACGGGGTGTCGTCGCGCAGGACGTGGTAGGCCATGACGAGGATGGAATGCCCGACCGCGACGGCCGCGCGCTTCTTGCCCCGCCGCGCGGCGATGCGGTGGTACTGCGCGCCGAGGTAGCCGCGCGAGCGCGCCGCGCCGTGGGCCATCTCGACGAGCGTCCCGCGCAGCCACTGGTTGCCGTGGCCGGTGGCGCCGCTGCGCCGCTTGCCCGCGCTCTCGTTCGTCCCCGGACAGATGCGCGCCCAGGAGGCCGGGGGGCGGTGCGTCGGGAAGCGGCTCACGTCGCTGCCGACCTCGGCCAGGAAGGACTCGGCGCTCCGCTGCGCGCAGCCGGGGATGGCGTCGAGGGCCTCGAGCTCCTTCTGGAAAGGGACCATGCGCCCCTTGACCTCTTCATCCAGCCGCGCGATCTCCTCCTCGAGGAAGTCGAGGTGCCGCAGCCCGCTTTGGAGCAGCAAGCGCTGGTGCTCGCCGACCAGGCCGCGCAGGGCCGCCTCCAGCTCCGGGCGCTTGCTCTTGAGGCGCCCCCTCGCCATCGCCGCGAGCGCCGCGGGGTCGGTCTCGCCGGCCGCGAGCGCGCTGAGCATCGCGCGCCCGGAGACGCCCAGGATGTCGGTCGCGACCGAGCTGAGCTTGATGTTGGCGCCCTCGAGGAGCTTCTGGATCCGCTGCACCGCCCGCACGCGCTCGCGGATGATCTGGGTGCGGTAGCGGACGAGCTCGCGCAGCTCGCGCTGAGGCCGCTCGGGGATGAAGCTTCCCCGCAGGAGGCCGTGCTGCAGCAGCTCGGCGATCCACTCGGCGTCCCGAACGTCGGTCTTGCGGCCCGGAACGGCCTTGATGTGAGCGGCGTTCACGACGAGGAGCTCGAGGCCGGTGCCCTCGAGAAGGTTGTACGGGGGCTTCCAAAAGACGCCCGTCGACTCCATGGCCACGTGCGTGACGGCCTTGCCGAGCAGCCAGTCCGCGAGCTCGAGGAGGTCGGCGGTCATCGTTCCGAAGGTGCGTGTCTCGCGTCCTTCGGGGGTGAGGACGCACGCGGTGACGGACTTCTTATGGACATCGAGGCCGCAGCAGCGCTCGTACAGGACCCGCACGGTGCACCTCCCGCCAGTGTTGTCGCTCCGGCCGGCGGGCGGACCCGGTGAGTCAGAGTTTCCCCGGCGTGCTCCCACTCAAGGTGGGGCGACAATTCGTGGTGCCGATGGGCCGCCAGCTCCGCTTACTGATCGGGCTCGAAGCACCAAATTCGGACGAGCTTCTCCACCGACCGGTGCCCGACATTTTCATCTCTTCGTGGCGCCGCGGGCGGCATGAGCGCTTACTGAAATATCTGGGCTAACGGCAGGGTCCTCGTTGACCTCGCGACGTTTCCGACGGAGCCATGTGGGCTTGCGAGCTCGCAGGGTGGCCTGTCGAGTGCATGGCCCTCAGATGCACCCAGGCCTCGCTCAATGTTCCCAGAGCCGGAGGCGGTCGATCTAGCAGCAACGCTCCTTCTCAAGGTTGCGTACAGCGCGCTGGATCCTCGCTCGTTCGCCCTTTGAGTTCCCCCCGTGGAAGCTCGCGACGGCGTCGTAGACGTCGGCGAATCGGAGGCGGGAGGCGACGTCGGAAGGGCCCCCGCGACCAGCAGAGCCGCTCACCCTTTTCCAGTGCTCACCGAGGAGGATCAACTGTGGTTCGCCGTGGCCCGCCGCATGGCGGTAGATCACGCGCCATCGCCTGAACGGTGCCGGCAAGTGGTACGCGCAAAGGGTCTCGAGGACCGGCAAGCCGCGCATCCGGTAACCGACGCAAGGATCGTCGGCGATCACCGCAAGAGCGATGAGGATCTCGTCATGAAGCTCCGCCGCGTCCTTGTCGCCTTGTTGTACGCGGTGCCGCAAGGCGCTCTGCTGCGCGGCGAAGAACGGTGTTTGCCTCGGTCTACGTGGCCCGACCAGACGCGTTCCTGCGCCGCTGGCGTGCGGCGCGTCTGCGACCAAGCGCCCGGCGCTTTTCGAGGAGTTCGCGTCCGCGCTGCAGTTCGTCGTCGCCTACTGGTGCCAGTCTGCCGCGATCGGCCTCACGCAAGGACGTCTCAAGACTCGCGAATGCATCGCGGTTCGCCGTCCAGAAGAGTCTCTCCGGCAAGTCAGCGACAAGTTGGGCGCGCTCGACCACCGTCCCTTTCATCTTCAGCTGCTGCAGGACCTCACGTGTGCTGAGCACACTCGCAGCATCGAACAGGTTTTGCTCCTCGGACGTGTGGTCAGCGCGGCGAACTAGGCCGGCCCGCAGCCACTTGATCGCCGTCGGCTTGCTCACCCCAAGCTTCTCCGCAGCCTCGGACGCAGCGAAAGGTCTTGCCAGCAGCTCCAGCATCCAATCGTGGGCAAGCCGCCTGGCCTTGGCCGGAGCAGTCCGATCCGTAATGACGCTGGCGATCCTGTCCGCGATCATGCCGAGACCATAGCGGGTATTGCCATTCTTGTAAACACTTGGGATCGGACCGGACGTGGCACACGGCCGCTCTACTGGGTGATGCGTCGATCGGCGCGCGCGTCCGTGACGAGCTCCGATCGCAGCTGGTCGCGGTCGTGCGGCGTGTACACCTGGTTGATCCCAGGTGTTGTTCCCAGCGGCTGCTGAGACCGCGGTGAAGGGGCGATCGCACACCCAGGCCTCGCTTAATGTTCCTTGACAAAATAGGTCGCGGCACCCAAATCCGCAGTGCAAGCCAGGCGCACCGGAGCGCCAGGTCACATATTCGGCTATGTGGCCGCGTCTCTCGTCCGACGCAGCTGCACTACGAGGGTCTGGCCGCGTCGATGCGCCGCCGGATCCCGCGAATCGCTCGAGGGCCCCAAACGCCGAGCCGCTCGCCACGC
>JACPEQ010000083.1 GCA_016183435.1 Chloroflexota bacterium
ATCGAGCAGCTCGCCGGCGTGCGGTACGGCGACGCGAGCGTGGACGCCTCGATCCGCATCGTCGCCGAGCACTCACGGGCGGCGACGTTCCTCATCGGCGACGGGATCCAGCCCTCGAACGAGAACCGCGGGTACGTGCTGCGCCGCCTCATCCGGCGCGCCGCGCTGCACGCGCGCAAGCTCGGCCTGCGGACCGGCGCCATCGCCCAGCTCGGCGTCCTGGCGACGCGGATCATGCAGGCGCACTACCACGAGCTCGCCGAGGGACGCGAGCGGATCGGTGAGACGCTCGAGGCCGAGGAGCGCAAGTTCGAGCAGACGCTCTCGAGCGGGCTCGAGCAGCTGAACGCCGCCGTCGCCTCAGCGCGGTCCGCCGGTCGGCATGGCGTCGATGGCGACACCGTCTTCCGCCTGTACGACACCTTCGGCTTCCCGATCGAAATGACGAGAGAGATCGCCGGCGCCACGGGGCTCGAGCTCGACGAGCGCCGCTACCGCGAGCTGCTGGAGCAGCAGCGCGCCCGGAGCCGCGCGGGCGCGAAGTTCTCGCAGGACGCGATGCGCTTCGGCCAGTTCTACTCGGACCTGCGCGACCGCGTGGGGCTGCGAAGCGAGTTCACCGGCTACGGCGAGCTCGCGACCGACACGCGCATCCGCTCGCTCGCGATCGGTGGGACGCGCGTGGACGAGGCGAGCGAGGGCGGCGAGGTCGAGGTCGTCCTCGAGCGCACTCCTTTCTATCCGGAGGGCGGTGGGCAGGTCGGGGACCGAGGCCACGTCACGACGAGCGAAGGCCGTGCCATGGTGGCGGACACGCAGACGGCCGCCCCCGACGTCATCGTGATGATCGGTACCGTCGTCGACGGCGTCCTGCGGACCGGCGCGGCCGCGCGGGCCGAGGTCGACGCCGACCTGCGCCGGCACACGATGCGCAACCACACGGCGACCCATCTCCTCCATGCGACGCTCCGTCGCGTGCTGGGCGAGGAGGTCCACCAGGCGGGCTCGCTCGTGCACGCGCCGAACCTGCGTTTCGACTTCACGTTCGGACACCCGGTCACACCCGAGGAGCTGCGCCGCGTCGAGGACGAGGTGAACCGGGCGATCCTGGACAACGTCGAGGTCCACGCGCGTGTCATGCCGCTCCAGGACGCGCTCGCATCGGGCGCGCTGCACCTGTTCGACGAGAAGTACGGCGGTGAGGTCCGGGTCGTCGAGGCCGGACCGAGCCGCGAGCTGTGCGGCGGGACGCACTGCCACTCGACCGGCGACATCGGGCTCTTCCTGATCACGAGCGAGGGATCGATCGGTGCCGGGCTCCGACGCATCGAGGCGGTGACCGGCGGGGGCGCGCTGCAGGAGGTGCGAGGGATGCGTGACCGGACGGTCCGCATCGCGCAGGCGCTGCGCGTCCCGGCGGAGCGCGTGGTCGAGGCGACCGAGCAGCTCCTCGAGCAGCGGGCGAAGCTCGAGAAGGAGCTCGGCACGGCGCGCCGCGCCGGGATGGACACGTCCGCGATGGGCCTGGTCGCGAAAGCCGAGACGCTCGATGGCGTGCGCCTGGTCGTCGCGAACGTCGGCGACGTCGATGACAAGCAGCTGCGCGACCTCTCCGACCGCGTTCGGGACCAGATCGGGTCGGGCGTCGTGATCCTGGGCAGCGTGCGCAACGACCGCGCCGCGCTCGCGGTCGCCGTGACGAAGGATCTCGTGAAGTCCGTCCACGCCGGGACCGTGGCGAAGCAGATCTCGTCGATCGTCGGCGGCAGCGGCGGCGGCCAGCCGCAGAGCGCGACGGGTGGCGGCAAGGACGTCGGACGACTGTCCGAGGCGCTCGAGGCCGCGCGGCGGATCGTTCGAGAACAGATCGACGGGAGCCGTGGCTCTTAGGTCCAAGATCGAGCGGAGCGCGGCCGTCGCCGGCGTCGAGCTCGGTGCCGATCGGGTGCGTGTCGTCGTGGCTCGCCGCGAGGACGCGCTGCTGCGCGTCCTCGGCGTCTCACAGGCGCCGCTCCGGCCCGGCGCGATGACCGGTGGGCTCGTCGTCGACCGCGATGCGGTCGGCCGCGCGGTCGCGAGCGCGCTCGCCGTCGCGGAGGCGCGCGAGAAGGCCACGCGGATCATCGCCGCGATCGACGGTGACGACGTGCGCACGTATCACGTCGCGACGACGTTCGAGCGCGAGGCGCTGAACGAGCCGATGAGCCACGGCGAGGTGACGCGCGCCGTCCAGGAGGCACGCGCCGAGGCGGAGCGGACGGCGCGTGAGGCGGCCGTGAACGACGCGACGCTCCGCGGTATCGCGACGGTGCAGCTGCGCGACGACGTCGCCGGCCTGGCGCTCGACGGACGGCCGCTCACGTCGCTCGTCGGGTTCCAGGGGCGCTACGTGGAGGTGCGCACGGACGTGTCGCTCGCGCCGCTCGTGCTCGCGAGCGCGGCGAGCGGGGCCCTCGAGTCCGGGAGGCGCCGGGGCACCGTCACCTCCGGCGCGTACGCGCTCGGGCGTCTGCTCGCCGCCTGCGGCCTCGTCGAAGCCGCGGTGCTCCGCCTCGGGGCGGATGTCACCGCATTCGCATTCGTCCGGGGGTCGCGCGTCGTCTCGACGCGCGCGTTCGGTCTCGGGCGGGACGCGTTCCTGGCCCGGCTCGAGCGCGTGGAGCGCGATGCGGCGGTGTGGGCGCGCTGCGTCGTCTCGCCGCTGCCCGGTCTCGACGGCCTGCTGCCGGCGCGCTGGCACTTCGTCGGGGTGCCCGAGGAGCTCGTCGCCCTGCCGCGGGCCCTGGGCGACGCCGTGGCGGAGCAGCGTGGCGGCGAGGTGGAGACGGAGGCTCTGCGGCCCGCGCTCGCCTCGCGAGTCCTGGCGCAGGACGCGCTGCACGCGGACGACCTCGTTGCGCTCGGGGCCGCCGCGCTCGCCGCGCATCTGTCCTGATGTCACGGACGATCGTCGACCTCGACGCGCGCGCGACGGTCCTCGACGCGTCCGAGCGGCTGGCGGCCGCGCCGCCCGACGGCGACATCGCGCTCATGGTCGCGCCCGGCGCGCCGGTGCTCCGCAGCGGCGTGTTCCTCGAGGTCCTGCGCGCGGAGGTCGGGCCGCGCCGGCTCTCGCTCGTGACGACGGACGCGCGCGCGCGGTCGGTCGCGTCGGCGGTGCACGTGCCCGCGTACGCGAGCCTCTCCGCGCTCGAGCGTCACGAGCTCGATCCGACCGAGCGGCTCGAGAAGGCGCGCAGGGCGGCCATCGCATCGGCGCGACCCGGGACGGTCGCCGCACCGCCGCCGTCGCTCGGCCGCATCGCGGGGATCGGGGGCAGCCTGCTCGCCGCGGCGCTCATCCTCGCGGGGCTCCTGCTCCCGGAGGCGACCGTCCGGGTCGCACCGGCGGCCCAGCCGATCGGGCCGCTCGACCTCGTCGTGCGCGGGACGACGGGTGGGACGGCCGACGTGACGCTGAAGACGGTCACACAGCCCGTCACCGCGAAGGTCCCCGGGACCGCCACGGGCGCGCGCACCGAGGAGGTCCGCGCGAAGGGCGGCGTGCAGCTCGAGAACAAGACGACCGACGACGTACGCGTGGCGAAGGGCAGCATCTTCCGCACGGCCGACGGCATGCAGTTCCTCTCCGCGGCGGACGTCACCGTCCCGCGGAGCGTGATCGTGCCGCCGTTCACCATCTTCGTCGGCAGGGTGACGGTCGGCGTGGACGCCGCGGTCGCGGGACCGACGGGGAACGTCGCTCCGGGACGGATCACCATCGGACCTGACCCGAACAGGTACTCGGCCACGAATCCCGAGCCGACGAGCGGTGGCGAGATCAAGAGGATCCCGATCGTCAGGCTCGAGGACTACGAGGCCGCGCTCAAGAAGGCGCCGGATGCGCTGAAGGCTGCCGGGGATCAGCAGCTCGAGCGCTGGCTGCGCGAGCCCCGTCCCGGTGAGCAGGTCGTGCCACAGGTGCTCGTGCGACAGACGTCCATCGCGCCGACGCCCACCGACGTGGTCGGGAAGGAGGCCTTCGAGATCACGGTCCAGGGGATCGCGACGGCATACGTGGCACCGGACGCCCAACCGCGGAGGGCGATCGCGTCGAGGCTGCGCGACGCCGCGGAGACCGGGAACGATGTCGACGACCGCGGCGTCGTGTTCGACGTGACGAAGCTGACGGTCACCGAGGAGGGCGTCACGTGGAACGTCACCGCGCGGGGCCGGCAGGCGAAACGCGTCGACCGCGCCGCGACCGCGCGGCTCCTCGCAGGCCGCCAGGTGCGTGAGGCGGAGCGCGTGCTCGAGGCCGAGCGCCTGCTGATGGTCCGGCTCGACTGGCGACCGGAGTGGTGGCCGTTCCTGCCGCTCGTCGACGCGCGCATCACCATCCAGGAAGAGCAGTGAGCGGACGCAGGTATCTTGCGCTCGACGTCGGTGCCCGGCGCATCGGTCTCGCGGTGGGCGACGAGGGTGGTGGGATCGCGCGCCCGCTCCGGACCCTGCGCCGGCGCAGCGTCGCCGCCGACGTCGAGGCGATCGGCAACGTCGCGCGTCGGGAGGAGGTCTCCGCCCTGCTCATCGGACTGCCGCTGACCCTGCGAGGCGAGGAGGGCCCGCAGGCCTCACGCGTGCGCCGGTTCGCCGAGGCCTGCGCGTCGCTCGGCCTGCCCGTCGGGCTGTACGACGAGCGCTTCACGACGAGTGAGGCGGGGATCAAGGGGGCGACGGACGTCGATGCCGGCGCGGCGAGCGTCCTGCTCGAGGACTTCCTGAAGAGTGAGAAGTCGCAATGAGTCCCGCGCCGTCGCGGTCGCCGGTCGCCTATCGCAGGCCCCCGCCGCAGAAGCGGTCGATGGTCGGTCCGCTCGTCTTCGTGCTGCTCGTGCTCGCGATCGTCGTCGGCGTCGCGAGCCAGGGTCAGAGCGTCCTCGCGGACGCGGTGTACTCGATCGCGAGCGACCGCGACACCCTGCTGCGCCAAGGACCGATCCGTGCCGTCGTCGCGGCCCGCCTCGGCGCGCAGACGGACCTCGCGGCGGATCCAAGCGGCGTCATGCGCGACTTCGAGGTGAGCAAGGGCCAGACGGCGTCGGATGTCGCGCGCCGGCTCGAGGAGGAGAAGCTCGTCCGCTCGCGGCTCGCGCTCCTCGTCGTGCTGTACGACATCGGCAAGGAGAGCGAGATCCAGGCAGGGTCGCACCGCCTCAGCGCGGCGATGACACCGCGCGAGATCGCGGAGGTCCTCGTCACGAAGGCTCCCGAGGAGCAGGTGAGGCTGCGGCTCATCGAGGGGTGGCGGCTTACGGAGATCGCGACCGAGATCTCGAAGGTCTTCCCCAAGATCACGAAGGACGCGTTCCTCCAGGCCGCGGTCGTCGGCAAGCGGACGTCGCCCGCGGTCGCGGGTCTCGATCCGGTCACGTCCCTCGAGGGCTTCCTCTTCCCCGATACGTACTTCTTCAAGCCCGACGCGACGGCGGAGCAGATCATCGACCGTCTCCTCCTCACGTTCGACGAGAAGGCGGGCACGATGCTGCGCTCCGCCGCGGCGGAGCAGAAGCGCACGGTGTACGACCTGGTGAAGCTCGCGTCGCTCGTGGAGCGAGAGGCGCGCGACCGCAAGGAGAGCGCCCAGATCGCAGGCGTGTACGCGAATCGCCTCCGCATCGGGATGAAGCTCGATGCCGACCCCACCATCCAGTACGCGCTCGGTGTGTGGCGGCCGCTGCTGCTCGACGACCTCAAGCTCGAGTCGCCCTACAACACGTACAGGGTCGCCGGCCTGCCGCCGACGCCGATCGCCAGCCCCGGGCTCCTGGCGCTCGAGGGCGCGGCGCGCCCGGCGCGGCACGACTTCCTGTTCTTCGTGGCGAGCGAGGCGACCGGCCAGCACCTCTTCGCCAGAACGCTGGAGGAGCACGAGGCGAACAGGGTGAAGGTCGGCAACAGGTAGCGTGGCCGATCTCTACCTGATCGGTGACCCCGTCGCGCACTCACTCTCACCGCCGATGCAGAACGCGGCCTTCGCGGCGATGGGACTGCCGCACCGGTACCACGCCATGCAGGTGGCGGCCGGAGATCTCCAGTTCGCGGTGCAGCAGGTCCGTGGCCATACGTCGCTCGGCGCGAACGTCACCATCCCCCACAAGGAGCGGATCGTCCGGCTCCTCGACGGAGTGGAAGAGACCGCCCAGCGCATCGGCGCGGTCAACACGCTGTTCAAGCGGGGCGGCGCGCTCCGCGGCGACAACACCGATGCGGGCGGTTTCGCCGATGCGCTCGCGGAGATGGACGTGGACGTCCGCGGTGCGCGCGTGCTGCTCCTCGGTGCGGGCGGCGCGGCGAAGGCGTGCGGGGATCAGCTCACCAGCGGCGGCGCGCGGGTCGTCTCGATCGCGAACCGCGGCCGAGAGCGCGCCGATGCGCTCGCGACGGCTCTCGTTGCGACGTCTCGCGCCGGCGACCCGCGTGCGCTCGGCGTGGTCGCCTGGCCGCCACGGTCGCTCGAGGCGTTCGACGTGGTGGTGAACGCGACCTCGCTCGGCCTGCAGGGTGAGGATGCGCTCGAGGGGGTCGATCTCCCGCGGCAGCTCGCCGTCGTAGACGTCGTGGCCACCGCGCGCGAGACGCCGCTCATCCGCCGCGCGAAAGCCTCAGGATGCGTCGCTGTGGACGGGCTGCTGATGCTGCTGCACCAGGGAGCGCGCGCCTTCCGGCTGTGGACCGGGCTCGACGCGCCGGTCGCGGCGATGCGCGCCGCGCTCCCGCGCCAGGTCTGAGATGCGCTTCCTCACGGCCGGCGAGTCGCACGGTCAGCGTCTCGTGGCCATGCTCGACGGCGTTCCCGCCGGCGTGCCCATCGACGTCGCCGCGATCGACCGCGATCTGCGGCGGCGACAGCTCGGCTACGGTCGCGGTGCGCGCCAGCGCATCGAGCGAGACCAGGTGCGGATCGTCGGCGGCGTCCGGCACGGCCGCACGACCGGCGGGCCGATCGCGCTGGAGATCGACAATCGCGATGCGCCGAACTGGGAGCGCGTCATGAGCGTGGAGCCCGTCATCGACCCACCCGCTCCGGTGACGCGCCTGCGTCCAGGGCACGCCGACCTCGCGGGGGCCCTGAAGTTCGGCCACAGCGACGTGCGCGACGTCATCGAGCGATCGAGCGCGCGCGAGACGGCGGCGCGGGTGGCCGCGGGGGGCGTCGCGAAGGCGCTGCTCGCCCTCGTCGGGACGCGCGTCCAGAGCGAGGTCGTCGCGATCGGCAGCGTGGAGAGCGCCCCCACGTGGGATGAGGCGGCGGTCGAGGCGAGCGAGGTCCGCAGCGGTGACGCGCGACGCTCGGCCGAGATGATCGCCGCCATCGCCGCCGCGCGCGACGCCGGCGACACCCTGGGCGGCATGGTCGCGCTGCGGGCGACCGGGGTGGTCCCGGGCCTCGGCTCGTACGCGGAGTGGGACCGCCGTCTCGACGGACGCATCGCGCAGGCGCTCTGCTCCATCCAGGCCGCGAAGGGGATGGAGTTCGGGGACGCGTTCGCCGCCGCCCGCGAGCGCGGGAGCGCGGTGCACGATCCGATCGTCCTCGAGGGCGGCCGCTTCGCGCGGACGCGCAACCGGGCAGGCGGGCTCGAGGGCGGGGTGACGAACGGCAACGACATCGAGTGCCGTGTGGCGTTCAAGCCGATCTCCAC
Source organism: Chloroflexota bacterium (assembly GCA_016183435.1). Lineage (GTDB taxonomy): Bacteria > Chloroflexota > Limnocylindria > P2-11E > P2-11E > JACPOT01. The sequence goes on from JACPEQ010000083.1 coordinate 7,686, forward strand.
GCTCATGAAGCCGCTGCCATCGGTCGACCTCGCGACGGGTGAGGCCGCGCCGGCGCACGTGGAGCGCAGCGACGTTTGCGTCATCCCGGCCGCAGGCGTCGTCGCCGAGGCGATGCTCGCCATCGTGCTCACGGAGGCGCTGCTCGAGAAGTTCGGGACCGACGACGCCGAGACGCTCGTCGCCTCGGTCGAGCGATACCGCGCGCGCCTGCATCCGCTCGGGAAGCGTCAGGGCCAAGGCGGCGGCGACCTCACCGAGATGCCGTGAGGCTCTTCCTCGTCGGGCCGCCCGGGGTGGGGAAGTCCGTCATCGGACGGGAGCTCGCGCGCGTCCTCGGCGCCGCGTTCCTGGACGCCGACGACGCCGTCGAGCGCATCACGCGCAGGCCGAACGCGCGCACGATCATCGACGAGGGCATCGAGCGCTTCCGCGATCACGAGTCACGCGTCCTCGAGCGGCTGCGGCCGACGCCGTCGTGGCAGGTCGTCGCGACCGGCGGCGGCATGACGATCCGGCCGGCGAATCGCGAGCGGATGCGCAGCCTGGGGCTCATCGTCGGTCTGCGCGGGTCGATCGCGACGGTCGCGCGGGGCCTCGAGCGCACGATGGACAAGCGTGAGCACCTGCGCGTGGAAGGGATCTCGCCCCGTGCGCACGCGGAGCGGGTGCTGCGCGAACGGCGCGAGGCCTACGCCGATGTCGACGTCGAGATCCGCGTCGACGGCACGACACCGGACGAGGTCGCCCGCGCGATCGCGGCCTGGATCGTGAGCGCCCGCGGCATCCGGATCGACGTGCATGGGCCACGCACGTACCCGGTGCTCGTGCGGGCCGGGGTGCTCGAACATGTCGGCCGCCACCTCGCGGATCTCGGGTGGAACGGCCGGATCGCCGTCGCGGGCGATCGCGTCGCCGCGCGCCACCACCTGCCCGCCGTCACCGCGTCGCTGCGCGACGCAGGGATGGAGCCGGTCGTCCTCCGGGTGCCCCAGGGCGAGGCCGCGAAATCGAAGGCGGCCCTCGGCCGCCTGTGGCGCGATCTCGCCTCCGCCGGGATCGGCCGTGACGGCGGGGTCGTCGCGGTCGGGGGCGGCGCGACCGGCGACCTCACCGGGTTCGCGGCCGCGACGTACATGCGGGGCATCGCCCTCGCGCACGTCCCGACCACGCTCCTGGCGATGGTCGACTCGTCGATCGGGGGCAAGACCGGCATCGACCTGCCCGAGGGCAAGAACCTCGTCGGGGCCTTCCACGCGCCGTCGGCGGTGTTCAGCGACCCATCGACGCTGGCGACGCTGCCGGACCGGCAGGTCTCGTCGGGCCTGGCCGAGGTCGTGAAGACGGCGTTCCTGTCGGACCGGGAGAGCGTGGAGCAGACGGCGCGATCGCTGGAGCGCGTGCTCGGGCACGATCTCGCGCTGGCGACGCTGCTCGTCAGCATGTCCGCGGAGATGAAGGCGGCGGTCGTGAGCGCGGACGAGCGCGAGGCGGGACTGCGCGAGCTACTGAACTTCGGCCACACCCTTGGCCACGCGTACGAGGCGGCGAGCGGCTATCGCGTGACGCACGGAGAGGCGGTGGCCGTCGGGATGGTGTTCGCCACCGCGCTCGCCGAGGAGCTCGGTCTGGCGGCCCGGACGCTCCGGCCCGCGCTCGAGGACCTGCTCGGCCGCGCGCGGCTCCCCGTGCGTGCGCGCATCCCCGCGCGGGCGTGGGGGCTGCTCGGCCGCGACAAGAAGGCGCGGGCGGGCAAGAACCGCTGGATCCTGCCGCGCCGTGTCGGCCGGTTCAGCGAGGTCACCGACGTCGCGCCGCGCGCCCTCGAGCGCGCGGCCCGTGTCGTCGAAGGACGGGCGGCATGACCGCTCTTGCGATCCTGCTCGTGAACGGGCCGAACCTGAACACGCTCGGCCGGCGGCAGCCCGAGATCTACGGCACGACGACGCTCGCCGAGCTGGTCGCGCACTGCCGCCGCGTGGTGGACGAGGCCGGAGCCACGCTCATCGACTTCCAGTCCAACCACGAGGGAGCGCTCATCGACTTCCTGCAGGAGCACGCGCACGCCGACGGTGCCATCATCAATGCGGGCGGGCTCACGCACACGTCCGTCGTGCTCCGCGACGCCGTGGCGGCATGCGGCTTCCCGGTCGTCGAGGTGCACATCAGCGACATCACCAAGCGCGAGCCGTTCCGGCGACACAGCTACCTACGAGACGTGACGGCACATCAGGTGATCGGCCACGGCGTGGCGGGCTACGAGGAGGCCATGCGCTGGCTGCTCGACCGCATTCAGAAGGGGTAGATGACAAGTGGTCTCGACCGGTGAGATCAAGCGCGGCATGACCATTGAGCTGGACGGCCAGCTCTACCAGATCCTCGAGTTCCAGCACATCAAGCTCGGCCGCGGTTCGGCGCAGGTGCGGATGAAGCTGCGGAACGTGCGCAAGGGCGACACGATCGAGAAGACCGTGCAGGCCGGCGATCGCTTCACGCGGGCGCGGCTGGAGCACCGCAACGTCCAGTTCCTGTACCGCGAGGGGGACCACTATCACTTCATGGACACCGCGACGTACGACCAGATGATCCTCGACTCCGATCTCCTCGGCGACGCGACGAACTACCTCACCGACGGGATGGTCGCGGTGCTCGAGGAGTACGAGGGCGAGCCGATCGGCGTCGAGCTGCCCGCGTCGGTCGTCATGCGCATCGTGAAGTCGGACATCGGTCTGCGCGGCGACACCGCGCAGGGCGCGATGAAGCCGGCCACCATGGAGACCGGCCTGCGCGTGAACGTGCCGCTCTTCGTGAACGAGGGCGACAAGATCCGCGTCGACACGCGGTCCGGGGAGTACGTCGAAC
>JACPEQ010000032.1 GCA_016183435.1 Chloroflexota bacterium
GAGACCTACGGGACCGCGACCGTGCCTGACGAGCGCATCAGGGCGCTCATCGCGGAGCACTTCGACTTCCGGCCGGGCGCGATCATCCAGCGGTTCGACCTGCGCCGGCCGATCTTCCGGCGGACGGCCTCGTACGGGCACTTCGGCCGGCCCGAGCTCGACCTCCCGTGGGAGCGGACGGACATGGCCCAGGCGTTCCGCGAGGCCCTCCCGAAAGGGGTGACGGCCGCCCGCTAGAGACGCGAACACACCTATGTGACGCCGACAGGCACCTCATGGAGCGTGGTCGTCGGTGGATGTCGCCCGTGGGCCGCGACGCGGCCGGCCGGCCCGGCGGGCGTGTCATGTCACCTGGCGGAACACTGAACTCGGGGGACGACTTCGTTCGTATCCTCTCCAGATCTTCAGTCGGAGGAGAGGGGGACCCGTCCAATGACAGTGCCTTCGCGCGTGCTCGCGCTCATCGGGCCGCTCGCCCTGCTGGTAGCGGCGTGCGGGCCAGCCGCACCGAGCGGCGGCGTCGCGCCGACCGCCGGCGCCACCGGTGCACCCGCGGCGGCCACCGCGGCCGACAAGCCGCTGCGTGGCGGCACGCTCACGTTCTCGATCAACGCGGACATCACGGACATGGACCCGATGCGGTCGCGCCTGTTCGTGGACCGCAACCTCATGTACCAGATGTACGACTCGCTCGTCCGCATCGACGCCAAGGGCCAGATCATCCCGTGGCTGGCCGAGAAGTGGACCGTCAGCGACGACGGCAAGACGTACACGTTCAGCCTTCGCAAGGACGTGAAGTTCCACGACGGCTCGCCGTTCGACGCTGAGGCGGTGAAGTTCAACCTCGACCGCGCCAGCAAGACGGAGGGCTCCGCGCGCCGCGGCGAGCTCACGCCCGTGGACAGCGTCTCGGTGGTCGACGCGAGCACCGTGAAGGTCGCGCTGAAGAGCCCGTTCGCGCCGTTCCTGTCGCTCCTGGTGGACCGTGCCGGCATGATGGTGTCGCGCAAGGTCGTGGAGGCGGCGGGGGCCGACTTCACGCGCAAGGCGTTCAAGGCGGGCACCGGTCCGTTCATCCTGACCGAAGCGGTCAAGGACTCCCACTACACGTTCGAGAAGAACGCGGACTGGTGGTACAAGGCGCCGAACGGCGACAAGCTGCCGTACCTCGACAAGGTCGTCGTCAAGCCCATCAGCGACGGCGACGTCCGCCTCACGAACATCCGGACCGGTCAGGTCCACGCGACGAACACGATCACCGGGAAGGACGTCCCGGTCGTCAAGGCCGATCCCACGCTCCTGTACAAGGAGATCGGCGCGTACAGCTGGGACAGCCTCATCCCCAACCGCACCAAGGGCTTCGTCTTCGAGGAGCCGCGGTACATCAAGGCCGTCTCGATGGCCATCGACCGTCAGGAGATCCTCGAGAAGGGTCCCGCCCAGGGGGTCGGCGTCGTGGCATGGGGCCCCATCGCCCCCTCCCACTTCGCGTTCGATGCCGGGTTCAAGCCGTTCGCGAAGGGCGACCCGGCCGGCGCGAAGAAGCTGGTCACCGACGTCGGCAAGGGGCCGCTGAAGTTCGAGCTGCTGGTGTCGTCCGGCAACGCCGCGACCCTGCAGCTCGCGCAGCTCATCCAGTCGCAGCTCGCGAAGGCGGACATCACGGCCGACATCAAGACGATGCTCTTCAACGACATCGTCACTCTCCAGGGACAGAAGAAGCACCCGGGAATGACCCTCATCGGCTGGAGCGGGCGCATCGACCCGGACGGCAACTTCTACGACCACGTGCGCACGGGTGGCCCGAACAACGACTCGGCGTACTCCAACACGCAGGTCGACGACCTGCTCGACCAGCAGCGCGCCGCGACGACCGAGGCCAAGCGCACCGAGCTCCTGCGCAAGGCGCAGCAGATCTTCGTCGTCGACGATCCGGCCCGCGTCTGGTTCTCGTTCGGCGTCGCGCAGCTCCTGATGACCCGGGAGGTCCAGGGGGTAGAGCCGTACCCGGACCAGCTCCCTCGGCTCCACACCGGCTGGCTGAAGAAGTAGCCTCGCCCGCGCGATGACAGCGGAGGCGACGGAGTGACCCAGTACATCCTCCGTCGCCTCCTGCTCATGATCCCGGTCGCGTTCCTGGTCACCGTCGGCATCTTCGTCTTGGTCCGCCTGGCCCCCGGGGACCCGGTGCTCGCCTACCTCGGGGAAGAGAAGGACCCGGTGTCCATCGCGGCGGTGCGCAGGGAGTTCGGGCTCGATCAGCCGCTGCCGGTCCAGTACGTGGCCTGGCTGTCGCATGCGCTGCGCGGCGACCTCGGCCGTTCCTTCCACACCAAGCAGCCGGTCATCGAGGCGATCACCGAGCGGCTGCCCGCGACGTTCGAGCTGGGCGCAGCGGCCATCCTCATCTCGGTCACGCTCGCGCTGCTCGTCGGGACGCTCTCCGCCGTGAAGCGCAACAGCGCCGTCGACCTCCTCACGTCGAGCGTCACGCTGATGGGCGTGTCGTTCCCGAACTTCTTCCTGGCGCTGCTCCTCATCCTCCTCTTCTCGTACGTCGTCCCCGGGCGGATCTTCCCGCCCGGCGGCTACGTCCCGCTGACGCAAGACGTCGCGGACAACCTGCGGCGGCTCGTGCTGCCGGCCGTCACCCTCGCGACGGCCAGCCTCGCAGTGAACCTCAGGCAGGTGCGCTCCAGCCTCATCGACGCCTTCGGCCAGGACTACATCCGGACCGCCCGCGCGAAGGGCCTGGCCGAGCGGCCCGTCATCTTCCGCCACGCCCTCAAGAACGCGCTCATCCCCGTCGTCACGATCATCGGCATCCAGACGGGCGCGATCATCGAGGGCGCGTTCATCACGGAGACGATCTTCTTCTGGCCCGGCGTCGGCCGGCTCGCCGTGCAGGCCATCCCCTCGGGCGACTATCCGATCGTGCAGGGCGTCGTGCTCGTCTCGGCGCTCTCCTTCATGCTCAGCACGCTCGTGGTCGACGTCCTCTACGCGTTCCTCGATCCGCGGATCTCGTACGGGAGCGCGCGGTCTTGAGCGAAGCCGCGCTCCCGGCCCTCGCCCGTCCCGCGGCGCGAGCCCGGCTCTCCTCGGTGCGGAGCTTCGCGCGGCGGAACCCGCGCATGGTCGTCGGGGGAGCGGTCGTCGTCCTGCTGCTGTTCACCGCGGCGTTCGCGCCTTTCATCGCGCCCTACGACCCGATCAAGGTGGACGTGGCGCGGGCGCTCCTTCCGCCGACCGGGCAGCACCTCCTGGGGACCGACGACCTCGGCCGCGACGTCCTGTCCCGCGTGATGTGGGGGAGCCGCGTCTCGCTGTCCGTCGGGGTGATCTCGGTGAGCATCGGCTTCCTGCTCGGGGTTAGCCTTGGGCTGGCCGCAGGCTACCTCGGCGGTACCTTCGACCTGCTGGCCATGCGCGTGATCGACGCGCTGCTGGCGTTCCCGGCGCTCGTCCTCGCCATCGCCATCACCGCGGCGCTGGGCCCGCAGATCCAGAACGCCATGATCGCGATCGGCATCGTCGCGGTGCCCGCGTACGCGCGCCTCACGCGTGGGCAGGTGCTGTCGGTCCGCGCCCGCGAGTTCATCGTCGCGGCACGCGCGATCGGTGTCCCACCGCTCGGCATCGTCGCCCGCCACATCTTCCCGAACGTCACGAACGCGCTGGTCGTGCAGGCGACGCTGGGAACGGCGTTCGCGATCCTGGCGGAGGCCGCGCTCTCGTTCCTCGGCCTGGGCCCGCAGCCGCCCTACCCCTCGTGGGGTCAGGACATCAACTACTCGCAGCGGTACCTCGCGAACTTCAAGTGGTGGATGAGCGCGGGGCCGGGGATGGCGATCTTCATCGCGGTCTTCGCCTTCAACTTCCTGGGCGACGCGCTCCGCGACGCGCTCGACCCGCGCCTGCGGCGGTCGGCGTAGTAGCGCAGCAGCTGATCGGTACGTCACCTCGCAGAGGTCAGGATGGTCCTATCGAGGTCCGGCAGCTCCAGGCTTAGGACGTTCCGGAAGTCCCCCGCGTATCGCTGCCCTTCGACGCCAGTTCCTGATCCGCTGAAGCGCCGAGTTCCCTGGTGCGCTGGTACGCCGCGTACACCGCGCGCGAGAGCACCGTCCGCAGAGCTCCCTTCTCTAGCTCGTAGAGCGCGGACGCGCTCGTGCCACCCGGCGACGTGACCTGGTTGCGGAGCTCCGCGAGATGTCGCCCGCTCGCGCGCGCGAACGCGGCCGACCCCTCGACCGTGCGAAGGACCAGCTCCTCGGAGACGCGGCGTGAGAACCCGAGGTGGACCCCCGCGTCGACGAGCGCCTCCATCAGGAGGAACACGTACGCGGGTCCGGTCCCGGAGAGCGCCGTCGCGCGGTCCACGTCCTCCTCGACCTCCGCATGGACGACCTCCCCGAGCGCGCCGAGCACCAGGCCGGCGAGCTCGCGCTGATCGGCCGTGACGTCGGGTGTCGACGTCCAGACGCTCACGCCCATCCCGATCTGCGCGGGCGTGTTCGGCATCGAGCGGACGATCGCGGGGTGGGCGAGCCCGAGCCGCAGCGATCGCAGTGTCGCGCCGGCGACGATGGACAGGACGAGCTGATCCGCGCGAAGCTTCCCGTGCAGCTCGCGCATCACCGCGGGGAGCACCTGCGGCTTCACCGACAGGACCACGACATGCGCGTCTCTGGCGGCCTCCGCGTTCGACGCGCGGGCGCGCACGCCGAAGCGCTTCGCGAGGTCGGCGCGGCGCTCGCGGCGAGGACCCGTCACCTCGACGTGCGACGGCGGCACGAGATGGCGCTCGAGGAGCCCCCGGATCATCGCCTCGGCCATGGTGCCGCCGCCGATGAACGCGATCCGTTTCCCGCGCAGCGGCATGGTCGGCACATGCTAGGTCAGGGCGGCGGTGCGAAGGACCCCACGCGTCTCGGTGTCGGTGCGATCTCCTGCGATCGCTGACTCAGGTCTAGAGTTCAGACGTGGCGACCGAGATCGTCATCGAGACCCAGGATCGTCCTGGTGTCATTGCGGCGATCGGCGAGCTGTTCGGTGAGGCGCGGGTGAACATCCGCGCGGCGGCGGCCTTCACCCACGAGGGCCGAGGCTTCCTGCACTTCGTGGTCGATGACCCGGACCGCGCTCTCGCGACCCTGAAGCAGAACGGCTGGAAGGTCATCGAGAGCCGGGAGGTCCTCAGCGTGTCCGTCGACGATCGCCCTGGCGAGCTTGGACGGTACGCGCGCCGGCTCGCGGATGCGGGCATCAGCATCACGACGCTCTACACGGGCAGTGCGCACGCCGGCGATCAGGAGATCATCGTCGCGGTGGACGACGTAACGGCGGCGCGCCGGCTCTGACGCTCGCATCGATCCGGCGGGGTGTAGGTAGGGGAGCGATGGCCTCACCCGCGACCAGCCGACCTGCTTCGCGATCTCCACGAGCACGAAGTTCTCCAAGAGCGCCCCACCGGGCCGACCATCGCGGAGCGCTCCGACCCGTGACCCTCTCCCCGAAAGCGGGGCCGGCGAGCCTCGATGTCGGGACGGCCTTCGGGCTATCTCGTCGTCGGCAAGCTCGACTTCGCCGCCCCACACGGAACGGCGATGAGCCTCAGCTCTTGTCACCACGGGTGTCGAGCACGCGGCCGACGACTCGCACCTCGACCGGCTCGCTCCGTCCGCGCAGCATCACGGTGCGCGGCGCGAGGTCCGCGTGGTCGTCCGCGACGCTGCGGTACACGTCCTCGCTCAGCACGACCTCACCGGCCGCCGCTACGCCTTGGAGGCGGGCAGCGATGTTCACGGTGTCCCCAAGGCCGTGAAGTCGGAGACGCCCTCAGTCCCCGCGTCGCCGACGAACGCCTCCCCGGCGTGCACGCCGATCCCCAGGGCGAGCCATGGTCCGCTGGAGCTCCCGTAGCCGAGGGCCCGGACCAGCGCGACGCCGGACCCTATTCATGCCGTGCGTCGGTGGATCCGGGCTAAGGGGTCGATCACGCGCACGAGGTCGCCGTCGACGAAGCAGCGTCGCGCGTCGATCCCGAAGCGGTCGTAGATCGCCGGCGGGATGCCGATGTCCGCGAGCAGTAGCTCGCCGACGAGGCTCCGCGACGCCGTGCGCATGAGGCCCGCTTTCGGCAGCGCCAGCGTCACCGTCGCCGCGGCGCGGATCGCGATCCCCAAGGGCTCGCCGCTGTCCGGATCGAGCCCGGACGGCAGGTCCACCGCGACGATCGGCAGGTGCGAGCGGTCGGCCTCACGGATGAGCAGCTCGGCGTCGCCGCGCGGCGCGCCGCGCACGCTGTACCCCAGCAGCCCGTCGACGATGAGGTCGGCCTCCTCGAGGCGCGCCGCGTCGACGCCCGTGATGGGGATCCCGATGCGCTCGAGGATGTCGTGCTGCCGCTTGTTGAGCTCTCCGCGCAGGCCCTCGCGTGCGGCGGTCGCGACGCAGCGCACCTCGGCGCCCCACACGTGGAGGCGGCGCGCGGCCGCCAGCGCGTCGCCCCCGTTGTTCCCGGTCCCCGCGAGGCACACGATCCGGCGTCCTTCTACGCTGCCGAGCATCTCGCGGCATGCGAGGGCGACCTGCCGTGCGGCGTTCTCCATGAGCATCTCGGTCGAGATCCCGAGCTCGTCGACCGCCGCGCGATCGGCCTCGGCCATCTGCGCCGCCGTCACGCTCGGGACGCCCGTAACGGAGGGCAGCTCGTCGATCACAGGACGGTCGCCGTGAACGGGCGCCGGCCGGTGCGGAAGCGCTCGAGCGACAGGTCCGAGATGTCGAGCGTCGTCGAGCGGCCGTCGAGCATCTCCTCGACGATGAGCTGCGCCGTCGCGGGCGCGTGCATGAACCCGTGTCCGCTGAAGCCCGCGGCGACGTACAGGCCGTCCACTTCCGGGACGCGGCCCACGATCGGATGGTCGTCGGGCGTCATCTCGTAGTAGCAGGACCAGCTGGAGGCGATGCGGAGGTCCGCGAACGCGGGGTGACGCCGCGCGGCGCGCGCCTTCACCCACGGCTCGAGCGACGGGGGCACCTCGAGCGGCGCGAAGTCGAGCGCGTCGAACGTGGCCGGTGGTGCCCCGGGACCTTTCTCCACGCCGCCATCGGTCGTGAGGTTCGGCATCGCGAACCGCTGGCGACCGTCCGTCGGGCGGAAGTGGAAGCCCGACTCCCACTCGATGACCATCGGGATCCCGGCCAGGGAGGGGAATGGCCCTGACTCCATGATCGACCGGCGGTACGGCCAGATCGGGACAGCGACGCCGGCCGTCGCCGCGATGGGCGTCGTCCAGCAGCCGGTCGCCAGGAGCACGCGGTCGGCATGGAGGTCGCCCTTCATCGTGCGCACGGCGGTGACGCGGCCGCCCGCGCGGACGAGACCCTGGACCGGCGTGCCCTCGAAGATCCGCACTCCCGCGAGGACCGCGCCGGCCGCGAATCCCGCGAGCGCGGCGAGCGGATCCCCGTATCCGTCGCGCGCGCAGATGCGTCCCCCGGCGAGGTCGTCGGTGCGGATGCCGGGCACCAGATCCTCGATGTCCTGCCGGTCGAGCATCTCGACCGTCAGGCCGAGGCGCTCGTACAGCGGCAGCGGCTCCTTCAGCTGCGCGAGGCCCTCCGCCGTCTCGGCGATGAACAGGTAGCCGCGCTCCTCGAAGTCGTGGGCGCTGCCGGTGAAGGAGGAGAACTCGCGCCAGAACTCCGTCGCCATCAGGGACAGCCGCACGTCGAGCTCGTCGACGAACTGGTGGCGGATGCCGCCCAGGCCGCCCTTCGTCGTGCCCGAGCCGAGCCCGTCGCGCTCGAGGAGGACGACGTCGCGCTCGCCGCGGTCCGCGAGGAAGAAGGCGGTCGCCGCGCCGACGATCCCTCCGCCGACGACGACCGTCGACGCATGTCGCGGGAGCGCGTCGCTCAACGGTCGGCGATCTCGCTGAAGCGGTAGCGCCCCTCGACCTGCTCGATGCGTCCGAAGCGCGGCACGTCGTGCGTGAAGGCGACGACCCAGCGCTCCTCGGCGGCCCGAGGGAGGATCGTGCGCTTCGCCTCCAGCGTGTCGAGAGGGAAGAGGTCGAACGCGGGGATCCACGGGAGCGGGAGGTGGTGGCGGTCCGGCATGAAGTCCGAGGAGAAGTACAGCGTCGCGCCGCCCTCGCTGATGCGCACGGTCTGCGTGCCGCGGGTGTGGCCCTGCACGCGCTCCAGGTGCAGCCCCGGAAGGATCTCGCTGCGGTCGTCGATGAGCTCGAGCTTCCCGGCCGCCTCGAGCGGCTCGTAGTCGTCCGCGAGGTACGACCCGCGGGTGCGCTCGTTCGCGTGGACGGCGTCGTGCCACTCGAGCCGCTGGATCGCGTACGCGGCGCGCGGGAACGACGCGACCACCCGCTCGCCGTCGCGATGCGTGTTGCCGCCGGCGTGATCGAAGTGCAGGTGCGTGTTCACGACCAGCGTCACGTCGGAGGTCCGCACGCCACGCTTCGCGAGCTCGTCGAGGAGCGCCGGCGGATCGTCGATCCCGAAGGTGCGCTTCTGCTTGTCGTTCAGCTTCGGCCCGGCGCCGGTCTCGACGACGACGACGTGGCCCTGTCCGTCGCGGATGAGCAGGCAGCTCATGTCCATGGCCACGCGGTTCAGCCCGTCGGCGGGCTTGGCCTTCTCCCAGAGCACCTTCGGGACGATGCCGAACATCGCCCCGCCGTCGAGGCGGAAGATCCCGTCGCTGAAGATCTCGACGTCGTACCGGCCGACGCGCACGTGCCGCAGTATCCGGCCTCATGGAGGTCCGCGGCCGAGCGCTCGGCGCCGCGGGATCGGCCGCGACCTGGTGGCGCGGCCGGAAGCCCGGCTGCGCGAGGTCGGCTGCCCGAAGGTGAACCTCATCGTCTGAAGGACAACACCGCGGCGATGCGGTTCTGGGGGTCGTGCGGCTACGTCCGCGAGACGACGGTCGAGTTCGGGAAGGTCCTCCGGTGACGGCGGTCAGGCCGCCGCTTCCGCGACCTCCGGCCGTCGGACGCCGAGCGTCGCGATCCGGACACCGAGCAGGATCACCGCGCCGCCGATGAGCTGCAGCGGCGCGGGCCGCTCTCCGAGGAACACGAACGCGAGCAGCAGCGCGGCGACCGGGACCATGTAGCTCGACATCGCGCCGATCCCCGCGCCGAACCGGCGCACGGCCCAGTAGAAGAGGACGAACCCGACGATCGTCCCGAACGCGACGAGGTACCCGATCGCGAGCCAGGCTGAGAGGGGCCAGGTGGGGACGTCCGTGTAGCCGTGCTCGAGGAAGCCGAGCGGGAAGAGCGCGGCGGCGCCGACGACCGACGTGAGCGCGACCTGCGCCGCCGGCGAGCGGTCCCGCATCGCGATCCGGCCGGCCACGCCGTACACCGCCCAGCACAGCGCGCCGCCGAGGGTCATGAGGTCGGCGACGAGGAGCTCGGGCGAGAACGTCCCGCCGATGCCCTGGGCGCCGGCGACGACGAGGGCGGCGCCGGCGCCCGAAACGGCGAAGCCCGCGACCTTCTCCCTCGTGAGGCGCTCGCCGATCGAGATCGCGACGAGCGCCGTCAGCACCGGCACCATCGTCGGCACGATCAACGCGCCGTCGGACGCCGGCGCGGTGGTCAGCGCGACGAAGACGAGGGCGTTGTAGCCGGCGATCCCGACCACCCCGGCGAGGACGACCGCGCCGAGATGCCGCGTTCCCAGCGGGATCCCCATCGCGCGGCACGCCACGAGGAGCACGATCGCGACGATCGTGAAGCGGATCGCGGACAGCTCGAGGGGCGGGATGGTGAGGACGGCCGCCTTCGCGACGGCCCACGTGCCGCCCCACGACAGAGCGATCGCCGCGTATGCGATCACGACCGCGGAGCGAGCACCCACGTGCTCGTGAGCGTATCGGTACGATGCCCGCGATGCCGCCACGAGTCCTCATCACGGGGATCACGGGGTTCGCGGGAAGCCATCTCGCGGAGCGGCTCGTCGGACGAGGCGACGACGTCCACGGCATCGCGCACGAGCGGCGGCCGTTCCCATATCTCATGCGCGTGGCCGGCAGCGTCACGATCCACGCGGCCGACATCACGGATCCGGTGGCGACGCGGCGCGCCGTGGACACCGCCCGGCCCGAGATCGTGTACCACCTCGCGGGCCAGGCCGTGCCGACGCTCGCCACCGGCGATCCGCTCGCTGCCGTCCGCATCAACGTGATCGGCACCGGCAACGTCGCCGAGGCTGTGGCGGCGGCGGGCATCCACCTGGTCGCGGCCTCGAGCGCCGACGTCTACGGGATCCCCGACGATCCGGCACCCGCGACCGAGGAGTCACCACTGCGTCCGACGAACGTGTACGCGGCGACGAAAGTCGCCGCTGAATCCGTCCTCCGCGCGATCGGCGGCCGCGCCCGCGTGACGATCCTGCGGCCGTCGAACCAGATCGGACCGCGACAGCATCCGCGCCTCGCGGCGTCGGAGTTCGCGAAGCGCATCGCGGAGGCGGAGGCCCACGTCGCGGAGCCGGTCATCCGGCATGGGCAGCTCGATCCGCGGCGCGAGTTCCTCGACGTGCGCGACATGGCCGCGGCGTACGAGGCCGCCGGTGGGATCGACGATGCCGAGCCGACGACGTACAACGTCGGCAGCGGGACCGCCGTCTCCGTCGGAGCGATCCTCGACGTGCTGCTCGGTCTCGCGCAGGTCCCGATCCGGACGGAGCTGGACGAGGACCGGGTCCGGCCCGGCGTCCCGTCCGTCCTGCTCCTGGAGTCATCGCGCTTCCGCGAACGAACGGGTTGGTCGCCCGCCATCCCTCTCGAACGATCTCTCTCCGATACCCTCGACTTCTGGAGAGAGTGGGTGAGAAGTCAACGTCCCGCGGGCGCGCAGACCGAGGCGACGAAGGAGACGAGGTCGAGCACGCGCGCCGAGCGAGGGGCTTTGCCCCGAGCGAGGTCGGAACGGTGACCCAGAAGATCGTCTTCGGTACCGACGGCTGGCGCGCGCGGATCGCCGAGGAGTACACGTTCGACGCCGTCCGCATCTGCTCGCAGGCCGTCGCGGAGTGGGTGAGACGTGAGGGCGGAGCGCAGCGGGGCGTGGTCATCGGGTTCGATCGACGCTTCGCCTCGGAGCACTTCGCGGCGGCCGCCGCGGAGGTCGTCGCCGCGAACGGCGTGAACGTGCATCTCGCCTCGAGCGCCGCCCCGACGCAGTCCTTCTCCTGGGCCACGATGCGCCGCAGAGCGAAGGCGGGGATCGTCATCACCGCCAGCCACAACCCGTGGACCGACAACGGCTTCAAGGTGAAGACGGAGACCGGCGCCGCGGCCGCGCCCGCGATGCTGAGGGAGCTCGAGGCGATCATCCATCCGCTCCAGGACGGGAAGGGGAAGGCCGAGCGCATGCCGTTCGAGGAGGCGAAGGCAAGAGGTCTGATAGACGTGTTCGATCCGGCGCCGGATTACCTCGCGCGGGTCGCCGAGCTGTTCGACCTCGACGCGTTCCGCGGCGCGGGGTACACGGTCGTGTGCGAGCCGCTGTACGGCAGCGCGAGCGGGTACTTCGTCCGGCTCCTCGGCGGCGGCCGCACGAAGGTCATCGAGATGCACTCCGAGCGCAACCCCTACTTCGGCGGCGTGAACCCCGAGCCCATCCCGCCGAACATCGACGAGTTCCTCGCGCGCGTCCCGGCCGAAGGGGCCGATGTCGGCCTCGCGGTCGACGGCGACGCCGACCGCGCCGGCCTCGCCGACGAGACCGGCCGCTTCGTGACCACCCTCACCGTCTACGCCCTGCTCATGTGGTACCTGCTGGAGATCCGCAAGCTCCGGCAGCCGGTCGTGAAGACGGTGAACATGACGCTCATGGCCGACCGCCTCGGTGAGCGGTACGGGGTGCCGGTCCACGAGGTCCCCGTCGGCTTCAAGTACATCGGTCCGAAGATGGCGGAGACCGGCGCGATGATGGGCGGCGAGGAGTCGGGTGGGTTCGGGTTCGCGATGCACCTGCCCGAGCGCGACGGCATCGTCGCCGACCTGTTCTTCCTCGACTTCATGCTCAAGACGCGCAAGCGGCCGTCGCAGCTGATCGCCGAGCTGATGGACCTCGCGGGTCCGTCCGCGTACCTGCGCCGCGACGTCCACTTCGACGCGGCCACGTATCCGCGCGAGAAGGAGCGGATCATGCGCGAGCTCGGCGGCGCCCGGCCGAGCGCGCTCGATGGCACGCCCGTCTCCCGGACCGTGATGCTCGACACGAAGGACGGCGCGAAGTTCTTCCGGCAGGACGGCTCCTGGCTGCTCATCCGCCTCTCGGGCACCGAGCCGCTGGTGCGCATCTATGCCGAGACGCGCGACCCGAAGGAGCTCGCGCCCCTGCTCGACGCCGGCGAGAAGCTGATCGGAGTGAAGCGTTAGGTGGACACGACGGTGATCGAGAGCGTCGAGCGGATCAGGGCGGCCGATCCCGAGGGGATGCTCGCGCGGATCAAGGAGCTGCCGAAGCAGGTGCGCGACGCCTGGGCCATCGCCCAGCGCGCGCAGGTCCCGCCCGCGTACGGCGACGTCCGCAGCATCGTGGTCTCCGGCATGGGTGGCTCCGCGATCGGGGGCGACCTCGCCGCGGCGCTCGTCGCGGGCGAGCTGAAGGTGCCGATGAGCGTGCACCGCGACTACGGGCTCCCCGCGTACGTCGGGCGCGACTCGCTCGTGATCGCGTCCTCCTACTCGGGGAACACCGAGGAGACCCTCTCCGCGTTCGAGGACGCGCGGAAGCGCGGGGCGAAGATCGTCGCCATCACGACCGGGGGCCGGCTCGCGGAGCTCGCGACGGCCGGCGGCTTCCCGCTCGTGAGCTTCTCGTACGCGGCGCGGCCTCGCGCGACGCTCGGGTACTCGCTCACGCTCGTGCTCGGCGTCCTGTCGAAGATGGGGCTGGTGCGCGACCTCGCCGCGGACGTCGAGGGCGCGCTCGCCGACGTCGCCAAGCTGCAGGAACGCGTGCACGAAGGCGCCCGGTCGAACGACGCGAAGAAGCTCGCCACATCGCTCGCCGGGAGGATCCCGTTCGTGTACGGCGCGGGCGTCATGGGCGTCATGGCGCGCCGCGTGAAGGGCCAGCTGAACGAGAACGCGAAGGAGTGGGCCGCGTACGACGTCCTGCCCGAGCTGGACCACAACGCGGTGGTCGGCTTCCCGCTCCCGCCCGTCGCGAAGCAGGCGCTGGCCGTGCTCATCCTTCGGAGCTCGCACGACCTCGGGCGGCACCGCGTGCGCTGGGAGGCGACGAAGGAGCTGCTCGACCAGGCTGGGATCGAGCACCACAGCCTCGAGCTGCGGGGCGCGACCGCCCTCTCCGAGGTGCTCCAGATGACGTACTACACGGACCACGTGTCCTTTTATGTGGCGCTGCTGAACGGGGCGGACCCCTCGCCGAACCCGTCCATCGACTTCCTCAAGGACCGTCTCGCGAAGGCATAGGTGGCGTTCGCCTTCTGCCCGCGCGACGGGACCAGGCTCGTCCCGACCGCCATCGACGGGCGCGACCGGCCGGCCTGCCCGCGGTGCGGATTCGCCGACTTCATGCACGTGCAGATCGGCGCCAACGCGATCGTCGAGCGCGCGGGCGCCGTCCTTCTCGTGAAGCTCAGCTACGGCCCGCGCGAGGGCCGCTGGACGCTGCCCGGCGGGCTCATGGAAGGCGACGAGACGCCGGCGGAGGCCGCGGTGCGCGAGACACACGAGGAGACCGGCTTCGCGATCGAGGTCGATGGACTGGTCGCGAGCTACATGCGCGAGGCGGCACAGCGCGCGGCGGGCTGGACGCCCCTCGTGGTGCTCACCTATCGCGCGCACATCGTCGGCGGGGAGCTGCGCGCCGCGCCGGAGGAGGTCACGGAAGCGGCGTGGTTCGATCGCGATGAGCTCCCGCCGCTCGAGGAGCTCGCTTGGCCGTCGACTATCCACGGGCTCGATGCGTGGAAGGCGTTCGAGCGCGCGAGGGCCTAAGGGGCGTTACGGAAGTTTTCGAGCGTTTCTCGGCAGGACTATCGTTCCTAGGGTGTGGACAGGCTTCTTGGACCCCGATCCGTCACCTACAAAGATCGTGTGGAGGGACCTGATGTACTCGAGCCTCATCTCCATGGTCGAGAAGGCGAAGCGTTACGCCGACGAGCCGGATCGAGTCAGCATCCGTGACCTCGAAGTCGACTTCCGCGGCATCAACGGTTCACATCGTGTGGGGCTGCGAGGAGATGAATGGCATTGCGAGTGCGAGCACTTCCGCGACCACGGTCTCTGCGCGCACGTCATGACGCTGCAGCGCGTCTTCGGCACGCACCTGCGTGACGAGGTGCGCTACACGGCGGAGCGCGTCACGGTCTAGCGTCTGTACAACTGAATAGCGTCCCCCAGGCGCGCAGACCGAGGCGCCGCAGCGACGAGGTCGAGCACCTGGGCCCGAGCGAGGGGCTTCCCCGAGCGAGGGTCGGACAGGGGCCATCAGCGAAGCCGGTGAGAGTCCGGCACGGTCTGGCCACCGTATCGGGAGCCTTCCCGAAGTCGGGTCGCCTGATGTCCCGCTCGCGGCCGGCACACCTTCCGAAGAAAGGAGTGAGCCACGGATGCGGATCGCGTCGCTCGTGATCGATACGCCTGTCGCGGCGCGGCTAGAGCGCTCGGTGGCGCGGCGGACCCGATATCTCGCCACCGTCGCGGGGCTTGCGGTCGCGCTCGCCGCCGCGGCGACGTGGGCGCTGCTGCTCGGCGCGGTGCCGATCGCCCCAGGCGACGTGGCCGCCGCGCTGCTCGGCCGCATCGAGGGCCCAGAGGCCGTGATCGTGCGCGACCTACGCCTGCCGCGCGTCGCCGCCGCCGCGCTCGTCGGAGGCGCGCTCGCCGTCGCGGGGACCCTGCTCCAGGGCTTCCTGCGGAACC
This sequence comes from Chloroflexota bacterium, assembly GCA_016183435.1. Lineage (GTDB taxonomy): Bacteria > Chloroflexota > Limnocylindria > P2-11E > P2-11E > JACPOT01. Next base: position 14,948 of record JACPEQ010000032.1, read on the forward strand.
CCCTCGCCGACCCCTACGTCGCAGGGACCTCGGCCGGCGCGTCGCTCGGCGCGGTCGCGGCCATCGCCACCATCGGCGTGGCGCAGCCGGTGGTCGTACCCGCGGCCGCATTCGTCGGGGCGCTCGCCGCCGCGGCCGCGGTCTGGCAGCTCGCACGCCTCGGCGGACGAACGACGGTCCTGACCGTGCTGCTCTCGGGCGTCGTCCTGACGTCCTTCGCCGGCGCGCTCGTGACGTTCATGCTCGTCATGAACGACCGGCTCGCGCTGCGGCTGCGGGCCGTCCTCGGCTGGCTCCTCGGCGGCATCTCCGTCATCGACCTCACCGAGCTCGCGGCGGCCGCGCTCATCACGGCCCTCGGCCTCATCATCGCGTTCGTCCTCGCTCCGCGCGTCGATGCCTTCGCCTTCGGGGACGAGACGGCCGCGACGCTCGGCGTCGACCCCGGACGGACGACGGCGGCGCTGCTCCTGGCGACCGCGCTCCTCACCGGTGCCGCAGTCGCCCTCGGCGGGCTCATCGGCTTCGTCGGACTGGTCGTCCCGCATGCCCTCCGCGCGCTCGTCGGCGCGACCAGCCGGCTTCTTGTGCCGGTCGCGTTCCTCGGCGGCAGCGTCGTCCTCGTCCTCGCGGATCTCGGCGCGCGCACGATCGTCGCGCCCACCGAGCTTCCGGTCGGCGTGCTCACGGGGCTGGTCGGCGCGCCCTTCTTCCTCTTCCTGCTCGGGCGCTCGCGGGCCATCGCACGCTGATGGCCGAGCTGCGAGCCCGGGCGCTCACCGTCGCGTATGGACCTCGGACCGTCATCCGAGATGTGGAGCTCACCGTCCGCGCCGGCGAGGCGGTCGCCGTCGTCGGCCCGAACGGGGCGGGGAAGACCACGTTGGTGCGCTGCCTCGCGGGAGTGGTCGCGCCTCGCAGCGGCGCGGTCACGCTCGACGGTCGCGATCTGAGCGCACTGTCACGGAACGCGGTCGCGCGGCGCATCGCGGTCGTGCCACAGGTCACCGAGACGATGTTCCCGTTCACGCTGCGCGAGATCGTGGCTCTCGGGCGGACCGCTCGCCTCGGCCGCTTCGGCACGGCGCGGCCGGATGACGACGCGGCGATCGAGCGTGCGCTCGCGCAGATGGACCTCCTGCCGCTCTCGCACGCGCGCATCGATCGCGTGTCGGGGGGCGAGCGGCAGCGCGCGGTGGTGGCGATGGCCCTCGCGCAGGAGACCGACGTGCTGCTGCTCGACGAGCCGACGACGCACCTCGATCCGTCCCATCAACGCGCGACGTTGGCGCATGTGCGTGATCTCGCGGTGCGAGGCGGGATGCTCGTCCTGGCCGTCCTCCACGACCTCAACCTCGCGGCCGCGTTCGCGTCACGGATCGTCGTCATACACCGGGGACGCGTCCTCAAAGACGGCCCGCCGCGGGACGTGCTCGACGGTCCGACGGTCCGGGACGTGTTCGGTCCGGGTCTCGAGGTGATCCGCCATGCGGAGCGCGTCCTCGTGGTGCCGGACCGGCTGGTATGATCCGTCCGTCTTCGGACACAACTGAAGAAGCGCCGCAGGACGCAGCGAAGCCGGTGTGAGACCGGCGCGGTCCCGCCACTGTGACCGGCGCGAGCCGGAAGCCAGGTCGCCTGCCCCTGCGGAGGTCGGATCCTCTCGCGTGAAAGGGGTACGTCCATGACATGGCTCCGCGCGCTCGTCCTCGTGATCCTCGCCGCCGGCTGCGGCGGAGGCATCTCACCCGCATCCGTCGCCTCCGCGGTGCCCTCCGCGACAGTGACGGCGTCCCCGGCGCCCTTCCCGATGACCATCACCGACGATCGGGGCAGACTGCTCACGCTCGCCGCTGAGCCCCGGCGTGTCGTCGCGATCGCTCCGAGCGCGACCGAGATCGTCTTCGCCATCGGCGCGGGCGACCGGCTCGTAGCGGTCGACGACTTCAGCGACTTCCCGGCGGAGGCGAAGGCCCTGCCGAAGGTGGGCGGCACACGGACGAGCCCCGAGCGGATCGTGGCGCACCGGCCCGACCTGATCCTCGCCGTGACGCAGGGGAACCTTGCACCGGGCCTCGAAGCACAGGGACAGGCCGTGATCGTGTTCGACGCTCAAGACGTCGAGGGCGTCTACAAGAACATCCTGCTTGTCGGCAAGGTCCTCGGGCGCGACCGGGCCGCGCAGGACCTGGTGCAGCGCATGCGCTCTCGTATCGAGGCCGTGGCGGCCCGTACCAAGGACGTCGCGGCCAAGCCGCGGGTGCTCCATGAGGTCGACGCGACCGACCCCGCGCGGATCTTCGTCGCTGGACCGAGCAATTTCATCGACTCGATGATCACGATCGCGGGCGGCGTGAACGTTGCCGCTGGTGCGCAGCGGAAGTTCCCGCAGCTCTCGGCCGAGGAGATCGTCCGCGCCGATCCCGAGGTCATCGTGCTCGGCGATGCCAAGTACGGAGTGACCGTCGAAAGCGTCCGGGCGCGCTCCGGCTGGCAGGGCATCGCCGCCGTCCGGACGGGACGGATCCTCGCCATCGACCCCGACATCGTCAGCCGGCCGGGGCCCCGGCTGGCTGACGCGGTGGAGGAGTACGCCCGGCTGCTCCATCCGGCGGTCTTCCGGTGACGACCGCCCGTCA
>JACPEQ010000081.1 GCA_016183435.1 Chloroflexota bacterium
AAGCTGCTCGAGGTCCTCGACAACTTCGACCGTGCCCTGGAGCACGTGCCGGAGGACCAGAGGGGGCAGCCGTGGGTCGAGGGGATCTGGCTGGTCGAGCGCAGGCTCCGCGACATCCTCGCGTCCGAGGGGCTCGAGGAGATCGGGTCCGTCGGCATGCCGTTCGATCCGCACATCCACGAGGCCATCGGACACGTCGACTCGGACGCGCCCGAAGGCACCGTCGTCGAGGAGATCCGCAAGGCCTACAAGCTTCACGACCGCGTTATCCGCCCGGCGCTCGTGACCGTGTCGAGCGGGTCACCACGTCCCCCAGGCGCGCAGACCGAGGCGCGAAGCGACGAGGTCGAGCACCTGGGCCGAGCGAGCGGGTCCCCCGCGAGCGAGGTCGGAGAGGGCCGGCGAGGTCGAGCACCGGGGCCCGAGGGAGGGCTTGGCCCGACCGAGGGTCGGAGAGAAGAGGAATAAGCACATGCCAAAGGTCATCGGCATCGACCTCGGGACCACCAACTCGGCCGTCGCGTACATGGAGGCGGGTGAGCCGACGATCATCCCGAACGCGGAGGGCGGCCGCGTGACGCCGTCCGTCGTCGCGTTCACGAAGACCGGTGAGCGTCTGGTGGGTCAGGTCGCCAAGCGGCAGGCCATCACGAACCCGGACAGCACGATCTACTCGATCAAGCGCCTCATGGGACGCCGCTTCGGCGACCCCGAGGTGCGGCGGACCATGAAGATGGTCCCGTACAAGATCCAGGAGGCCACGCACGGCGTCGAGGTCGTGCTCGGCGACGGCAAGCGGCTCTCGCCGCCCGAGATCTCCGCGATGATCCTCCAGAAGCTGAAGACGGACGCCGAGGCGTTCCTCGGCGAGAAGGTGACGCAGGCCGTCATCACCGTTCCCGCGTACTTCGACGACACCCAGCGGCAGGCCACGAAGGACGCCGGGCAGATCGCCGGGCTCGAGGTCCTGCGGATCGTCAACGAGCCCACCGCGTCGTCGCTGGCGTATGGCCTCGACAAGAGGAAGGACGAGCTCGTCGCCGTCTACGACCTCGGCGGCGGCACGTTCGACATCTCGGTCCTGCAGCTCGGCGAGGGCGTCTTCGAGGTGAAGGCCACCAACGGCGACACGCACCTCGGCGGGGACGACTTCGACCAGCGGGTCATCGAGTGGCTCGTTGACGAGTTCAGGCGCGACCAGGGCATCGACCTGCGCAGCGACCGCATGGCGCTGCAGCGCCTCAAGGAGGCCGCCGAGAAGGCGAAGATCGAGCTCAGCCCGACGCAGCAGACCGAGATCAACCTGCCGTTCATCACCGCGGACCAGAGCGGCCCGAAGCACATGGTCATCACGCTCACGCGGGCGAAGCTCGAGCAGCTCACGGGCGACCTCATCGAGAAGACCACCGGCCCGGTGACGCAGGCCTTGGCGGACGCCGGCGTCGGCGCAGACAAGATCGACGAGGTGATCCTCGTCGGGGGCATGACGCGGATGCCGCTCGTGGTCGAGACCGTGAAGAACCTCTTCGGCAAGGACCCGCACAAGGGCATCAACCCGGACGAGGTCGTCGCGCTCGGCGCGGCGGTCCAGGGCGGCGTGCTGAAGGGCGAGGTGAAGGACGTCCTCCTGCTCGACGTGACGCCGCTGTCGCTCGGCATCGAGACGCTCGGCGGCATCGCCACGAAGCTCATCGAGCGGAACACGACCATCCCGACCTCGAAGTCGCAGGTCTTCACGACCGCCGCCGACGGCCAGACACAGGTGGAGATCCACGTCGTCCAGGGCGAGCGGGAGATGGCGGGCGACAACAAGAGCCTCGCGCGCTTCATCCTCGACGGCATCCCGCCGTCACCGCGCGGCGTGCCGCAGGTCGAGGTCAGCTTCGACATCGACGCGAACGGCATCGTCAACGTGAAGGCGCACGACAAGGCCACCGGCCGGTCGCAGCACGTGACCATCACGGCGTCCAGCGGCCTCGTGAAGGACGAGGTCGACCGGCTCATCAAGGAGGCCCAGTCGCACGCCGACGAGGACAAGCGCAAGCGCGAGCGCATCGAGCTGCACAACGAAGCCGACACGTTCGCCTATCAGATCGAGAAGACGCTCCGCGACAACGCCGACAAGATCCCGGCGGAGGTGAAGACCGACGTCGAGGCGAAGATCGGCGTGGTGCGCGAGGCCCTCAAGACGGACGACACCGAGCGCATCCGGAGCGCCATGAACGACCTGCGTACGGCGGCGACGAAGATCGGCGAGGTCATGTACCAGGCCCAGCAGCAGGCTCCGGGCGCCCCGCCGGAGGAGCCCGCCGGCGCGGCCGCGGGACGGCCCGACGGCGAGAAGAAGGACCAGGACACGATCGAGGGCGAGTTCACCGAGAAGCCGAGTTGAGAAACTAGGCGCGTGGCCCGGACCGATCACTACGCCGTCCTCGGCGTCGAGCGGAGCGCGACCGCGGACGAGGTCCGCGGCGCGTACCGGAAGCTCGCGCGCCAGTTCCATCCGGACGTCAGCGCCGACCCGGGCGCGGCGGAGCGCTTCAAAGAGGTCACGCAGGCGTACGAGATCCTGTCGGATCCCGAGAAGCGCCAGCGCTACGACATGTTCGGCACGAGCGAGTTCGGCGAGATGTCCGGGTTCGGGATCGACGACCTCTTCAACACCTTCTTCGGCGGCTCGCGCCGGCGTGAACGGGGTCCCGTGCGCGGCGCGGACCTCCGCATGCAGGTGGAGCTCGACCTCGAGGACGCCGTTACGGGCGTCGAGCAGGTCGTCCGCGTCCCGCGACAGGAGACGTGCGACCGCTGTCACGGCAGCGGCGCGGAGCCCGGCGCGAAGACCTCGACCTGCGGGACGTGCAGCGGCCGCGGCGAGGTCCGCCAGGTCCAGCAGTCGCTCTTCGGCCGCTTCGTCACCGTCGCCGCGTGCCCGCACTGCGGCGGCGCCGGCAAGACCGTGGATCAGCCGTGCACGCGGTGCCGCGGCGAGGGACGCGTCCACGCCGAGCGCGAGGTCACCGTGACCGTCCCGGCGGGGATCGACGACGGCCAGCAGATACGGGTCGGTGGCGAGGGCGAGTCGGGGATGCGCGGCGGGCCGCCGGGCGACCTCTACGTGCTCATCCGTCTCCGCGAACACGAGCACTTCCGGCGTGAAGGCGACGATCTGATCCACGTCCTCCGGATCACGCCCGCGCAGGCGGCGCTCGGGGACGAGCTGACGGTCCCGACCATCGATGGTGCGACCGCGAGCCTGAAGGTCCCGGCCGGCGCGCAGCACGGGCAGTCCGTGCGGCTGCGCGGCAAGGGCGTCCCCCGCCTGCACGCGAACGGGCGTGGCGACCAGCTGGTCTACCTGCACGTGGTCGTGCCGCGCTCGCTGAGCAAGGAAGAGCGCGCGCTGTACCAGAAGCTGAAGGCGATCGGCCGGGCGCCGGAGGCCGACGAGGACGAGGGCCTCCTCGGAAAGGTGAGGGATGCCTTCGGCGGGTGAGACCCGCTGGCTCGAGATCGCGGTGGAGTCCCATCCCGAGGCCGTCGAAGCGGTGAGCGAGATCCTCGACCGCGTCGGCTACAACGGCATCGCTGTCGACGTCCCGCTGGACGAAGGCAGGCCTCACCTGGTGAAGGCGTACCTCGCGTACGACCGCAGCGCGCCCTTCAAGGTCCGCCGCGTGAAGGAGGCCGTCGGCCGGCTCCGGGCATTCGGCCTCGGACCGGTGGGCGACGTCGCGGTCCGCCGCATCGCCGACGAGGACTGGCTGGTGTCATGGAAGTCCCAGTTCACGCCGATCCGCATCGGCCCGTTCTTCCTGCGGCCGTCGTGGTCGGACGCGCGTGACGAGGGCATCGAGCTCGTGCTCGATCCGGGCATGGCGTTCGGGACCGGGCTGCACCCGACGACGCGCCAGTGCCTCGAGGCCGTCGGCGAGATCGAGCTCGCCGGCCGCACCGTGCTCGACGTCGGCACCGGGTCCGGGATCCTCGCCGTCGCGGCCGCCAAGCGCGGCGCGTCACGCGTGGTGGCCGTCGATACCGATCCGGTCGCGCTGCGCGCCGCGACCGAGAACGCCCAGCGCAACTCCGTGCAGCTCGAGGTGAGCGAGGGGTCCGCCGGTGCCGTGCCCGGTGCCTTCGACGCGGTCCTCGCGAATCTCGTCGCCGACGTCCTCGTGGCCATCGCGCCCGACCTGCGTGCGCGCGTCGGTGCCGGCGGCACGCTCGTGTGCGCCGGCATCGTCGAAGAGAAGGCGGAGCGCGTGGCCGCGGCGCTCGCTGACGTCGGCCTGCGCGTCGTCGACCGCGATCAGCGGGAGGACTGGGTGCGGCTCACGCTGCGGTGAGTGCGCTCCATCGCTTCTTCGTCGGGTCCGAGGCGGTCGCGGCCGGCCGCGCGAGGCTCGGGGGCGACCAGGCGAGGCAGATCGCCGACGTGCTCCGGCTCAGCGTCGGCGACCACGTGGTCCTCGTGCGCGACGGGCAGGAGATGGAGGTCCGTCTCGACGCTATCGGCCCCTCCTCCGTACAGGGTGTGGTCGTCGAGCGTCGTGCGGCGCGGAGCGAGCCGCGGATCCGGCTCACGCTCGCGCTCCCACTCCTTCGCGGCGATCGCAGCGAAGAGGTCATCGAGGCGGTGACGCAGCTCGGAGTCTCGCGGATCGTTCCGTTCACCAGCGAGCGGAGCGTCGTGCGCGAGCTGTCGCCCGCGAAGCGTGCCCGATGGGAGCGGATCGCGCGCGAGTCGGCCGAGACGGCGAGAAGGGGGATGGTGCCCGACATCGGCCCGCTCGTCACATGGAACGAGCTCTTCGACGTCCTCGAACTTCCGGTCGTCGTCGCGTGGGAGGGGGAGAAGGAACGGCCTTTGAGAAAGGCGATCCCTCTGAACAGCTTGGTCGCGTCCGTCGTCATCGGTCCTGAAGGCGGCTTGTCGGAGGACGAGATCGCGGTCGCGACCGAGCAGGAGGCGCATGTCGTCTCCCTGGGACCCCGGAACCTCCGGAGTGAGACCGCCGCCGTAGCCGCTGTGGCACAGATCTTGGCCATTCTGGAGACATAGGCCCGAATACATGCAGCGCTAGAGCGGGACGGCGCCGCGCTCTTGGAGCTCGCTCCGGTCGTAGAGGGCTCGGTTCAACACGACCCTGCTCAACGGAGCCCCCGTCCGCAAGTCGTCGTCGAGGTCCGCGGTGATCCGCCGGATCAGCACGAGGGCGAAGATGACCAGCCCGCCGACGACCGTAGCCGTCACGCCGTCGATCTCCCAGATCGCCGCGCTCCACACCAGGAACGTGATGATCGAGGCGAGCGGGACGACGCGCGTCGGCGGCGGCTTCACCAGGAAGCGCGCGGCGACCGCGGCGGCGAGGGGGAGCGCGGCGATGGCGGCCGCGATGAGGTCGAGCGCGAGGATCGCGCCCCAGCCCGTGGCGTTCGCGCGCCCGCCGTCGAGGTCGTGGAGGACCGGCCACATCTGACCCGCGACGGCGGCGATCGCGCACAGGACCCGCGTCTCGACGGGCAGCCCCAGCGCGGCGGCGCCGACCACGACGAGGGCGCCCTTCGCAGCGTCGAGAAGGCCACCGATCGCGCCCCACTTCACGTTCAGCACGCCGGCGAGATTGCTCCCGCCGAGCTTGCGCGAGCCGACCGCGCGCAGGTCGATCCGGTGCCACCACGCGATCAGCCAGGGGAACGAGATCGAGCCGAGGAGGTACGCGGCGACGACCGCGGGGAGATCCACCCGGCGTACTGTGCACGACGTGCAGGACTGCATCTTCTGCAGGATCGCCGCGCACGAGGCCCCCGCCAAGATCGTCCATGAGGACGAGGCCGTCGTCGCCTTCGAGGACGTCGGACACCGCGCGCCGTTCCACGTGCTCGTGATCCCGCGCCGGCATGTGGATTCGCTGGCGGGCGCGGACGCGGAGACGATCGGGAAGGTCGGGGCGGCGGCCGCGAGGGTGGCGAAGGCGGCCGGCTACCTCGAGAGCGGGTACCGAGTGGTCGCGAACGTCGGCCCGGACGCCGGGCAGAGCGTCCCCCACCTGCACTTCCACGTGCTCGGGGGCCGAAGCCTCGGCTGGCCGCCGGGCTGAGCGGGTACAGTCGCGCGCAACTGTCTCGTCCGTCCGAGGCGCCAGCCCGGTACACTCCATCTCGCGGCGGCCATGAGACCGCCGTCGTTCTGTCTGGCGACGGGGCGGCGAGAGGCGGGTGATCTGGGGACCAGTGACGGAAGTGATCATCGGTGACGGCGAGTCCTTCGAGGCTGCGCTGCGCCGGTTCAACAAGAAGATCCAGCAGGCCGGCATCCTCGCGGAGGCCCGCCGCCGCGAGTTCTACGAGCGGCCTGCGGCCAAGCGCAAGCGGAAGGAAGCGAAGCGCCGTAAGCGCTAGGGAGCGCCGCGAGGTCCATCCATAGCCCTCAAGGAGCGCATCGAGAGCGATACGCGCACGTCCGTGAAGGCGCAGGACGTCGCCAAGCGTGACACGCTGCGCTTCGCGCTCGCGGCCATCCACAACGACGAGGTCGCGCGCCGGCGGGAGCTGACCGACGACGAGGTCCTCCAGGTCCTCGGGAAACAGGCGAAGATGCGGCGCGAGTCCATCGAGGCCTTCGAGAAGGGCGGGCGCGCTGAGCTCGTCGCGAAGGAGAAGGCCGAGCTCGCGATCATCGAGGGCTACCTGCCGCAGCAGATGGGCCGCGACGAGATCGCCGCGCTCGCGAAGGTGACCATCGCGGAGATGGGCGTGAGCTCGCCGGCGGACCAGGGCAAGGTCATGCAGAAGCTCATGCCCCAGGTGAAGGGCAAGGCCGAGGGCAGGCTCGTCGCCGAGGTCGTCGGGTCGCTGCTGCGAGGCCGGACGTGACCGTGCACGCGCAGGAGATCACCATCCTGATCCCCGATCCGGACGAGATGATGTTCGTGACCGGCACGAACGACCAGAACATCGATCGGATCGAGCGCGAGTTCGGCGTGAAGGTGATCTCGCGCGGCGCGGAGCTGCGCATCAGCGGCGAGCCGGCCGCCGTGGCCCGCGTGAGCGAGCTCGTCACCGCGATGCGCGGCATCTCCGGCAGGGACCAGGACCTGCGCAAGCCCATCCTCGAGCGGCTCATCGGCGAGGCGAAGGAAGCGCCGGTCGCGGCGCCCGAGGAGATGCGCGAGCAGGTCGCCACGACGACGAGCGGCAAGCGGATCCGCCCGCAGTCGGAGAACCAGCGGAAGTACATCGAGGCGATCCGGTCGAGCGACCTCGTGTTCGCCATCGGGGTCGCCGGCACCGGCAAGTCATTTCTCGCGGTCGCGATGGGCGTTCAGGCGCTGCGCGATCGTCGCGTCAGCCGGCTCATCCTCACGCGGCCCGCGGTCGAGGCAGGGGAGCGGCTCGGGTTCCTCCCGGGTGACCTGCGCGAGAAGGTGGATCCGTACCTGCGCCCGCTGTACGACGCGCTGTATGACCTCATGCCACCGGAGCGCTCCGCCCGCGCCATGGAGCGCGGCGAGATCGAGGTTGCGCCGCTGGGGTACATGAGGGGCAGAACGCTCAATGAGGCGTTCATAATCCTCGATGAGGCGCAGAACACGACGCCGGGGCAGATGAAGATGTTCCTCACGCGACTGGGCTACGGCTCGCAGGCCGTGGTGACCGGGGACGTCACGCAGATCGACCTCGGCCCAGGCCAGCCGTCCGGGCTGCTCGCCGCGCGCACCGTCCTCGAGGGCGTCGAGGGGATCTCCTTCGTCGACTTCGACGAGCGGGACGTCATCCGGCACGAGCTCGTCGCCCGCATCGTCCGCGCGTACGAACGCCACCAGAAGGTCGTACCCCCGGGCGCGCAGACCGAGGCGCGGAGCGACGAGGTCGAGCACCCGGGCCCGAAGCGAGGGGTCCCCCCGAGCGAGGGTCGGAACACGGAATGATCGCCTTCCGCCGCCCGGCATCGCCCCGGACGATCGTGCGGCGGATCCGCACCGCCGTCCGCGAGGAGCCGCGAGCGCGCGCAGCCACGTTCGTGGTGCTCGTTGGCCTGGCCACCGCGCTGGCGATGCTCCTGTCGCCGCCGGCGACGGTCGCCTACCAGGTCGGCATCGTGGCCGACCGCTCCGTCAAGGCGCAGCGATCCGCGTCCTTCATCTCCGACACGCTCACCGAGGCCGAGCGCGAGAAAGCCGCCGCGGGCATCCCACAGCAGTACAAGCGCGATCCGGCGGTCGCCGTGGGCGAGACCGGCAAGCTCGCGGCGACGCTGAACGCGATCACGCGGGCGCGCACCGACACCGGTCTCACGCGCGATCAGCGCGTCGTCGCGGCCACCCGGGTCCAGAGCTCCGAGGTGAGCGGTCCGATCGCGGCCGACACGATCGACATGTCTCAGACGGAGTGGGACGCGGTGGCGAAGGAGGCGGACCGCACCCTCCAGAACCTGTACGCGCAGGGGCTGCGCGAGGAGCAGGTGGCGCCCGCGCTCGCGGAGATGACGAAGGCGCTGCCCGCCACCTGGACGGAGCGGCAGAAGCGCGTCACGAACGCGCTCGTCTCACAGCACGTGAAGGCGAACGATCTGAACGACCCCGCCGCGACGGTCGCGCAGCAGGCCGCCGCGCGCTCTGCCGTCGCGCCGATCCAGGTCCAGGTCACGGCTGGCGAGATCGTGATCCGCGAGGGCAGCGTCGTCACGCCGCAGGACGTGGAGAGGCTGCGTGCGCTGGGTCTCGCCGACCAGGGTCCGGACCGCGCCGTGGTGTTCGGGCTGATCGGTTGGGCGTTCCTGGTCGCCGGCGTGCTCGGCCTGTTCATCGAGCGCTACGCCGAGGAGGCCTGGGCCGACGATCGCCGGCTGGTGCTGGTGGGCCTCTCGGTCGTCGTCCTCGTCGCCGTCGCGCGCGTGCTCGTCCCCGCGCACACGCTCGCCGTGTACTTCGCGCCCTACGCGGCGGTGGCGATGATGCTCACCATCCTCGTCGGCGGGCGGACCGCGCTGGCGACGCAGATCGCCGCCGCGCTGCATTTCGGGATCCTCTCGAGCCGGGTCGACCTCGTGGCCTATGTCCTGGTGCCGGCCCTCCTGGGCATGGCCGCGATCCGCCGCGCCACCACGGCGCGCGAGTTCGTCGCGGGCGCGTTCAACGTCGCCGGCGGGAACCTCGGCGTGATCGGCGCGTTCCTCCTGGTCTCGCGACCGACGGACGTCATCGGCCTGCTGCAGCTCGGTGTCGGCGCGGTCACCAGCGGCGCGCTCTCCGGGCTCGTCGCCTTCGGTGCGACGGTGCTGCTCGGCCACCTGTTCCGCATCACCACGGTATTCGAGCTGCGCGAGCTCGCCGACCCGAACCATCCGCTCCTGCGTCAGATGCTCCTGCGCACGCCGGGGACCTACCACCACTCCCTGCTCGTCGCGAACCTCGCCGAGCGCGCGGCCGAGGTGATCGGCGCGGATGCGCTCACCGCGCGCGTCGGCGCCTACTACCACGACATCGGCAAGATGCGGAACCCGCTCGCCTTCATCGAGAACCAGACCGGCGCCAACCCACATGACGAGCTCGACCCGCTCGTCTCGGCCCAGATCGTGTCGTCGCACATCCGCGACGGCCTCGTGCTCGCCGAGCGATACCACCTGCCGGAGCGGATCCGCGAGATGATCCCGGGACACCACGGGACCTCGCTCGCGAAGTACTTCTGGCAGATCGCGAAGGAGCGCGGGCAGGCCGTCGACGAGAGCGCGTTCCGGCATCCGGGGCCGAAGCCGCGGAGCCGCGAGGCCGGGATCGTCATGCTCGCCGACGGCACGGAGGCCTCGGTGCGGTCGCTCGTCGCCAAGAACGCGGAGACGATCCGCGCGATGGTCGACAAGATCGTCGAGGAGCGCGTCGCCGACGGCCAGCTCGACGAGTGCGATCTCACGCTGCGCGACATCCACGACATCAAGGACGCGTTCTGCGAGCTGCTGCTCGGCGTGTACCACGAGCGCATCCCGTATCCCGAGGACCGTATCGCGCGGATCGACCCGGCCCGCCCGCCAGCCGCCTCGGGCTAGGCCTGGCGCGACGTGCGCATCACCGTGTCGGGCAGAGCGCCCGTCGACCTTGCCGCGGTCCGTCGCGCGATCCGCGGCGCGCTCCGGCCGTATGGCCTCCCCGGCGACACCGCCGTCGCGCTCGCCTTCGTCGGCGACGAGCGGATGCGCGAGCTGAACCGCCGCCACCGCCGCACGGACAGGACGACCGACGTCCTCTCGTTCGGCCAGCGTCTGCCGCGCCGGGCGAAAGGCGCCGCCGCAGCCGCCGCCCTGCGGCGGGAGCCGGACGGTACGCTCGAGCTCGGCGACATCGTCATCAGCGTCACCCAGGCCGAGCGCCAGGCGCGCCGCGGCCGGCGCTCGCTGGACCGGGAGGTGGCGTTCCTGGCCGCGCACGGCGCCCTCCACCTGCTCGGCTTCGAGGACCGGACACCCGCCGGATACCGGGAGATGGTCCGTTCGGGCACGCTGGCGGTCGGAAACGTGAAGGACGCGTAAGAAGCCCGCTCCGATCGCATCGCGGCTGATACAGGCAGGCTGGTCGCAGCGTTACACCGGCAGCATGCGGACCCCGGCGCTCGGCGTCGCGCTCGTCCTGGCGGTCGCCACGATGTCCGCCGGCGCCATGCCGGCCGCCGCCGCCCCGACCCTGAGCGGCCGGCTGGATGCGCTGGTGGGGGGCTTCCCCGGCGGGACGGCGATCTGGATCGGGGATCCGTCGGCGGCGCAGCCGCTCTACACGAAGAACGCCGATACACAGGTCATCGCGGCCTCGCTCTGGAAGCTCGCCGTGCTCGCCGAGGTCGAGCGCCGGGTCGACCTGGGTCAGCTCCGCTACGACGACACGATCGTGATCGAGCCGGAGGACGTCACGGAGGACGGCTCGTTCGAGGCGCCGGGGACCGAGCTCACGGTCGACGAAGCGCTCGAGCGGATGATCACGATCTCCGACAACGGCACGGCGATGGCGTTCTGGCGGATCCTCGGTGCCGGGAGCATCAACACCCTCCTCTCCAAGAGCGGGATCGCCGGCTTCCACGTCGCCGCCGACACGTCCGAGGACAACATCGTCACGGCGCGCGCGGTCGGCACGTACTTCACCAAGCTCGCCAAAGGGCAGCTCGTCTCGAAGACCGCGTCGGCCCGCATGCTGACGCGCCTCGAGCGCCAGCAGATCAACGACCGGATCCCGGCGCAGCTGCCGGAAGGAACGCGCGTCGCGCACAAGACGGGGGATCTCGCGGGCCTGGTGCACGACGCCGGGATCGTCATCACGCCGCGGTCCCAGCGCGTCGTCGTCGCCATGACCTGGGACACCGACGACGACCCCGCCACCGAGCTCATTTCGCACGTCGCCGGCGCCGTGTACAGCGAGGCGATCACGCCTCCGGCGTCGGCCCGCTACAGCGTCCCGCTCGAGACGCAGTACGTGCAGCACGGCGCGACGCTCGCGCTCGACGTCGACGTGGAGAACATCGGCGACGACGAGTGGACCGCCGCCGGTCCGCGGCGCATGGGCCTCGTCTGGGAGCTGCGCGACGCTTCCAATGCCGTCGTCGCTCGCGGCCCGAAGGCTCTGCCGCTCGGTCGGGTCCCGCCCGGCGGCTCCGTCCGCGTGCCGGTCGTCGTCGGCGTTCCGGCGCGCCCCGGCGACACGAGGCTCGTCCTCGGGCTGCAGGACGCGAGCGGCCGCGCGCTCTCCGCCCTCGGCGTCGCGACCGCGAGCATCCCCGTGCGCATCCACCTGCCGTTCCTCGCCGCGACGGAGGTGCGCATCCCGTCCGTCCTGCACCGCCGCGAGGCCTCGCTGATGGAGGTCCGCTACACCGCATTCGAGCCCGTCCGCTGGGACGACCACCACCTGTCGCTCGGCTGGCGCTTCGTCGACCGGTCCACCGACCGCGTCGTCGCGCAGGGTGCGGTGCCGCTCGGAGTGATGAAGACGTACGAGCGCACCGGCACGTTCTTCGCGCCGCTGGTGGCGCCGAACGTTCGCGGGACCTACGTCCTCGAGTACGAGCTCCGTGAGCGCGGGTTCCTCGCCGGTGAGCCGCGCGCGCAGGTGGTGGAGGTCGGCGCGCCGCGCACCTATCCCGACTAGGTCAGCGCCACCTCGTCAGGATGTTCTCCCGCTGGAACGCGAGCCTCGCGGCGACGAACACGACGGCGTCGATGACCACGAGGAAGACGGTCGTCCGGATGAATGAGCCGTCGTCGAGCACCACGCGGCCGGTGACCTGAGCGATCCCGATCGCCACGACCGGCACCACGACCAGGCCGCCGATCTGCTGCGCGACCCGCACGTCGTTCACGCGCGTCGAGATGAGGATCCCCAGGTTGACCGACAGCGCGGTGAGCAGCGGGACCATCAGGACGACCGCGAGGACCCACCGCGGCGCGGTCACGGCGTGCACCGCGGCGGGGCTGCCGAGGACGATCACGGACGCGAGGTAGATGAGGTACGCGATCCAGGTGACGAGCACCGCCGGGATCGTCGAGGCGATGCTCTTCGCGAGGAGCAGCTCGCCCACGCCGACGGGCGAGGCCAGCAGCGGCTCGAGCGTGCGCGCGGCCTTCTCGCCGATCACCGAGTAGATCGCGATGGTGAGCGGCACGACCGTGGGGATGAGCATGAACAGGATGAGGAAGTACTGGGCGATGATCCCCTGCACCGCCTCGGTCGGGTCGAGGCCCGCGACCGCGGGCGCGGCGGCGTAGATCGCGCGCAGGTCTTTCTCGTTCGGCGGGTAGATCGCCGCCGCGGCCACGGCGAACACGCCGGCCGCGAGGATGACGATCGGCGGGAGGAGCGTCATGCCGACAAGGAGCTTGTTGCCGAGCGCCTCGCGCCACTCGCGCACGCAGACCGCCCCGACGATCGTGCCGCGGCTCGCGCGGCCCGCGACGACGCTCACGACGTGGTCTCCTCCTCGTGCACGATCCGCAGGTACACATCCTCGAGCGAGGCGCGGCGCTCGCTGACGAACGCGACGTCGGCGCCCGCGTCGACGAGCGCGCGCACGAGCACGGGGTCGGTGCGCAGCGGATCGTCGGTGCGGACGAGGATCGCCCCGTTCTCCATCCACGCCTCGCGCACGCCGGCGACGGCGCGCACGCGCTCGAGGTGGGCCGGGAGCGGAGCGGGCGTGACGCGGATCTCCACCGTGCGGCCGTAGAGCTCGGCGCGCAGCCGGTCCGGCTCGTCGATGCGGATCACCCGGTGGCGGAAGAACGCGATGCGGTCGCAGAGCCGGTCCGCCTCGTCGAGGTTGTGCGTGCACATGAAGACCGTCCGGCCGTCCCGTGCGAGCGAGGTGATGAGGTCACGGACCGTGCGGGCGGCGTCGGGGTCGAGCCCGGTGGTGGGCTCGTCGAGGAAGAGGATCCGCGGCTCGTGGAGCGCCGCGCGCGCGATGGCCATCTTCTGTTTCATGCCGCGGGAGAACGTGGCGACGGGCCGGTCGCGCTGTTCCGCGAGGCCCATGAGCCCGAGGAACCGGGTCACCTGGGCCTCCGCCGTGGGGCGGTCGAGGCCGTACAGCGATGCGAAAAACCGCAGGTTGTCGGCCGCGGAGAGGCGCTCGTACATCCCGGGGTGCTCGGTCAGGATCCCGACGGCCGCGCGGATGCGCTCGTCGTCACGCCCCAGCCGCATACCCGCGACCTCCGCGCTCCCGCTCGTCGGCGCGATCAGGGCGCACAGCAGGCGGAGGGTCGTGGTCTTGCCGGCGCCGTTCGGCCCGAGGAAGCCGAACACCTCGCCCTCGCGGACCTCGATGTCGAGCCCGTCGACCGCCGTGAGCGGGCCGAACCGCTTCGTCAGCGCGTCGGTGCGCAGGACGACCCTCACTCGTCGGAGGGTACGTCATGCCATCATCGACAAGGTGAGCGAGATGGATCGGAAGATCCAGGAGCTCTCGTTCCTCCACGAGATCACCCAGCTCGCCTCCTCCACCCGTGACTGGGACGAGATGCTCCGGATCGTCATCGACCGGACCACCGACGCGATGCGCACCGACGTCGCGTCGCTCTACCTCCTCGAGAAGCGCGAGGGGATCCTCCGGCTGGCCGCCACGAACGGGCTCGACCGTCGCAACATCGGCCGGGCCACGCTGCGCGTCGGCGAGGGCATCACCGGCTGGGTCGCGAACGCGCGCGTGCCCCTGGCGGCGCGCGACGTCCGCAAGGAGCCGCGGTTCAAGTGGGTGCGCGGCACGGACCAGCCGCAGTTCATCTCCATGCTGTCCGTCCCCCTCGTCGTGCGAGACGACGTCGTCGGCGTCATGAACGTGCAGGCCGTGGAGCCGCGCGACTTCTCGAAGGAGGAGATCGACTTCCTGCAGACGATCGCGAACCAGGTCGGCGGGATCATTGACAAGGCCAGGCTCCAGCGCGAGGCCGAGCGCAAGCTGCGCGAGGTCTCGGCCCTCTTCGAGGTCTCGAACGTGCTGACCTCGACCCTCGACCTCGACGAGGTGCTGCAGCTCGTCGTCGACCGGCTCGTGCGCGTGTACGCCGGCGCCTCGGGCGCGATCCTCCTGCGCGACGCCGACGGCGGCGTTCGCGTCCGCGCACGGTCGGGCGATCTCGGCAAAGCGGCGCTGCAGGCGGCGCACCGTGCGCTCGCCGAGACGCGGCCGATCGTCGCGTTCGACCATCTCGCCGTTCCGCTGCTGGTGGGAGAGCGGCTCCTCGGCGCGGTCGGCCTCCAGGTCCCGGACTACAAGGAGTTCCTCGACGAGGAGGTCGCGTTCGTCGGCGCGCTGGCGAACCAGGCCGCGCTCGCCATCGACAAGGCCTCCCTCTACGCGCTCGAGCGCCAGACCGCCGAGACGCTGCGCGAGCTCGAGCGCGCCCGCTCGGAGTTCGTCGCGGTCGTCACGCACGACCTGCGGACGCCGCTGTCGGTGATCCGGGGCCATCTCGATCTCCTCGCGGAGAGCGGCGGGGGCCGGTCGGCCGCAGATGCGATCGCGCAGGTCGAGCGCCTCGACGGCCTGGTCGACCGGATCCTCACGAGCGTGCGCGACGACCGCGCCGAGGTCACGGTCCGGCGCGCGCGCTTCGACCTGCGAGGGGCGACCACGGCCGCGCTGAAGGAGCTCGCGCCGCTCGCGCGCCGGCACAAGCTCCGCGCGCCGCGCGCGAGCGCGCCGCTGTGGGTGCGCGGCGACCGCCGCAAGACGGCCGAGGTCATCGGCGGGCTGCTGCACAACGCGACGAAGTACGCGCCGGCGGGTACCGCGATCACGATCGTGGTGACGAAGGACGGCGAGCGCGCGACCGTGCGGGTCGCGGATGAAGGTCCGGGCGTGCCGAAGGACGAACGCGAGCGGATCTTCCACCCGTTCGTGCGCGGCAACGGCGCCGGGCGGGATACCCCCGGGACGGGGATCGGCCTCTACGCGTGCCGGCGGATCGTGGAGGCGCAAGGCGGGCGCCTCTGGTACGAGGACGCGAACGGCCACGGCGCCGCGTTCGTTTTCAGCCTTCCCCTGGTCCGACCCTCGGTCGGGGAGACCCCTCCCTCGGGCCCGGGTGCTCGACCTCGCCGCTCCGCGTCTCGGTCTGCGCGCCCGGGGGACGGTCGGACATGACGACCGTGCTCATCGTCGACGACGACCGCGCGATGGTCGGGATGGTCGCTGCCCTGCTGGGCGATGAGGGCTACGACCTCGTCACCGCGTACGACGGCGAGCAGGCGCTGAAGCGTCATGCGGACGATCCGCCCGACCTCGTCGTGCTCGACCGCCGACTGCCGCGGCTCGACGGCGACGAGGTGTGCAGGCGCATCCGCGCGACGAGCGACACGCCTGTCCTCATGCTGACGGGTGAGAAGGGGAGCGAGGAGCGCGCGAAGCTGCTCGAGCTCGGCGCGGACGACTACCTCGAGAAGCCCTTCAGCAAGCGTGAGCTGCTGGCGCGCGTGCGCGCGCTGCTGCGCCGCGGCGGTGGCACCAAGCGTCCCGCCCAGGTCGCGCGCGTCGGCGGTCTCGTCGTCGACCCGCGGACGCACCAGGCGAGCGTGAACGGGACACCGCTCGCGCTGACCCCGACCGAGTTCCGCCTCCTCGGCGCGCTCGCGACGCGCGCGGGCGAGGTCGTAGATCGGCGCACGCTGCTTCGCGCTGCCTGGCCGGACGAGCGCGATCCCGATCCGGAGTGGCTCAAGGCGCATCTCGCGCGGCTGCGCTCGAAGCTGGATGCGGCGAAGGGCCCCGTGCCGGTGAACGTGCGGGGAGTGGGCTACAAGCTCGGGTAGCTACACCGCCGGCCGCAGCTCCTCATCGCGACGGCGCAGCGCCTCTCTTGAGCGGCCACCCACACTGTCCGGATGATCGACGAGCCGACGCCGCCGCAGCGCTCGCGCCGCGGGCGGATCGAGCTGGCGACGGCCGGGATGTTCGTGGTGCTGATCGCCGGAGCGGTCGCGGGTTTCCCGTACCTGCGCGACCGCATGATCGAGACGGCTCGCTCGACGGTCGACAAGGTGCTGCCGGCCCAGTGGGCCGCCTACTACCTCGAGATCGACGACGCCGACCCGCGGGCCCTGACCGATCCCGAGGCCGCCGACGCGCGGCTCATGTTCGCGACGGGCTCGCTGCCGGGGAAGGCCGCACGCCTGCTGTCGGCTCCGGTCTTCACCGGGACGTGGTCGCCGAATGGCGAGCGGTTCGTCGCGACGTCGGGCGCGCGCGTGTTCCTCGCCGACCGCGACGGTCAGGCGAAGCAGCTCACCGAGCTGCGCGACCTGCGGCCGACCGGCCCGCCGCTGTGGAACGGCGACAACGAGCTCCTCTTGGGGGTGACGCGCACCGGCCAGCAGCAGTGGATCGTGACCCTCGACTCGCGCACCGGTCAGGTCCTCGACCAGCGCGACGTCGGCGTCGGCATCCAGCCGCACGCGGCGTCACCGGACGGGAAGTGGATCCTGGCCGTGGACCACCGCGCCGGGACGGGGGTGCTCATCGAGATCGCGACCGGCAGGCGTGTGACCGCCGCCGATCGTGAGGGATTCGCGGCGTGGCTCGCCGACGGGCGCATCCTCGTCGCCGTCGAGCTCGACCGCGGCGCGCGCATCGCGGCGCGACGTCCGGACGGCGGCGCCGTCGAGACGCTGCTCGAGCTCGATGGGCTGCCGGTGCTGCCCGCCGAGACGAGCGGGAGCCGGGTCGCGATCGTGGAGGATCAGGACGCCGATGGGCAGGGGCCGCGCTCGATCTGGCTCATCTCGCCCGGGCAAGAGCCCGTGCGCGTCGCGCGGGATCTCGGGCGGGTGTACTCGCCGAAGCCGTCACACGACGGCAAGTTCGTGGGGTTCTCGGAGGTCTCGCCGCGCACGCCGGTCAAGGTGAGGACGGGCGTCATCGAGGTGGCGACCCACCGGGTCACCTACGCCTGCGAGACCGGCTGCGCCGTCCTCGACGTGCGTTAGGCGGCGACGGGCGCGGGGAGCGGCTCGCGCTCGGCGACGACGACGGCCGACTCGGTCGGCGCCATCAGCCACGCGATCACCAGGGCGGCGAACGAAGCGATCGCGAGGATCTGGGTCCCGTCCAACGCTGGCATTGCCTTCGATCCTCCTGTGCTGTTCCTGATGTGAGGCTAGGCGCGAAGTACCTGCCGGTTCAGTAGCGCGTGAGCGCCGTGCACCGTTGCGATCGGGGATCGCGAGGATCGCGAAACGGTGACGGCGCCCACGTTCCTTCCCTAGATCGTGTAGGCCGCCTCGCGGTGCTGTGTCGCGTCGAGGCCCAGGGCCTCCTCGGCCTCGGGCACGCGGAGCCCGACGAAGAGGTTGATGACCTTGAGGATCGCGAACGTCATGACGGCGGAGTACGCGATCGAGGCCACGACCGCGATGGCCTGGATGCCGAGCTGCGCGGGGTTGCCCGCGATGAGGCCGTTCGCGGCGGCCGAGTTCACGGCCGTTGCCGCGAAGATGCCCGTCGCGAGCGCGCCCACGGTCCCACCGACGCCGTGTACGCCAAAGACGTCCAGCGCGTCGTCGACCCTGAGGCGCTTGGTGACTTGGATCGCCGCGTAGCACAAGGTGCCGGCACCGAGACCGATGAGGATAGAGGCCGACACGTCCACGTAGCCCGAGGCGGGAGTGATGGCGACGAGCCCCGCGACCGCGCCGGCAGCGGCGCCGAGGACGCTTGGCGCGCCCTTGTGGATCCAGCTCACCGTCATCCAGGTGAGCGCCGCCATCGCCGCGGAGGTATTGGTGACGACGAAGGCGTTCGCGGCGAGCCCGCCCGAGGTGATCGCGCTGCCGGCGTTGAACCCGAACCAGCCGAACCACAGGAGCGACGCGCCGAGGACGGTCATCGTCGCATCGTGCGGCTCGAGCGGCTCCTGCCCGTAGCCGACGCGGCGACCGAGCACCAGCGCCGCCACGAGGGCCGAGACGCCGCTGGTGATGTGGACGACGGTGCCGCCCGCGAAGTCGAGGGCGCCGAGCTTCCCGAGCCAGCCGCCGCCCCAGACCCAGTGCGCGACCGGGTCGTAGACGAGGGTGGCCCACAGGAGAGTGAAGACGACGAAGGCCTTGAAGCGCTTGCGCTCCGCGAACGCGCCGGTGATGAGCGCGGGCGTGATGACCGCGAACATCATCTGGAAGACCATATAGGCCAGGTGCGGGACGCTGGCCCCGTACGGCCCGGGCTCCTGGCCGACACCCTTGAGAGCGAGGAAGTCGAGGCCGCCGATGAGGCCGCCCTGGTCAGGACCGAACGCTAGCGAATAGCCCCACAGCACCCACTGGACGCTGATCAGGCACAGGATGAAGAAGCTGTGCATGATCGTTGCGAGGACGTTCTTCTTTCGCACGAGCCCGCCGTAGAAGAACCCGAGGGCGGGTGTCATGAGCATCACGAGCGCTGCGGAGGCCAGCAGCCAAGCGGTATCGCCGGAGTTGATCTTGTCCATCACCACTCTCCCGTTCGTAGTTGCCGATCGGTCCCCCGGGGCGCGCAGACCGAGGCGCCGTAGCGACGAGGTCGAGCACCCAGGCCCGAGCGAGGGGTTTCCCCGAGCGAGGGTCTCAAACGTACGCGCCGAAAGCGCCGAGGTCAGCAGCACGTCGGTGCGGCGAGCGTCGCGGTTCGGTCCCGCCGATAGCACCGTCAAGTCCCACGAATAACACCGTTTCGCGACCCATCCGCGACCCTCGAAGCGTTGTCCCGCAGCGGTCCGTGCGTGAGCGTTGCATCCACACCGCCGGGAGGTCGATGAGATGTGCGCTATCGATGCGAGCGTCGTCCGAGCTCGCGGCGGGCGTTCGACCGCCGGGCTGCATTGGGCGAAGCGGCCGCTCCCGGAGCCGCCGCGAACACGTCGCGTCTCGAAGTGGACGCGCCTCCCGCTCGACGGTTTCCAGGAGAAGCTCGAGGAATGGCTCCACGAGCAAAGCGTCAGCTTCACGTACGACGGCGACTAGCGAATACGGAGCGACGACTAGGAGGACACATCAGCTGTGAGCGTGTATCGCGCGGAGTACATCTGGATCGACGGCACCGAGCCCACGAAGAAGCTGCGTTCGAAGACGAAGATCGTCCCGAAGGGCGAGGAGCCACCGATCTGGGCCTTCGACGGATCGAGCACCCAACAGGCGACGGGCGACCGCTCGGACTGCGTCCTGCAGCCGGTCCACGTCGTCCTTGACCCGATCCGCGGCGGCGACGACAAGCTCGTGCTGTGCGAGGTCATGCTCGTCAGCGGCGAGCCACACCCGACGAACACTCGTCGTGCCTGCGTCGAGGCTTCCAAGCGGTATGGGGACTTCGACAGCTGGTTCGGCATAGAGCAGGAGTACACGTTCTTCAAGGGCGCGCGTCCGCTCGGGTTCCCCGACGGCGGCTTCCCGGCGCCGCAGGGCGGCTACTACTGCGGCGTCGGCGCCGACGAGGTGTTCGGCCGCGAGGTCGTGGAAGCGCACCTGGACGACTGCCTCAAGGCGGGCCTGAGGATCTCGGGGATCAACGCCGAGGTCATGCCCGGGCAGTGGGAGTTCCAGGTCGGTCCGCTGAACGCACCCGACATCGGCGACCAGCTCTGGCTGGCGCGCTGGCTCCTGTACCGCGCCGGAGAGGCGTTCGGGATCGCCGCGACGCTGTACCCGAAGCCGGTGCGCGGTGACTGGAACGGCGCCGGAGCGCACACGAACTTCTCGACCAGGCAGATGCGCGAGTCCTACGAGCCGATCCTGGCTGCGATCGAGGCCCTCAAGGGGCGGCACTCCCTGCACATCGAGAACTACGGATTCGGCATCGAGGAGCGCCTCACGGGGCTGCACGAGACCGCGTCGTACAAGGAGTTCACCTTCGGCGTGTCGCACCGTGGCGCGTCGGTACGCATCCCATGGCAGGTCGCGAAGGACCGCAAGGGCTACATCGAGGACCGCCGGCCGAACGCGAACATGGATCCGTACGTCGTCTCGCGCCTGATCATGGAGACGGTGTGCGGCGCGGCGACCGCCGGCAGCAAGCCGCGCCAGATGGCGGCAGCGACGGCATAGTCGACTAGACGAGCGCTGCGGATGGGCTGAGGGCCGCGACCGCGATCCGCGCCAGAGATGGCAGGAGCGGTCGCGGCCCGAGCTCTCTTCTGGGGTCGTACCCGCAGATCTCCACGCCGCGCACCTTGGCGACGCTCGCGAGCGCCGTCAGCACGTCGCACAGCGCGCGCACCGAGGCGCCACCCGCCACCGGGAAGTCGACCGCCGGGATCTCCGCAGGATCGACGACGTCCACGTCGATGTGCACCCACAGCGGCCGCTTCCGCGCGAACGCGAGCAGCCCCGGCGCGTCGGAGCGCTGTGGATCGAACGGGATCTGCCGCACCTTGGATGCGGCCAGGTTCCCGGCCTCGCCCGGATCGAGGTCGCGCGCGCCGACGAGCGCGACGTGGTCCTCGGCGATCGAGCGCGCGCCGGGCCACAGGAGCGGCCCCAGCTTCTTGCCGCAGACGTGCGCCAGGCACATGCCGCCCACGAAGTGGGATGGCGTGGTGGCGAGGGTGTTGAAGTCGCCGTGCGCGTCGAAGTACGCGAGCGCGAGGTCGGGCTCCACCGTCAGCGCGCCGCTGATCGCACCCGCCACGATCGTGCACTCGCCGCCGACGATCAGGCACCGCGCCTCCTCCTGGAGCGACGCCGCGACGGCATCCGCCAGCGTCCGGCACGACTCCCGGGCGGCGGTGAGGTAGCGGTCGCGGGGGAGGAAGGGGACGCGCACCCGCTTGGCGGGACGGGCCAGGGCAGCGACCTCCGGAGCGAGAGCGGACGGCGCTTCCGCGACGCCGAGGTAGCGCTGCTCGGTGATGATCCCGGCCTCGAGCAGGTGCACCGGCGTGGACACCAGGCGCATCGTATGCGTGTGGCTCCGCTGCGGATAGCCTCGTCGCTCCTCCCGTACGCCCTCGCCGCCGTCGCGGTCGTGGTCGTGAGCGCCATCGCGCTCGCCGGCGTCGTGCGCACGCCCGCCTCCGACGGGATCGGCTCGCCCGCGCGACCGCCGGCCGTCAGCGCCGCGCCGCGGGCCGTGGGCCTCTCGGACTCACGCATGGCCTACTGGCGCCCGGCGTCGAGCGGCTCCCTCGAGCTATGGGTCAGCGACCTCGACGGAGATCGCCGATGGACGATCGCGACCGCGAGCGCGGACGCGGATCTCGCGCTCACGAGGTGGTCCCCCGACGGGAGCGCGGTCGCGTACCGCACCGGCAACGGGACCATCGGCGTCGTCCGACTGGACGGGTGGCTGTCGTCGCTCGTCATGCCGCTCGAGCTGCGACGCGCCGCCTGGAAGATCGTCAGCTACGAGTGGTCGCCGGACGCGAAGCGCATCGCGGCGACGTTCCGTGCCGGAGGCGGACTCTCGAACGAGAGCGACGTCTACGTCGCCGAGATCAAGAGCAACGCGCTGTGGGAGCGCGTCACCACGCTCGGCGACGCCTACGCCGAGCCGTGGATCGACAACGAGCGCCTCCTGATCGGATCCTCGAGCGGGCTCGTCGCCACGCTGGATCTGCGGACGAAGGATCTCCGCCCGGTCACCGGACTGCCCGCGGCCTCGCCGCAGCTCGGTCGCGCCGGACGCGTGTACTTCACCGGCGGCCTCGCCGTCACCGCGGACGTCGCGAGCCAGCCCGTCGCGAGCGGCTGGGTCTGGAGCGCGACGGTCGACGGGCACGACCTGCGCAAGGAGGCGTCCGCCGAGCACGGCCAGGCACGGCTCTTCGGCATCCTCGCCGACGGCCGCGCGGTCATCGGTGTGCCGGGCGGCGTCTACATGGCGTCCGAGACCATCGTCCCGCTCGTGTTCGCCGGGGCGGGCTCCGTCCGCCGCGTCGTCGTCTCCGAAGACGGCAAGCGGGTCATCGGGTTCACCGACTCGCGCATCCTCCGGATCGACGCCGCGAAGATCCCGCGGACGCTCGCGCTCGGCTCGCTGCCGCCGCCGGACGCGGCGTCCACGCTGCTGTCCGGGATACGCGAGCCGGACGTCTGGACGGCGCGCAAGCCGGTCGCGGTCGCACGCGCGGGCGCGGTCGCGGTCGCGCCGAGCGCTCCGACCGGACGCGTCGCGTTCGTGCTCGGCCACGCGCTGTGGGAGCTGCAGGGCGATGGATCCGCGCGCGCGATCGCGACGGAGCGCGGGTCGCTCATCGGCCGTCCGGCGTGGTCGCCGAGCGGCGAGCACGTCGCCGTGATGTTCACCGCCATCGGCGAGCGGCAGCCGTCGGCGCTCGTCGTGGGTCCCGGCGGCCCGCAGCGGTGGCGGCTGCCGACCGCGGCGCAGGCCATGACATGGGCGCCCGACGGGAGGTCCCTGAGCTTCTGGATCCCCACCGGTACGCGCCTCGATCAGTGGAACACGCACGCGTTCGATCCAGCGACCGGTCGCGCGACGGGAACGATCCCGGGACGCGCGGTCTGGGGAGGCGGAGGCCGCCTCGTGCTCAGCGACGGGGAGTTCGCGATCACGACCGGCACCGCCGCGACCACCGGACTGAGGGTGGGACAGCGGATCGAGCTGATCACCGGATCCGCGCGCCGAACGATCACCGACGCGGCGCGCCTCGCGGCGTCGCCGCGCCTGAAGGACGTTCCCGACGCGGCGCGCGCGTCGCTCATCAGCCAGCTCGTCCCGTCCGCCGACCCCGAGTACGTCGGAGTCATGCTCGCCCGGGTCGGGCCGACGCAGATCGCGACGACGCGGAGCCCGGCGTTCGTCGTCGTCCGCCTGTCGGACGGTGAGCCCGTGTACGCGACGGCGATCCCGCTCGAGGTCGGACCGTCCGACCTCGCGTGGTCGCCGGCCGGTCACCTCGTGGCATGGGGCGTCACTGAGACGGCACCGAACGGTCAGGTCACGCGCGGTGCGGTCATCGTCGACCCGGTCGTGGGCATCATGCGCACGCTCTACGAGGGACGCTTCGCCGGATGGTCAGCGGATGGGCGGTCGGTCTACCTCGCGCGCGACGAGGGGCTCTTCGTCCTGCAGCTCGACCCGGCCGCGTCGGATCCGGTGCGCATCAGCCCGTTCGGCGTGAGCGTTTCCGCAACGGCCCGCTAGATCGGGCCGACCCCGGCGAGCGCCGCGTCGATCTCGGCGAGGCCCGCGCGGAGCTTCGTGACCGGACCGCCGAACCCGATGCGCAGGTGGCGCTCGGCGAGGAAGTGCGAGCCCGGCACGATCATGGTGCTGCGCTCGCGGATGAGCCGCTCGACGAGCGGCCATGAGTCGATCTCGTACGAGTATCCGAAGAAGCAGATCGCGCCGGCGCGCGGCGGCGTCCAGTGCAGCCGCCCGCCCTTCGAGCGCGCCCAGCCCTCCAGGAGCGGCCAGCGCTCGCAGAGGATCGTGCGCGTCCGCTCCAGGAGCGCGCGGCGCTGGCGCAGCGCCGCCTCGGCGAGCATCTCCGACACGCTCGCGGTCGCGATGGTGGTGTAGTCCTTCTGCGCCCACGCCGCCTCGACGCGGTCGGCCGGCGCGACGAGCCAGCCGATGCGCAGCCCCGGCAGCCCGTACGCCTTCGAGAGCCCGCCGGTGACGATGGCCCTGTCGTAGCGGCCCCAGAGCCCCGCGCTCTCCACGCCGTCGAGCTCCGCGCCGCGGTACACCTCATCGGACAGGATCCACGCGCCGGCGGCGTGCGCGATCTCCGCGACGGCGCCCAGCTCGGCCGTCGAGAGGATCTGTCCGGTCGGGTTGTTCGGCGTGCAGATGCAGATGAGCTTCGTCCGCGGCGTCACCGCGGCGCGGAGCCGATCGAGATCGAGACGCCATGCCTCGTCCTCGTGTAGCCAGACCTCGCGCACGCTCGCGCCGAGGCCGCGGGCCAGGCCGTGCACCTGCATGTAGTTCGGCATCACGATGGCGACCTCGTCGCCGCGCTCGACGAGCGTCGTGAGCGCGAGGAAGTTCGCTTCGCTCGTGCCGGTCGTCACAAGCACGTTCTCCGCGGCCGCGCCATCGTGGAGGGACCCGACGGCGGCACGGGTCGCCTCGCGGCCGCGGCCGTCGGTGTATCCGAGCCGCACGTCGCCGACGGCGGCGTCGAGGAGCGTCGACGCCTCCGCCAGCGTCAGCGGCTCGACGCCGGACTCCGACAGGTCGTAGCGGACGCGGTGCTCCCAGGCCGACTGCATCCGCTCCATCTCGAACTCGGGGAAGCGCATGTCTAGAGGCGGGTCGCGCGTCCGGGTGCCGCAGAGCTGAGAGCCGCGTTGATCGATGGCGTCAGCGCAGCGAGGTCGTCGATCTCCTGAGTCGGGACCACGATCACTCGCAGCGCGAACTTCCGCAGATCCTGCTGGTATTCCATGTTCGCATCGGCGGTGACCAGCGCCTCGAAGCCGCGGTCAGCAGCGCGAGCCAGCAGCGCACCATTGGTCAGGCCCTTCCAGTCCTCGCGAGTGACGGTGCTGACCTCATGCCCGATCAGGTGGCTTGCGAACGAAACCGGCAGCATCTCGTCGAGGAGGACTTTCAACGCTTCGGCGCTGCCAGATCCTCCACGTGCTCGCCTGCCTCGCGCAGGACTGCGAGTGCCTGCTCGCGGCTAACGGTCGGGAACTCGCGCAGGAACTCCTCGAGGCCAT
>JACPEQ010000084.1 GCA_016183435.1 Chloroflexota bacterium
CGCCGAGCGGGGTCCGGTCGCATCGATCCGTCCGGCGATGCCCTCCGGTGGCGCCGGGTCGGAGGGCCCGGGCGTGGGGGCCGAGGGTATGTCGGGACCCATGCGCACCGGGCTGGACCATCGGTGTCGTCAGTACCTATCCATTCGATCACCCTCACATGCACCCTAGGTCCACATCGAACGATCGCTAGATCGCAACGGAGGGACCAATGAGGCTTCGCACGGATCTGGTGCTCCTGGCGGGCGCGGTGCTGCTGCTCGTCGTCGGGCTGGTCATGAGCGGGCAGGCCGCCTTCGCGAGCACATATGTCCGCGACCAGCTGAGCGCCCAGAGGATCGCGTTCCCCGCGGCCGAGAAGATCACCGAGGCAGAGAAGAGCTGGAAGCCCGGCTCGAAGTGCCTGGTCGAGTTCGCCGGCCAGTCGCTCACGGCGGGCAGGCAGGCCGAGTGCTACGCCAACTACTTCATCGCCGAGCACATGGCGGCGTCGGCGACGAACGCCGGCTTCGCCGGCGAGACGTACGGCTCGATCAGCACACCGCAGGCCGCCCTGCGCGCCGAGATCGCGGCCGCCAAGGAGAAGAAGGACGACGCGGGGGCCGCCGCGGCCCAGAAGAAGCTGGACGCCGCCACGGCGCTGCGCGAGACGTTCTTCAAGGGCGAGATGCTCCGCAGCGCGCTCCTCACCGTGTACGGGTTCAGCGTGCTCGGGAACGTGGCTGAGACCGCGGCCACGGTCTCGTACGCCGGAGCGGCGTTCTTCCTCCTGATCGCCGCCTTCGCCTTCCTGCGTGCTCGCGTTCCGTCTGTCGAGGTGCAGCGTCGCGAGCCGGCGCGCGTGCCCGCACGGTAGGTCCCTCCTTTCGCGAAGGTCCCACGGGCCCGGACCGCGCACGACGCGGTCCGGGCCCTGCGCTGTGCGGCTCGATGTACATCCACCGGAGCACCGTGCGTCCAAGATGACCCCAGAGGTGGATCCGATCCCGCGAGGTGCGTGACTAGCCTCGCGGCATGGCCGCGGAGCGCATGCGCGTGGCCCTGGTCTATCAGGGATCGCTCCTCGCGGAGGGCGTGCGATCGCTCCTCGCCGCGAGCGATCTCCATGCGGTCGCCATCCAGCTCGACGACGAGGGTGCCGAGGAGCGCCTCCGGGCGCTCGCACCGAACGTCGTCATCGTCGATGCCGACGACGAAGCGTTCCGCTCCCGCTCGCCGACCGCGCTGCTCGAGCCGATCCCCACCGTCAGCCTGGTGTGCCTCCACGGAGGCGGGGATCACATCGACGTCTACCGCAAGCGGCGCGTCGCCGTGGGGGGCTCGCGCGATCTCGCCGCGGCCATCGGTGCGGCATGAGCGTGCATCGTCCCGCGCTCCCGCTCGTGCACGTCGCGTCGGATCAGCTCGAGGTCCTCACGTTCCTCGCGATCGCGCTCGGCGGCAGCTGGCCGCTCATGCTCGTCGCGGGTCCGGGCCCGCTGACGCTCCTCGCCGCGTGGGTCCCCGGGGTCGCCGCGCTCGTGCTGACCCAGATGCACGGCCGTGGAGCGCTGCGACGCCTGGGCATGGACCGGCTCGGCTGGCCGGACGCCTATCTCTTCGCGATCTGGGTGCCGGTCCTGTTCGCCGCGGGCCTGATCGCCGTGACCGTCGCCCTCGGCGGCGGGCGGCTCGACGACGACGTCGGCGGACTGCATCTCGCGTCGGGCGACGTCCCGGTGGGCGAGGTCGTGCAGCAGGTCGTCGCCGCGGTCACCCTCGCTCCGCTCGCGAACGCGTTCGTGATGCTCGGGTCCGAGCTCGGGTGGCGCGCGTTCTTGCTCCCGCGGCTGCTGCCGCTGGGGTCGTGGCGGGCGATCACGGCCACGAGCCTCTTCTGGTGGCTGTGGCAGCTGCCGCTCGTCCTCGACCCGAGGAGCGACCGCTGGCCGCTCGAGGGCGCCTCGTTCCTGTTCTGGTGTCTGCTCGTCGGCGAGATCCTCGGCTGGCTCTACCTGCGCACGAGGAGCGTGTGGGCGCCCGCCCTCTTCAGCGGCGCCATCGGGGCCACGTCCTTCCTCCCGACGCTCGTCCTGCGCGACGTCGCGCCGGACGCGGCCAGCCCGATCGGGCCGGCGGCCCTCGTCATCCCCGCCCTCGTCGTGTTCCTGATCCGCCTGCGCTCACATGGCGAGATCCAGCTCGGCAGGTAACGCACTAGCCGGCTGTAGCG
This sequence comes from Chloroflexota bacterium, assembly GCA_016183435.1. Taxonomy (GTDB): domain Bacteria; phylum Chloroflexota; class Limnocylindria; order P2-11E; family P2-11E; genus JACPOT01. Next base: position 2,211 of record JACPEQ010000084.1, read on the forward strand.
CGTCCACGCGCGAAGGATCGTCGATCCGCGCGATACCCGACGGGTGTACGCCTTCCTACCTTGCGGGTGCACCTCCCGGAGCCGATAGGAGGATCCGCAGATGATCGCGCGAAGGCTGGTCACCGCGGCCCTGGCGATCCCGCTCGCGATGGCCGCGGCCGTACCGATCGCCGCCGCCGACGAGGCTCTCCGGCTCCGCCAGCTCCACGTGATCGTCGCACCCGATCCCCAGAGCGCCGCGCTCCGCGTCGTGGAGATCGCGATCGTGCAGAACGACGGCACCTCGCCCGTCGACGCGACGATCCGCTTCCCGCTCCCCGCCGACGCCTACGACCTCGACCTCGGCGCGGGGTTCCTCGGCCGCGCCGCGGCCGTCCCCGGTGGGATCGAGTACAGCGGCCCGCTGGCCCCGGGGCCCACGCAGCTCGTGCTCGGCTACCGGCTGGACTACGGCGGCGTCTACCTCTTCCGCAAGCTCCTCTCGCTGCGCGCCGACGCGGTCGACGTCCTGATCGAGGACGCCGGCTTCACGGTGCAGAGCCGGGAGCTCAGCGGACCGGCCTCGGTCACGATGGGCGAGGCTCGCTTCCTGCGGCTGATCGGCCGCGACGTCCCGGCCGGGACCATCTTCTCCGTCGAGATACGCGGGAAGCCGGGCGGAAGCGCGGCGTCCGCCCTCTCGCTCACCGACGCGGCCGCGCCGGTCGGGCTGGTCGTGCTCGCCGGGGTGACCGCGCTCGTCCTGATCAGGCCGCGGATCCGCCGGCGCGGAGCGCCGCAGCCGACGCGCGAGGAGCAGCGCGAGAGGCGCCGTGAGGAACACGAGGACGGCGAGCTCACCGAGGAGCAGCTCGAGGAAGAGGGCGCGCTGGCGTGACGCGCCTGTGGCAGCTGCTGCTCTCGGTCCGCACGGCGCTCGTGCTCATCCTGCTGCTGACCGCCGTGACGTTCGCCGGGACGATGGTCATCCAGCTCCCGGCCAACATCCCGCTGGGCTCGACGGATCACGTCCAGTGGCTCGAGAAGGTGCGTCCGCGGTTCGGCATGTGGACGGACCTGCTCGCCATGGCCGGGCTCTTCACGGTGTTCCGCGCGTGGTGGTACCAGCTCCTCGTCGTCGCCCTCCTCCTCAGCGTGGGCGCGTGTTCGATCCATCGCTGGCACGTCATCACGCGCGAGGTCTTCCACCCCCACGTGCGGGTCGCGCCGGCGCTCTTCGACCGGCCCGGCACCGATGCGGCCGACCTCGCGCTGGATCAGCGGACCGCGGCGGACGCCCTGCGCCGCGTCCTCGCGGGCCGCGGTCACCGCGTGATCGCCGAGGAGCGCGAGGGGCGCATCCATGTCTACGCGGACCGTCACCGGTATGCCCGGTTCGGGAGCCTCATCGGCCACGTGAGCCTCGTGCTCCTCCTGGCCACCGCCGCGCTGGGCTCTCGTGTCGGATGGTCCGACGACGGCTTCGTCGTGCCCGAGGGGTCGACGCGCGAGCTCGCCCTCGACGGTCTGTCCGTGCAGGTCACGAGCTTCGCCGCCGAGTACTACCCGACCGGCCAGCCCAAGGACTTCCGCAGCGACCTCGTCATCCTGTCGAACGGACAGGAGGTCTCACGCAAGACCATCCGCGTGAACGACCCTCTCGACCACAACGGCATCCGCTTCTACCAGTCGTTCTTCGGACCCGCCGCGTATCTGCGGGTGACCGACGCCGCGGGCCGCGTCGTCTTCGAGGACGGCGTCGCGCTCGCATGGCGCGCCGAGGGAGAGCGCCCGGTCGGATCCGTGCGGCTGCCCGAGCAGGACGTCACCGCATACGTCATCGCGCCGTCGGCGGGGGGCAAGGGGGACGCGCTCATCAGCCCCGGGGAGATGCGGCTCGAGATCTACCGCGGCCGCTCGGAGACGCCCGTCCGGATGGAGACCGTCGCGCAGGGTGAGGACCTGTGGGCGGCGGGTCTGACGTTCACCTTCGTACGCGAGAAGCAGTTCACCGGTCTGCGCGTCGCGCGCGACCCGACCGTGCCGCTCATCTGGCTCGGCAGCAGCCTGCTCGTCATCGGCGTCACCGCGGTGCTCTGCTTCCCGACCCGGCGGCTGTGGGCACTGGTGCGGCCGAGCGCGACGGGATCGCGCGTCGCGATCCTGACCGTCGGGCGCCGCGACGTCGGACAGACGGAAGAGATCGCGGCGATCCTTTCCGGCCTTCCACGTCTCGAGCGAACGTCCCCCAGGAGCGCAGACCGAGGCGCCCGCGCAGCTGGCCGTGAAGACCGACGCGGTGGCGCCGAGGTCGAGCACCTGGGCCGCGCGAGCGGGTCCCCCGCGAGCGCGGTTGAAAGGTAGGTACGTCAGGGTGGACAAGATGAGTCAGTACTCGCTCGTCGCCGCGCTCATCGCCCTCGGGCTCGCGAGCGTCTTCTACGTCTGGCAGCTCCTGGCGCGAAGCGGCACGCGTGCCGCTCGTGTCGCGACGGCCGGCGGGCCCAGCCTCACCGTGGCCCTGCCCACGGGCGCGCCCGCCAGTGGCGCGGCACGGTACGGCACGCTCCTGGCAGCGAACGGGCTCGCCTTCCTCACGCTCTGGATGATCCTCCGCTCGCTGTACACGGGGCATGGCCCCTTCTCGAACATGCACGAGTTCTCTGCCGCGTTCAGCTGGGGGATCCTCGCCGCGTACATGGCCATCGAGCTCCGCTATCGCGTCCGGGTCCTCGGCGCGGTCGTCGTTCCCGCGGCCTTCGGCATGCTCGCCTACGCGAGCACCATCCCGGCGGACCAGGCACCGCTCGTCCCCGCCCTCCAGAACAACCTCCTGCTCACCGTCCACGTCGCCGTGTCGATCGTCGCGTACGGCACGTTCGCCGTCGCGTTCGGTGCGGCGCTGCTGTACCTCGTCCGGGCGCGCATCGGGGAGGAGCGGCTGCCCTCCGTGGCGCTCCTCGACGAGATCGGCTACCGCTCCGTGACGATCGGCTTCCCGTTCATGGCGCTCGTCATCATCCTCGGCGCGCTCTGGGCGGACGTCGCGTGGGGCCGCTACTGGGGCTGGGATCCCAAAGAGACCGCGTCGCTGGTGACCTGGCTCATCTACGGCGCGTACCTCCACGCGCGCACGCTGCGCGGCTGGAAGGGCGACCGCAGCGCGCTGCTCCTCGTGCTCGGATTCGCGGCGGTGCTCTTCACGTACTTCGGCAACCTCTTCTTCGGAGGGCTGCACTCGTATGCGGGTGTCACGTGACCTCCGCCAGGCCCTCGGGATCTTCGGGACGATCCTCGTCGCCGCGCTGCTCATCGGCGTCCTCTCGGAGCCCGGCCGTGCGCGCGCCGGTTCGTTCGTCGGCACGGTCGCGCCCGACCTCGTGGGCACGACGATCGACGGTGCGCGCGTCGGCCTGGCCGACCTGCGAGGGAGGCCCGTCTGGCTGACGTTCTTCTCGAGCTGGTGCGTGCGCTGCCGCGCGGAGAACCCCGACATCGAGCAGGTCCACCTCGAGCAGGCGCGCGCCGGCGGGTATCTGGTCATCCTCGCC
>JACPEQ010000090.1 GCA_016183435.1 Chloroflexota bacterium
ACGAAGTCCTTCCAGCCCTCGATGTCCTGGAACAGGCTCTTCCGCACCGTCAGCTTGCTCATCGCGACGAGCTTCTTCGCGACGTACCAATCGTCCGCGATGACCGGGCGGCCGTCGCTCCAGACGGCCTTCCGGTCGATCTCGAACGCGTACGTCTTGCCGTCGGGCGACTGCGTGAACGTCGCCATCTTCGGCGTCGGCTCGCCGTTGTACGGGTCGGCCTCGACGAGCTGGTCGTAGATCAGGCTGGTGATGCGTCCCGATGGTGTGTCGATCGCGAGGATCGGGTTGACCGTGCGGATGTCCGAGATGGTGCCCTCGACGATCCGGCCACCCCTCACGGGTCGGTCGGCGGCAGCCGTCGCGGAGGCACCCGGCGGCGGGGCCGTGCTCACGCACGCGGTCGTGACCAGCATCAGTACGGCGAGGATGGTCCTCGTCCGACGGAAAGACCTACCCGACGCGCGCCATCTCATGCTCGGTCACCCAGGCCGCGATCTGCGCTCTCGTCCGGAACCCCAGCTTCGTGCGGATGCCCGCGACATGGCTCTCCGCCGTTCGCACCGAGAGCGTGAGGCGCTCGGCGATCTCCCTGTTCGTCATGCCCTTCGCGACGAGCACCGCGACCTCGCGCTCGCGGCCGGTCAGCGATCGCGGAGGGCAGCTGGGCGCCGACCTCCGGGAACCGGATCCCCCATGCCGCCGCGCGCTCGCGAAGGCGTTCGAGGTACCACGTGGCGCGGCCTGTCCGGTAGAAGTCGACGACCCACTCAAGCCGAGCCTCGGCAGCAGCGGGATCGTCCGGTCCACGACGCTCCATCCGCATGTCGATCTCGCGCAGGACGAGGAAGTAGGTCAGGAGCGGCCAGATGCCGAGGCCCGGGAGGGTGGCACGGCCGTGGTCCTGACCGAGCGCCCTGCGTTCGTGGATGAGATCCGCCAGGGCGTCGATCGCTGGGTCGTGATGCCCTTCGCTCCACGACCGTTCCAGCAGTCCGTACCGGACGGTCTCTTCGACCACTCTGACGTTGAAGCTCGCGGTCGCGGGCGGTACCACCGCCGGGAACCGTTCGAGCCATCTGGTCACCGCCGCATCGTCGTGCGCCTCCCTGCCGGCGAGGACCGCGTAGATGCCCGCGAGCGTGATGAACGGGCCGAACGGATGGGGGCGGGCGACGAGAGCCGCCGCCCGTTCCGTCGCCTCCAGCGCCCACGCATGGTCGCCCACGAGGAGAGCGACCTCGGGCACCGCGGCGGCGTCCGTCTCCGAAACGTCCTCGGAGCGGAGGACCGCCTCGTACGCGGAGCGAGCGGCGGGAAGCCCGGACGGTCCATTCCTCGCCACCTCGATGAAGGCCCGGTGCAGGGCGTGGTGCGTGAGGACGTAGGCGGACTCCCCCTCGTCGTCCGCGTGGTCGTCATGGATGCGGACGTACTCGTCCCACTCTCCGCTCAGGAGCAGGGCGTGCAGGCGCGCCATGAGCGTCTGCATCACACCGTACCGCTGCCGGAGCCGATCCGCTCGCTGGCGCAGCGAACGCACCTCATCCGTCGGCCCGGCGGTCCGCTCGACGAGATCGGCGAGGATCGAGATGTTGTTGATCTGCCCCGGAGCGCTGATGTCCTCGTCGTCGCATGCGGCGGCCCCGCTCCGAAGCGAGGCGATCGCACCCTCCGGATCCTCGCGGACCATGTGGACGAGCGCGAGGCCCCAGTAGGCGCTCGCGCGGTCTCCCGCGCACCGCTCGGCAATGGCGACGGCGCGTTCGGCATGCTCGAGCGCTCGCGGGAGCTCGTCCGCCGACGTCGCCGGGCGGATCGCCGCTTCGAGCGCGGCGTGCACGCCGGACGCGGTGTATGCCCGCGCGAGCTCCGGCGTCTCGCCGAGCGGCTCAAGAGCCCGGAAGGCGCGCTCGAGCAGCTGCTGTCGCTCCACCCTCGGCCGGAGCATCGGGCCGGCCGCCGTATTCATCGCGAGCAGCGCGACCCCGAGAGCGCGCTGGTCGCCGAGCCGCTCGAACAGGCGGGACGCCGTGGCGGCGCGCTCGAGCACGCGACCGGAGCGTCCGAGCACCATTGCCATAGCCGCCGCGCGCATGGAGAGCTCGGCCACGGTCCGGTCGTCGACCGGTGCGAGGTGGAGGGCCCGCTCGAAGTGCGCGAGCGCCTCGGCATGCGCGAAGCGGCCTGCCTCGTGTTCGCCGGCGCGCCGGTGATACGTGAACGC
>JACPEQ010000033.1 GCA_016183435.1 Chloroflexota bacterium
GGTGGTCCTCGATCAGCAGCGCGGCCTCGTACGGCGCTGCGGGGCATGTGTAGGGGAGCGAGGTCACCGCCACCACGACGCGCCCGCCGCCGAACGTGCGCAGCGCACCGGCGAGGCGCTCCGCGCTGTCGAGGTCGAAGAAGCCGTGCACCGCGTCGGTGTAGCCGGGGAACGACTGCGGATCGAGCTCCGCCCCGAGCGCCACCACGAGCGCGTCGTAACGGTGCTCCTTGTCTCCGGCGACGACGGCCTGGTGCTCGGGGTCGATGCTCTGGACCTCCGCGTGGACGAGCTGCACGCCCGTGTGCACGAGCGTCGAGAGCTCGCGTGTCACCTGCTCCCGGCGCCGATCGCCGGTCATGAGCCAGAGGAAGGACGGGGCGAAGCGGTGCTCGCGCTGCCGCTCGATGAGCACGACACGGTGCTGCGGGCCGAGCAGGCGGCGGAGCTCGTTCGCCGCCGTCAGGCCACCGATCCCACCACCGAGCACCACGACCGTCCGCCCGTCCATGTTTCCGACCTCCTCCGCTGTTCCAGCGATTGATGGAATATACTCCGCCCCATCGCATCCGGATCATGAGGTATCGACGTGAAGACCCTGCTCATCCTCAACGACGCACCCTACGGCTCCGAGCGCTCCTACAACGGCCTCCGCCTCGCCACGTCGCTGATGAAGCGCGAGGGCCAGGAGGTCCGCGTGTTCCTCATGGGCGACGCGGTCGGCTGCGCAATGCGCGGGCAGAAGACCCCCGACGGCTACTACAACGCCGAGCGGATGGTCCGCGCACTGACGCAACGCGGCGGAATGGTCGGCTGCTGCGGCACCTGCTCCGATGCGCGCGCGCTCACCGACGAGACGCGCGTCGATGGAGCGCATCGCTCCTCGATGGAGGAGCTGACGGACTGGACGCTCTGGGCGGACCGTGTCGTGGCGTTCTAGTGGATCGAGCCGCCGTTCACCTTCTCGCCTAGCCTCCACGGCGTGACCGACCATCCGGCGACCCTGACTGGTCGCCGGAGACCGTCCGCCCTCTGGGAGGTCGGGTCGGCCGCGCTTCGTCTCGGCCTCACCTCCTTCGGCGGTCCGATCGCTCACCTCGGCTACTTCCATCACGAGTACGTCATCCGACGGCGTTGGCTGGACCAGGCGACGTACGCGGACCTCGTGGCGCTGTGCCAGTTCTTGCCCGGACCGGCCAGCAGCCAGCTGGGCATCGCCATCGGCACGATGCGCGCCGGCGCCCTCGGCGGCATCGTGGCCTGGCTCGCCTTCACGCTCCCGTCGGCCGTCGCGTTGGTCATCTTCGCCGAGCTCTCGACGGCCTTCGACCTCGCCGCGGTCGGCTGGGTCCACGGGCTGAAGCTCGCCGCCGTCGCCGTCGTGGGTCACGCGGTGCTCACGATGTGGCGCGGCCTCGCGTGGGACGCGCCGCGAAGCGCCATCGCCGTCGCCGCAGCGCTCGTCGCGCTCGCGGCGCCCTCGCCGGTCACTCAGGTCGGGGTGATCGCCGGCGGCGGGTTCCTCGGGTGGCGCTTCCTTCGCGCTCAGACATCGATCGGCGGGACGGGAACACCTGCACCCATCGGCCGGCGGATCGGCCTGGCGGCGCTCGGGCTCTTCTTCGTCCTCCTGGTCGGCCTCCCGCTCCTCCGCGCCTTCGCGCCCGGCAGCGGCATCGCCGTCTTCGAGAGCTTCTACCGAGCCGGCGCGCTCGTGTTCGGTGGAGGCCACGTCGTCCTGCCGCTGCTCCACGAGTCCGTCGTGCCACAAGGATGGGTGAGCGACGACGCCTTCCTCGCCGGCTACGGCGCTGCGCAGGCCGTGCCGGGACCGCTCTTCACGTTCGCCGCGTATCTCGGGGCGCTCATCGCGGCGCCGCCGCTCCGCGCGCTCGGGGCCGTCGTCGCGCTGCTCGCGATCTTTCTCCCTTCGTTCCTGTTGATCTGGGGAGCGCTGCCGTTCTGGCACCGGCTCCGGGCGAGCGAGACGTTCAGGCGTGCCCTGCTCGGCATCAACGCCGCCGTCGTGGGAGTCCTTCTGGCCGCGCTCTATCAGCCGATCTGGATGACGGCCGTGACCTCGCTCCTCCACGCCGCCGTCGCGCTCGTCGTCTTCGGGCTGCTGGCCGGTCTGCGGATCCCGCCATGGGCCGCTGTGCTCATCTCTGCCGCTGCGGGCGAGGCGCTTTCGCGCATCTGATCGCCGGCGCGAAGGCCGGCCTCTTCTCTTCGGTGCGCTACGTTGGCACCGGCCAGGCTCGTGCCAAGGTCGTCATCACGACGGAAGGGGACGATGACGGATCGCATTGACGTGGACACGCAGCGGGCGTACGCGCGACTTGCGGGCTTCATGTACCTCTTCGGCTCCGTGTGCTACGTGGCGCTGTGGATCGCACGGCTGCTCGCACCTGACACGTCGTGGCTCGCTCCATACGCATCGGCCCCGATCCTTGTCGCGGAGGTGGTCGGAGGCTTCTGGCTGCTCGTGCGGGCGATAGACGTGTCGGCACCTGTCGGCGCGGTGAACCCGAGGTGAGCGCAGATGGCACGCGGGCCGGAGAAACGAACTCCTGCTCGATGAGCACTGCAGCTGCGCGATCGCGGAGGACCTCGTCCAAGTGGTCGAGCTGACGACGACGACCCGACGCGTGCCGGCGGCCCGCGCACAGCGGAGCAGCTCTCTAGCGTCCGCTCCCCGACCTCTTCGCTAACTTTAGAACTTAGCTACTCAGGCTGATCGCGAACTGTACTCCGAGGAAGCGGCGAGCGGGAGACGTCGACCTCGAGCGCGGCATGATCACGGTCCGCCAGGCCCTGGCCCCCATCCCCGCGAGCGACCTCGAGAAGGCCGTCGCGAACGGCATGCTCCCGTCTCACCCGAGCCGCAGCACCCGAACCGCGAGGACCTCGTCGCTACCCCGGATCGGCACCTCGCGCTGCGCGAGGTTCGGGAACCTCCCGGCGACGGCCTGGTACACCGTGTCGCTGAGGAGCGCCTCGCCCGGCGCGGCAGCGGCCTGGAGGCGGGCGGTGGCGTTCACGGTGTCGCCGAACGCCGTGAACTCATTCACCGCGGCACCGCCGACCTTACCGACGAAGGCGGGACCCGCGTGCACGCCGATCCCGAGCGGGAGCCACGGCGCCTCGGCCGAACCGTACCCCGCCGCGCGGAGCAGCCTCTCGGCCGCCTGCGTGGGCCGCGTGCGAATGTCGCCGTCGACGGGCAGGAACAGCGCCATGACCTCGTCGCCGATCATCTTGTCGATGACCGCGTCGGCGCTGACCAGCTCGCGCGAGGCGGCGCGGTAGAAACGGTCGATGAGCGCCGCGAAGGATCGCGGCCCCAGGCGCTCCGCCAGGCGCGTCGAGCCACGCACGTCGGCGAAGAGGACCGCGATCTCGAGCTCCGCGCCGCCGGATGGCATCTGCTCGTCGCAGGTGTTGCAGAGCGTCGGGTTCAGGCGCGAGGGCCGGTAGCCGGCGAGACGGGCGATGCGCCCGCCGGGGCCAGCGAGCGGCGTTCGGCAGATGCGGCAGCGCGGTGCGCTCGGGAGCCAGGCGAAGCGGCTCGGGTGCGGGCGGGTGAGCACGTCCCGCCACAGCGCCTCATGCTGGCGGAGCGAGTCGGACACGCGTTCTCCTTCGTCGCGGTGCGGGCCGAGCCCGTCTCAGTTCGCAGGCGCTCGACCGCCCCGGCTCGCGTGGAGCTCGGGCAGGAAGAGCGTCAGATCGCCCACTTCCTCGGCATTATGGGTGAGCCAGGCCCTCGAGCCTGGCCCGCAAGCGCGAACAGATGATCGGGTTGATCAGCTCGCTTCACCATCGACCGCTACGTCAAGGTCTACCGCGAGGACGTGCGCGAGGCCGTGCGGCGCAGCGACCGTCCGGCCGCGGCGCGATGATGGACCGAGTGAACGCCGATAGGCCACCCGCGCCGCATGAAACGAGCTGGGAGGCATGGCTCGTACGAGGCCGCCCACCGCTGCGGATCACGCACACGATCCTTCGGGGCGTCCTCGGTCGCCTCCCCGGGTTCCCCCGCTGCAAGCTCTGCAACCGCCCCCTCGCCGGACCATTCGGCGCGCCGCTGACCCTCATCGGCTTCGGTGCCTCGCGCAAGAACCCCTCCCTGTGCAGCTTCTGTTTCGAGCGGCTCCCCCTCGGCGGAGCCGAGGTCGACGTCGCGGTGCTGTTCGCCGACGTACGCGGATCGACGGCCCTGGCCGAGGGGTCATCCTCGGCCACTTTCGCCGCGCTCATGAATCGCTTCTACCGGGTGGCGACGGACGCGCTGCTGGCCCACCGAGCGGTCGTGGACAAGCTGGTCGGCGACGAGGTCGTAGCCCTCTTCCTCCCGGGCCTGAGCGGTCCCCAGTACCGCCAGCTCGCGGCTCGCGCGGGCCTGGCGCTGCTCCGCGCGCTCGGCTACGGGAGCGCCGCGGGACCCTGGCTCGGCCTCGGCGTCGGCGTGCATGCGGGCGTGGCCTTCGTCGGCAACGCGGGCACCGAGGGCGTCTCCGACTTCACGGCGCTCGGGGACACCGTGAACATCGCGGCCCGCCTCCAAGGGACAGCAGGGGCAGGGGAGGTCGTGATAAGCGAAGACGTCTATCGCAGCGTTTCTAGTGACTACCCAGGCCCTCTGCGGCGTACGGTCACGCTTCGCGGGCGGACGGAGCCGGTCGTCATACGGGTCCTCGATGTCGCGGCAGTTGTCAGGCCGTCGCGATGATGGACCGAGCAAGGAGGGAGACTGCCCCATGGCCGATGACCTGAGCGTGACCCGCGAGGGCGACACGCTCGTGATCCGCATCCCGATCGGGACACCGACGCCGAGCGCGAGCGGGAAGACGCTCGTCGTCGCCTCGACCCGCGGTAACCAGAAGACCGCCGTCCAGATCGACGGCAAGGACCTCTACCTGGGCGTCAACGCCTACGTGTACGCCGAGCCGAAGCGAAGCTAGGGTGCGCGTGTGATCACCTCCCAGGCGCGTCCGCTCGCTCTCGAGCTGGCGCCCTCGGGCCTGTGGGTCCGTGCCGTCCTCGTCGTGCTCGGCTCCGCGCTCATCGCGCTGGCCGCCCAGATCGCGATCCCGCTGCCGTTCAGTCCGGTGCCGGTCACCGGACAGACCTTCGCGGTGCTCCTGGTCGCCGCCGCGCTCGGGCCGCGCTTCGGGCCCGCGAGCGTCGCGCTGTACGTGGCCGAGGGGCTCGTCGGGCTGCCGGTCTTCGCCGGGGGGACATCCGGCCCGGCGCGGATCGCGGGCCCCACCGGCGGCTACCTCGCCGGCTTCGTCCTCGCGGCGTACGTCGTGGGCTTCCTCGCGCAGCGAGGCTGGGACCGCCGCATCTGGACCTGCGCGCTCGCGATGCTCGCCGGCGAGGTCGTCATCTACATCTTCGGGCTCGCCGCGCTCTCCCGTTTCCCGCTGCCGAACGGCGTCCTAGAGGCAGGGCTGCTGCCGTTCCTGATCGGCGACGTATACAAGGTGGCGCTGGCCACGATCGCGCTCCCCGCCGCGCGGCGCCTTCTCCCCGGCCGCGGTACGGGCGCCAAGTGATCGAGCTCGTCGTCAGAAATGGCTACCCAAATGGCTACCCAAGATTCAGCCCAAACGTCGCGGACACCACATCCGCGGGACGACAACGCCGAGTCGCGACTCCCGCTCAGCCCCAGAGCGCGCAGATGGGCAGCGCGAAGATCCGGTCGCTCAGCGCGAAGAGGCCAGGGCCGGTGTGCAGGACCGCGCCACCGAGGAACTTCGCCTTCAGCTCATCGCGAAGGTAGATGAGGTGACGGGCATCATCGGTGCCGGGCGCGGCAGTCGCCTTGACCTCGATACCGACGATGCCCGCAGCCATCTCACCCACGATGTCGACCTCGCGCCGTCCGTTCGTGTCGCGGAGGTGATAGAGACGCGGTTGGAGCACGCCGGCCTCGAGTTCGGGTCGGATCTGCGCCATCACGAACGTATCGAGCATGCGGCCGAGGAGATCGCCGTTCGCCAAGACGTAGGCAACGTCCACTCCCAGCGCCGCACCGATGAGACCGGGATCGACCACGTAGCGCTTCGGCAGCCTGACCAGTCGCTGCAGGAGGCTGTTGTGGTACGCCGGCAGCGTTTCGAGGATGAAACGATCGCTGAGCAGCGCGTGGTAGTGCTCCGCGGTCTTGTAGTCGACGCCCGCCCCCTGCTGCAGCGTCTCGTGTGTCGGGACTCCACCGCTATTGAGGGCCATGACATCGAAGAAGCGGCGCACGCGGGTCCGCCCACGCACGAGACCCGCAATGTCGTGCGTGAGTAGCTGGTCCAGGTAGCTGCTCAGCCAGGCTCGCCGAGCCTGGTCCGAGAAGTTCCGGATGAACGGCTCAGGGAACGCGCCGCGGAGAGCCGTGTCGACGTACGTCGGGAGATCGGGCACCGGCCTTGGCAGCCTGAACAAGCTCAGGTCCGCTTTGGCCAGCCGATCGATGAACGTCTCACCTGTAGGCCTGCCGACCTGCTCGCGCATGGTGAGCCCGAACATCCGCATCCGCACCAAGCGACCCGTCCCGGGCCAGACCTCGTTGAGCAGGTCCGTCCGGACGCTGCCGGTCAGCAGGAAGCGGCCGGGCCGCCCGTCCTCCTCGACGGCGCGCCGCACCGCGCCCAAGACATCGGGCACCTGCTGCCACTCATCGAGCATTACTCCTCCTCTAGCACACTCGCTAGACCCCCATCAGCACGCACCTTCCTCCACCGACAGCACGACGCCGACGCTCGACTGAGGCACCGGCGGACAGCTTTCCAGGAGACTGCAGGTGCGACCGAGACCCACATCTCACTCCACATGTCGCCAAGTGACCCAGGCGGTCGCGGCGCTGGCCCGTGCTCCGTGCTCCCGTTCCCTCACGACCGGCCAGGGCGCAAGTTGCGCGAGTACGACAACGACGTTGCATGGACGCACCCGCGTTTGTCGGCGGGTGGAGGCCTTCGTGACAGTTGACACATCTACGGGCGATATGCCAAACTTCACGCATTGGCCACCCTGAAGGGAACGACCCATGCGCGCGAGCTCGCGGCACGCAGCGGCATGTCGCCGCGCCGCGCATTCAACCTGCTCTCGGAGCTGGTCCAGCGTGGCGAGGCGCGCCGCGTCTCGAAGGGCGTCTATGCGCCGGGACCGCACACGCGCCGCGTGCTCTCGCCCACCTCAGCGATGAAGCGTCTCGCGCGGGCCATCGCCCAGGAGATGCCCGCTCTTGAGCCGGTGCTGTTCTCAACGGGCCAGGTCGCGGACCTCATGCACAACGCTCCGGCGCGCGAGATCGTCGTCGTCGCGACCGCGCGCGCCTTCGCGCGCGACCTCGTCCGCGCCCTGTCGGCCGCCGGATCCAACGCACAGGTCGTCTCGACCCGTGCGGACATGGAGCGCCTGCTCGACCTGCCGGGGCAGGTCATCGTCGCCGTATCGCCCATCGGGGACCGTCGCGCGTCCAAGCTCTCCCTCGGGGTACGCGTGGCGCTGCCCGAACGCGTGCTCGTTGACCTTGCGATCGGGCGCGACCGTCTGGGGCTGCCGCTCTACGACGAGGACATCCTCGCCCTAGGCGAGAATGTGCTGGCCAATTACGACTTCTCGATCTCGCGGGCCCTCGACTATGCCCGCCGGAGGCGCGGCTACGACGAGGTCGCCGAACTCCTCAAGGCCATCGTGCGCGACCCGCGGCTGCACGCCTACGCGGCCGCGCTGCCTTGACGCGCCACGTCGACGATCTTCCCGGGCTCTTGGCCGAGCCCGACGTCTTCTATGCCAGGAGACGCCTGGGCGAGACCGCCGCCTATGCGCTCGAGTGGATCA
>JACPEQ010000089.1 GCA_016183435.1 Chloroflexota bacterium
CCCGACGACGAGCAGCAGCACCGCGCCCGCCAGGAGCACCAGATCCGTGCGAAGCCTCATGGGTCCCTCCGTTGCGATCTAGCGATCGTTCGATGTGGACCTAAGGGTGCATGCGAGCGTGATCGAATGGATAGGTACTGACGACACCGATGGTCCAGCCCGATGCGCATGCGTCCCGACATACCCTCGGCCCCGACCCCCGGGCCCTCCGACCCGGCGCCAGCGGAGGGCATCGCCGGACGGATCGATGCGACCGGACCCCGCTCGGCGGGCCGTTCGCCCCGTGCCGCTCGTTCGGCTCAGGACGCAGGACCCTCCACTAGTCCCGTGCGCATCGCGTATGCCGCGGCCTGCACGCGATTCTCCATGTGCAGCTTCTCGAGGATGCTGTGCAGGTGGCGCTTCACCGTGCTCTCGGTGATGAACAGCTTCGCGCCGATCTCCTTGTTCGAGAGGCCGGCGACGACGTAGCCGAGCACCTCCTTCTCCCGCGCGGTGAGACCCAGCTCGATCCCCTTCGCGACGGCCTCGTACTCACGCTGGCGTGTCATCTCCTTGAGGATCCTGCCCGCGAGATACGGCGACAGCGCGACCTCGTTCCGCATCACCCCGCGGATCTCGTCGAAGAGGCGACGAGCCTTCATGTTCTTCAGCAGGTACCCGGCGGCACCATGGCGCATGGCGTCGAAGAGCTCCTGCGCGAGATCGGAGATCGTGAGCATGACGATCTTCGCGTCGGGCACGAGCGACTTGATGCGGCGGGTCGCCTCGAGCCCATCGACGCGCGGCATGCGCACGTCCATGAGGATCAGATCCGGCCGGAGATCCTCGACCTGCTCGAGCGCCTCCGCGCCGTCGTTCGCCTGGCCCACCACGCGCATGTCCGGCTGCGTCGCGATGAGCGACGCCAGGCCTTCGCGGAACAACGCCTGATCGTCGACGATGAGGATCTTGATCGGCTCCATGGTGCTCACCCCGCTTCGAATGCATGTGGGACGGTCGCGGTCACGACCGTGCCCCGGCCCGGTGTCGACTCGATACGCAGCTCGCCGCCCAGCCCCTCCGCCCGCTCGCGCATCGTCTGAAGGCCGAAGCGCGCGCCCGGGCGACGGGTCTGGCCGTCGAACGAGAAGCCCCGACCGTCGTCGGAGATGGAGAGGACGCACGCGTCGCCGCGACGCTCGAGGCGCACGCGTGCGTGCCGCGCGCCGCTGTGGCGTCGCACGTTCGCGAGCGCTTCCTGCACGATCCGGATGAGCTGGAGCTCCACGAGCGGCGACCAGTGACCGTGCTCGCCGCCCTGGAGCTCGAGGCGCACGTCGATCCCGGTCTCGAGCGAGAACTTCTCGCAGTACTCCGTCACGCACTGCCAGAGACCGCCGGGCCCGACGTCGGCGCTCCGCAGCTCGAGGATCGAGGCGCGCACGTCGCGGTACGCGTCCTGGACCGCGGACCCGATCGAGCCGATCGCGTCCTCGGCGCCGTGGAGGTCGCGGCGCTCGAGCAGCTCGTGTGCGAGCGAAGACCGCAGGCCGACGTATGCGAGCGCCTGCGCGAGGCCGTCGTGCATCTCGCGGCCGATGCGCTCCCGCTCCGTGGTCACCGCGGCCTGCAGCTGGCGGTCTCTCTCGATGGTGAGGATCCCCAGCATCCGCACGACGAAGACGGCCAGCGCCGCCGCTCCGACCACCCAGAGGATCTGCGGCGCGAACCCGATCCGATCCGTGACCGTCGCGTAGTTCAGGACCGATGCCGGCGGGTACGGCCCGGGCGGGACGACGAGCCCCGCGACGAGCGCGCTGACGACGAACGCCGCCGCCGCGCCGCCGGTCTCGCGCGCGAGCCCGGGCAGCCCGAGCGCGGCGAACTTCCTGCCCTGGCGGACCATGCCGATCGCCGCGAGCAGCGATCCCGGAAGCACGAGCAGGTACCGCGACGTGATGTCCACGCCGTTCAGCCAGCCCCGGCTCGCGGTCACGTACGCGGCCGACGCGTCCCAGTGGCACTCGAGGCACGTCTCGCGCTGCGGGAGCGAACGGACCTCGGCCGCCACGGCGGGCGCGACGAGCTGCGGCAGGACGACCGACAGCACCCACGCCGCGGCCAGGCCCCAGGGCGCCCAGCGGATCCATCTCAGCCGCGCGGAGCCGGCCAGCTGCGCCCCGAACCGCAGGAGCGCCAGAGCCGAGAGCGCCGACAGCAGCAGGTACAGCCCGCGCATCGCGACGCTCCCCTCGACGCTCACGCCGCCCGTCTTGATGAGCTGTGACATGAGGATCCACTGCGCCGCCCCGTGGAGCAGGCCGAACGCGGCGAGGGAGCGCAGGCTGTCGGCGAGGGGCGAGCCCGGCGCGCCGCGAAGGGCCACGAGCACGACGAGCCCCATCGCGAACGAGGCGAGGCCGTACATGAAGAAGACCAGAACGGTGTCGGCATGCTCCATCGATGCACCTTCCGGTCCATCCCGGACCGGCCTGAGGCTAGGACGGGAGTGCGCCCTTCGGGTATCGCGTGAATGCGCTATCCCGCGGGGTCGTGGACGCTAGTGGCCCGTCGCTCGTCAGACCTTGACGAGGCCGCTCCGGATCGCGTACCGCACGAGCTCCGC
The DNA here is from genome assembly GCA_016183435.1 of Chloroflexota bacterium. GTDB lineage: Bacteria > Chloroflexota > Limnocylindria > P2-11E > P2-11E > JACPOT01. The sequence continues at coordinate 2,609 of JACPEQ010000089.1, forward strand.
GCGGTCGTGCATGTCCAGCTTCTGCATCACGTGGGCGCGATGGATGGCGACGGTGTTCACGCTGATGAACAGCTTCTCGGCGATGTCCTTGTTCGAGTGCCCTTCGGCCACCAGGGTGAGGACCTCCCGCTCCCGCGGGCTCAGCCCGTCGAAGGTCTCCCCGTCGGACTCGCGCACCCGGCGGAGATGGTCGTTGAGAAGCATGCGCGCGACCGCGGGCGAGAAGTACGCCTCGCCGCGGTGCGCGGCGCGGATCGCGTCGAAGAGCTCCGCCGGCGCGGCGTCCTTGAGAACGTAGCCAGCGGCGCCGGCGTCCACGGCCGCGAAGAAGTACGCCGGATCGTCGTGCGCGCTGAGGCAGAGCACGCGCGCGCGATGGCCCGCCGAGCAGACCTGGCGCGTGGCGTCGATGCCGCCCATCCCGGGCATCGCGATGTCCATGAGCACGACGTCCGGGTCGATCGCCGCCGCCAGGCTCGCCGCCTCCTCGCCCGAGGCGGCCTCGCCGGCGACCTCGAGGTCTCGCTGCGTCGCGAGGAGCGCGACGAGCCCCGCGCGGAACATGGCGTGATCGTCCGCGAGCAGGAGCCTGATACGGGTATCAGCCATCGGGCGCGGCCCCGACCGGGATACGCGTGCGCAAGCGCGTCCCGGCGTTCATCGCGGACCCGATGTCGAGCCTCCCTCCGAGGAGCGCCGTCCGCTCGTGCATCCCGAGCAGGCCGAGGCCCCGCCCGTCGCGGGAGCGGCGAAGGGCTTGGGGGTCGAACCCGACGCCGTCGTCCTCCACGGACGCGCAGACGTGCCCGTCCTCGAACGAGATCGCCACTTTGGCGTTCCGGGCGTGCGCGTGGCGAACGACGTTGTTCACGCCTTCCTGGACGATCCGGAAGACGGCCGTCTCGACCGGCGGGCTGAGCCGCCGGCAGGTGCCGGACACGCTCCACTGGAGGTGCACCCCCGCGGCGTCGCATCGCGCCGCGGTGAGGTCGTGAAGCGCGTTCACGAGCCCGAGGTCGTCGAGCGCGCTCGGACGGAGGTCCTGCACCATCCGGCGGAGCTCGCCGATGGTGCGGCGGATCGCGACGCGCGCGGCGCCGATCCGATCCCGGCACCGCTCGGTGTCCGCGGCGGTCTCCTCGATGAGCCCGAGCTGCATGCTCAGCGTCGAGAGCGACTGGACCGGTCCGTCGTGCAGCTCGCGCGCGATGCGCGTGCGCTCCCCCTCCTGCGCGGAGATCGCCTGTTCGAGCAGCCGGCTGAGGTCGCGCTCCTTCTCCACGCGCACGGCGATCTCGCGCTGCTGCTCGCGCGCGAGGTACGCGCCGAGCGATCCGGCGACCGCGAAGGTGGCGGCGCGCAGCACGAGCGCGGGCTGCGCGACCTGGCCGTCGAGCGACAGCACCACGGCGACGTACGCGCCGACCGCCGCGGCGAGCGCGAGCGCCGCGCCCCAGGTCGGCAGGGTCGCCGCCGCGAAGAGCACGGGCAGCAGGTACGACAGGTAGATGTCGCTCGCCGGGTCGCCCGCGAGGTACAGGACGCCGGAATCGAACGCGAGCACCGCGGCGGTCCACACGTAGAAGGACCAGAGCGGCAGCGGCGGCGCCCCGGATCGTGTCCGGCGGTGGATCGCGATGCTGACGATCGCCGCGATCGCGAGGAGAGCCCAGAACGCCTCCCGCGGCACGGGTACGTGGTGGACCGGTTGGAGCACCACGTACAAGCCGAGCGCGGCGATCACGATGAGCGCGATCGTGCTCGCCACCCGCGCCATGCGCAGACGGAAGCGCGCGATCAGCTCCTGCTCGCGGCGCTCTGCATCCATGTACATCGAAAGGCTCCCTGCCGAGCGAGCCCTCCGATAGCGCAAAAGGTCCGGTGAGGGACGGACCAGCGCCCGTCTCTTCGGCCCGAACGGCCTGGGCCGGCCGGCTCAGGCCTTCGGGGCGGCGAAGAGGAGCAGCAGCGAGATCGCGTTCACCACCGCGTGCGTGGTCATCGGCGCCCAGATCGACCCGCTGCGCGCGTAGACGTACGCCAGTCCGAGCCCCAGGACGAAGATCGGCGCGACGACGCCGAGGCCGTGCGAGAGGGCGAACAGCAGAGCGCTGATCGCGGCGGCGGCCGCGAACGGAATGCGCTGCGCGAGGCCGCCGAAGATCAGGCCACGAAAGAGCACCTCCTCGGCGAACGGCGCGACGACGGCCCCCGTGGTCAGGTCCATGACGAGCGCGGCCGGGCCGGTGTGCGCTCCCACCGTGACGATGAGCGGCTGCGGGTCCGCTCCGAAGACCTGGATCTGCAGCGCGTTGACGAGGATCGAGAGAAGCCACAGCCCACCGCCGATCCACGCCGCGGTCCGGAGCGCACCCGGCGGCGGCCGGCGGAAGCCGAGATCGCCGAGCCGCAGGCGCAGGAGCACGCGGCCGAGCGCGAACAGCCCCAGAAGGAGCGCGCCGTCGCTCAGGAGCGCGAGGAGCAGGATCTCTTCCGGCGTGCGCAGCTGCGCCGCTTTGCTCCTCATGCCGAGCGCGAGCACGACCGCGGTCGAGACCAGGACGGCCGCGAGGAAGGAGCCGATCGCGGTGACCGCGAGACGCGGCGCGCTCCAGCGGAGCGCGGTCACGCTCAGCGGAGGCCGGTCCTCCGCGCGCGGAGCGCCGCTTCCAGGACCAGTCGCATCCATTCCGTCAGGAGGGGACGCGGGTCCGTGCGGAAGACACCGACCTCGGCGACGCCCTGCGGCAGCTCATAGCTCCACGGCAGATCGTAGACGTCGCACATGTACACGTAGGACGTGACCGGACGCGGCGCCTCCTGCCGGATCGCACCGAGGAGATCGAGGCGAGCGGGGATGAGACGCGCGGACTCCCAGAGCTCGCGCTTCGCGACCTCGATGATCGTCTCTCCGCTCCGGCGGGTGCTCGACGGGAGCTCCCATCCGCTCTTGTCCGGGCGTCGGACCCACACGGTGAGATCGCCGAAGAAGGGGACGATCAGCGCGACCTGGGCCGAGGCCGGGGGGAACTCCTTGAATGCGTTGTCCCTCCGGGAGACGAACGTGACCTCAGTCATCGCTCGGAGAGTAGGAATGCCGCCAAGCGACCGTCAATAGGGACACCGTGTCCGTCAGGTGCTCCGAAGGGCGTCGGCGACGCGGAACGGGTCCGAGGAGATGACGCTCGCGGCGTAGAGCTCCATCGCGCCGATGTCGCTCGTCCTATTTCCGGGGTCGCCGCGATCCACCAGCCGCGCCATCGGCGGGAAGCGACGCCAGTCCTCCCCGTCCGGCGCGAGCGGCGGCAGGTACACCGCCATGTTATGCGCGATCACCCCGAGCGTGCGGAGAGCGGACACCGCGCGCGCGATCCCGCCCGCGAGCGTGGACTCGTCCTCGCCGGGCCGGCCGAGCACCACGATCTCGCGCTCCTTGACGGGCGTCAGGGAGGCGAACACGCGAGCACGCCCGACCTCGACGCCGAGGCCGAGATCGCGGTGGACCGCCCAGCGGTCGTCGAAGTAGTCATGGCCACCCTGCTCGCCGTACGCGATGGCGGCGCGCCGCAGCGCCTCGACCTTCGGGTAGTGCATGCCTCTCGTCGTCGTCATCTGCATGTGCCCGTGGACGATCGAGCCGCCCGCTCGCCAGAGCGAGTTCCACATCAGGAAGTAGTACCGGGCGCCGGGATCCTCCTCGAGCGCCCTGGTCGCCCAGCCGCGCGCGGTCGCCAGGTGGTCGCGCATCGCCTCCTCGCTCACCGGCGCGAGCGGATCGTGCTCGTTGAACACGAGGACGCCGTGATACCCGTCGTACTTCGCGATGTTCGACGCGGTCACGCCGTGCTCGCCGCGGACGCGGCCGAACGGGTCGGCCGGCGTGCCGGTCTCCGGCTGGCAGAACGGATCGCCGCGTGAGGAGTCGATGGTGCGGCGGACCTCGTCCTGGCCCTTGACCTCCATCGGGCGGCGCGCGCGCAGCTCGTTGAAGAGCGCGCCCTCGAGCGTGATGAGGTCGGTGACACGCACGATCCGCTGCTCGCGCACGGACGCGACCGAGCCGAAGAGCTTCTCGATCCATCCGGTCATCTCCGCGGGCGGATCGAGCCGGCCGACGGTCGTCGTCACACCATAGAGCCGGCGGGCGGCGGCGGACGTCTCCGCCGGCAGACGGCCGAGAAGGTCCTCGAGATCGGCGATCGCCGCGGTCATCGCCGGGATCATGCGGCGCACCGCGCCGCGCGCGCGGCCGCGTACATCTCCAGGTAGCGCTTCGCGGAGGCGGTCCAGGAGTGGTCGAGCCTCATCACCCGCTCCCGCAACGCGTTCCACCTCGCCTCGTCGCGATACGCACGCACCCCGCGTCGGATCGCGTCCGCGAGCGGCGCCGCCGCGTACTCGGTGAAGCTGAAGCCGGTCCCCGACCGCCGGTCGGCGTCCGCGTCCCGCACCGTGTCGGCGAGACCACCGACGGCGCGAACGACGGGGATCGTCCCATAGCGGAATGAGATGAGCTGGCCCAGGCCGCACGGCTCGAACCGGGACGGCATGAGGAACATGTCGGCGGCCGCGTAGATGCGCTGCGCGAGCGCCGCGTCGAAGCCGAGCCTGAGCGAGAGCGTGCTCTTGTGCCGCTCGGCGAGCTCCTTCCACATGGCCTCGTACTTCGGC
>JACPEQ010000026.1 GCA_016183435.1 Chloroflexota bacterium
CCCGATCCGGCTGTTCGATTTTATCCTTTGCTCATGTCCTCCATCGCCCATATCGCCGCGCAGGTCCGTCCATTCATCAAAGAGGTCCAAGCCGAGCAGGTCGACGAGGACAGGCGCTCGGCCGGCGCCCCGCGCATCGTGGACGTCCGCGAGCAGAACGAATGGGATGCCGGCCACATCCCCGGCGCGGAGCTCATCCCGCTCGGGACGGTCGCGCAGGTCGCGGCCCGGCGGTTGCCCGACAAGAGCGAGCGGATCGTCGTGCACTGCGCGGCGGGCGTGCGATCGGCGGTCGCGGCGTACCAGCTCCAGCAGCTCGGCTACACGAACGTCACGTCGATGGCGGGCGGCTTCAGCGCGTGGCGCGAGCTCGGCCTGCCGGTCGAGGCGCCGCTCGGGGCGAAGCAGCTCGAGCGCCGGTCGAGGCGCCGCTCGGGGCGAAGCAGCTCGAGCGCTACAGCCGCCACCTCCTCATCCCCGAGGTCGGCATCGCGGGACAGCAGAAGCTCCTCAACAGCAAGGTGCTCCTCATCGGCGCGGGTGGCCTCGGTTCACCGGCCGCGTACTACCTGGCGGCCGCGGGCGTCGGGACGCTCGGGATCATCGACTCCGACGTCGTCGACGCGACGAACCTGCAGCGCCAGATCCTCCACTCGACGGAGCGCATCGGCGAGCCGAAGGTCGACAGCGCGAAGCGCACGCTCGAAGCGCTCAACCCCGACGTGAAGGTCATCGGCTACCGCGAGCGGCTCTCATCCGAGAACATCGACCGGATCATCAGCGAGTACGACGTCGTCGTGGACGGCGCCGACAACTTCCCCACCCGCTATCTGCTGAACGACGCGTCGGTGAAGTGGCGAAAGCCGGTCGTGCACGGGAGCATCTACCGCTTCGAGGGCCAGGTCACGGTCTTCCAGCCGTTCGAAGGTCCGTGCTACCGGTGCCTCTTCCACGAGCCGCCGCCGCCGGAGCTCGCGCCGTCGTGCGCGGAAGCCGGAGTCCTCGGCGTGCTCCCGGGAGTGATCGGGACGATCCAGGCGAACGAGGTCATCAAGCTCCTGCTCGGCATCGGCGAGCCGCTCGTCGGCCGCTACCTGCTGTTCGACGCGCTCGACGCCACGTTCCGCGAGGTCAAGCTGCGGCGGGACCCGAAGTGCCCGGCCTGCGGCGACGACCCGACGATCACCGAGTACATCGACTACGAAGGGTTCTGCGCTTCGCCGGCGGACTGGCGCGCGGAGCATGAGGCCGCCGGCACTCCTGCGGATTAGAGGGGGCAGCGGGGGCGGAGCCCCCGCATGAAGAGGCTTTTCGGCGCGACCCTCGCCATCGCGGTCCTCGCCAGCTGCACCGCGCCGGCGTCGACGACGGCCACACCCGCTCCGACACGCACGCCCGACATCCAGCGGACGAAGCTCGACATCGTCTACAGCGCGCTCGTCGACATCGACGTCCACAAGGTGTCGAGCAAGAAGGTCCTCGAGGCTGGCCTCGAGGCGGTCCGCGCCGAGGTCCGTGCGCTCGGCGGGAGGCCCGACGTCGCGACGCCCGACTTCCAGGACGTCCCCGAGCCGGAGCTGGCGGACTTCAAGCGGTTCGCGGACGCCGTCTCGCAGCTCGCCGCGCGCACGCCGGATCTTTCGGGCGACCGTCTCGCACGCGCCGCGATCATCGCGATGATCCGACAGACGCCCGATTGCCACACCTATTACGTCGACGGCCGGCGCAACGACTCGCGGCCCGTGGCCGAGTCCGGCATAGCGGACCCCGCGCCGCCGGAGGGACGCGTCATCGCCCAGCCGGACGAGGCCGGGCTGACCGCGCGCATCCTCGATGGCGGGATCGCGTACGTGCGCTGGCGCGAGTTCCGGGTCACCGGGACGTACGACATCCGCGCGAAGGTGAAGGCGGTGCTCGAGACCGCGCTCGCCGCCGGCGCGAGGGCGTGGCTGTTCGACATGCGCGGCAACGTCGGCGGCAACGGGCCGGAGATCATCGCGAGCTACTTCCTGAAGGACGAGGCCGTGATGGAGGTCCACGTGAAGACCGGCAAGGCCGGCGTGCGCTCGGCGAACCCGGCGTTCCGTCTGCCCGAGCCCTACCAGCTGCCCATCGCCCTCGTCCAGAACGGGCGGGGAGGCTCGGCGCCCGAGATCTTCGCCCTGTTCCTGAAGGAGACGAAGCGCGGGACGGTCGTGGGCCAGCGCAGCGTCGGGTGCATCGGCGCGACCTCGCCGACCCAGCTTCCCGATGGGACGCAGCTCTACGTCGTCGCGGAGGAGTACGTCGGCGCGATCACGGGAACGCGCTACAACAATGTGGGCGTCACGCCTGACGTCGAGGCGACGGACGCCGCCGCGATCGACACGGCCGCGAAGCTGCTCCGCGAGCGGATCGCGAAGGGACGTTGATGAAGAGGCTCGGTCTCGCGCGATGGATCCTGCTGGGAGCGCTCTTGGCGTCGTGCACGACGCCACCGCAGAGCGTCGCGCCGCCGAGCCCGAGCGGACCGGTGACGGTGCAGGTCACCGACAAGACGAAGGGCGAGCTGCAGGCGGTGCTGAAGGCGCAGAGCGACGCGCTCGAGAAGCGCGACCTGAGCGGCTATCAGGCGACGTACGACCTTGCGCGGAACGCGTTCCGCCGCTGCAAGCAGGAGTCCTTCGACATCGCGGGCCGCCAAGGCGCGCCGGCGAGCGTGCCGCAGGTCGTGCGCGTCGAGCCCTACCGCGGCATCTACGCCCGGGCGTGGGTGGACTCGGGCCAGGGACCCGAGCGCGGCCTGACGCGGATGTACTTCCGCGTCGTCGACGGGAGATGGGTGCAGAGCGAGCCGACGAGCGACGAGGTGGGCGCCGAGAAGAAGACCACGGTCGACGGCATCGACATCGACTACTGGGAGATCGACGAGGATGTCGTCGAGGCCATGCGGCAGGGCACGCTCGCGGCGCGCGACGCGGTCGTGCGGAACCAGCTCGGGGCGTCGAAGCAGCCGTTCGGCATCCGCTTCTACCCGACGCGGAGCGTCGCCGGGCCGCAGGCCTGCAACGTGGTCGGCTTCCACCTGCCGAACCGGCCCGAGGACAAGTACATCCGCTTCTTCCTGTACTGGTTCGCGCCCGACGGCAAGGCGCTCTCGCCGGACACGGTCTCGTTCATCCAGCACGAGGGCCTGCACTGGGCGCAGGACCAGTTCATCACCGGGATCAGCGCGCGGCTGGACTGGTGGCTCGTCGAAGGCTGGCCCGACTACGTCGGGCAGTCACGATCCGCGTCGTACAAGCGCACCGTCGTGTGCACCACCGCCACGCCCACCTACAAGCAGCTCGCCGACGGACCGCGCGACGACCTCCCGGAGACCAAGCCCGAGGACGCGGTCCGGTACTACGCGTTGGCGAACACGATGGTCGAGTACCTCTACACGCAGTTCGGCCCGAACGCGTACAGAGACCTCTTGCTCGCCTACAAGGAGCTCGCCGACCCGAACAAGAACCTGCCCGCCGTGCTCACAGTGACGCCGGAGCAGTTCCACACGGGGTGGATCGCGTTCGCGCGCAAGAAGTACTGCTGACCTGGTACCCGTTTGGTACGGCCACGGCCTTGGCGCCGACCTCGTCGTCTCCCATGATCGCGCGAGCGCGAGACGTAACGAAGGGGTGACGGCAGGAGTGGCGGTACGGGTCGCGAAGATCCCAGCGGCGACCCTTCCCGGATCCGAGGGAACGGTCGCATGGGGTCCCGTCCCCGACGTGATCGAGCGGGCTCGCGCGGGCGATCGCGCCGCGTTCGCCGAGCTGTACGACCAGCACGTCGACAGCGTCTACCGCTACCTGCTCTACCGGCTCCGCGAGCCGAGCGACGCCGAGGACCTCTGCAGCGAGGTCTTCACCCGCGCGTTCGCGAACATCCACCGCTACCGCTGGCAGGGCAAGTCATTCCTCGCGTGGCTCTACACGATCGCGCGCAACGCCGTCACCGACCGCCGCCGCCGCGAGCGCCCGACCGTCGACCTCGACACCGCCTTCGGCGTGGCGGAGGACGGTCCGACGGCGCACGAGCGCGCCGTGCTCGGCGAGCAGGTCGGCGCGCTGCGCGGCGCGGTGAAGCACCTCACCACCGAGCAGCAGCAGGTCCTGTCGCTGCGGTTCGAGGCGAACCTCTCGAGCCGCGAGGTCGCTCGCATGCTCGGGAAGAACGAGGGTGCCATCCGCGCGCTGCAGTTCCGCGCGCTCGGACGGCTGCGCAAGATCCTGCACGACCAGGCCTGAGCCTGGCGGCGAAGCCGGAGCAAAGATCGCCTCTTAGTGAACTCATAGATCCCGGCCGGGTGCGGCCATACACTTTTCGGGTGGGTCGGACGCGCTTCCTCTCGTTCGCCGTCGTGGCGCTCGCCCTGGCGTCCTGCCAGGTCGTGCCCGCCGACATCGCGAAGCAGATCACCCCGGAGCGGACCGAGTACAAGACCCTCGAAGCCGCGTACCACGTCCTCCTCGAGCGGCACGTCGACCGTCCCACGTCCGCGCGCCTCCGTCCGTGCAGCCCGGCACCTCGCCGGCGCCGTCCCCCGCCACGAATCCGGCCGCGCGCGGCGCCGGCTGCACCACCCTGAAGGTCGGGCGGCCGCAGCTCACCGGCGGCACCGAGTCGGACCTGGTGAAGGCGTCGGAGTCGCTCGACAAGGCGCTCGCGGCCTGCAGGACCGCGGACAAGACGCATCTCGAGCGCGCCGCGATCGATGGCATGGCGAAAGGCATGGCCGAGTGCCACACCTACTACCTCGACCCCGACCGCGCCAGGGAGTTCAACAAGCCGCCGCAGCCCTACTCCGGCATCGGCGCGACGATCCTCGCGCCGAGCGAGCCGGGCGGCATGTCGGAGATCTCGAACGTGTTCCCGAACAGCCCCGCGGAGCGCGCCGGCGTCCGCTCGGGCGACCGCATCAGGAGTGTGAACGGCGAGGACGTCACCGGGTTCAGTCCCGACGAGATCGCCTCGAAGATCCGCGGGCCCGAGGGCACCGACGTGAAGCTCGTCCTGGTGCGCGGCTCGCAGGAGCAGACCTTCACGATCAAGCGCGCGACGCTCACGCCGCCGCGCGTCATCCAGCGCGACTTCGAGAGCGGCAAGATCGTCATGCTGTCGATCTCGCAGCTGAACGGCGACGTCGCGCGCCAGACGCAGGATCTGGTGAAGAAGGGCATCGCCGCGGGCGCGAAGGCGTTCATCGTCGACCTGCGCAACGACCCAGGCGGTGACCTCTCGGCCGCGGTGGACATCGCGAGCATCTTCCTGAAGAACGCGACGCTCGTGGATCAGGTGGGCCGCGACGGGAAGAAGGAGCAGGTCCGCACGAACGACCGCTTCTTCATCGACGAGTTCAAGGGCCCGGTCGTCGTCATGGTCAACGAGCGCAGCGCCTCCGGCAGCGAGATCGTCGCCGCGGGGCTCCGCTCGAACGGCATCGCGTCGGTCGTCGGAACGCGCAGCGCGGGCTGCGTCGGCATCGCGCAGCCGCGGCAGATGCCGGACGACGGGCTCCTGCTCGTCACCCTCGCGCGCATGCAGGACGTGAAGACGGGCGAGGAGCTGAACGGACAGGGCCGCGGCGTGAAGCCGGACCTCGAGGTCAAGGACGTCGCCGAGACGCCCGACCAGGAGGACACCCTCGCCGCCATCGGCATCCTCCGCGACAAGCTCGCCGCCAAGCCGGGAGGCGTCGGGACCCCGTAGCCCCGGCTAGCTGCGCAGCCCCAACACCGCCAAGCCGGCGACCACCACGATGATCCCGATGTACTGGTTCGGCGCGAGCCGCTCGCCGTGGCGCGCGATCCCCATGATCGCCGGCAGCACGGGATAGAGCCCGCTCGCCGTGACCGCGATCGCGGCGTGGCCGCCGCGGACGCCGAGCATGAACGAGACGTTCGCGAGCGTGTCGAAGATGCCCACGGTGAGGATGAGGAGCGCGGTCGCTCCCTCGATGGCGGTCGGTCGCCGCCGCGCCATGAGGACCACGGCGCCGAACATGACGATCGCGCTCGCGCGGCCGATGAGGATCAGCGCGAGCCCATCGTGGGCACGCGCGCCGGCCGCGAAGAGGGAGCCCCAGAGCGCGAAGCCGACCGTCGCGACGAGCGCGGTGGGCACGCCCGGCAGCGGCCTGCGGATGCTCTCCCTGATCGCGCGGACGTCCGCGCTCGCGAGCAGCACGCCGAGGAACACGACGGCGATGGCCGTCGCCTGGTCGAACGTGAGGCGCTCGCCGAGGAAGACGACGACCAAGACCACTGTGAGGGCCGAGTAGGAGGCGACGATGGGGCTCACGACGGCGATGGGGCCGAGCGCCATCCCGCGGTAGAGCAGGAAGAGGGAGCCCGAGCCCAGGGCAGCGAGGCCGATGCCCCACGGCACGACGGCGCCGCTCATCGGCGGCCAGAGCCCGAGCGCCGCGAGGGCGAGCGCGAGCGCGATCGTGCCGACGACCTGCATCCCGAGCGAGGTCCACAGCGAGCCGATGCGACGCGCCGAGAGCGCGCCGGAGTAGTCCGCGACGCCCCACCCGAGGGCCGCGCCGATGCCGTAGAGGAGCGGCGTCATCGGGAGTGGAAGGGGGCGCCGGGATGCGGGGCCGAACAGGCCCCGCGTTGAAGGCCCCCTGCGACAGTCAGGCTTACAGCACCAGATCGCGAGGGGCTGAGGTGAGGTCGCGGGCGCCGTGCTCGGTGACGACGAGCATGTCCTCCAGGCGCACGCCGCCGATCTCCGGGTCGTACACGCCGGGCTCGATCGTGACGACGTCGCCCGGCTCGAGCGGGACCATCCCCCACTTCCCGCGGCCGATCGAGGGCAGCTCGTGGATCTCGAGGCCGACGCCGTGGCCGGTCCCGTGGAAGAACCCGCGGATCACCGGGTCGTCGGGCCGGTGCTTGTGCCCCGGGCGGAGCGTGTCGTAGCCGGCGGCGAAGATGATGTCCTCGACGCGCTCGTGTATGTCCTTGCCGGTGACGCCCGGCCGCACCATCGCGATCGCCTCGTCCTGCGCATGCTTCACGACCTCGTACATCCGGCAGATCGCGTCGGGCGGCTGTCCCTTCGAGACCGTGCGCGTCATGTCGGCCCAGTACCGCGAGCTGTGCTGCGGGTAGATGTCCATGACGATCGGCTCGTTGGCGCGCAGCGGGCCGTGGCCGATCTCGTGCGGGTCGGCGGCCTGCTTCCCCGGCGCTGTGATGGTCCGTTCCGGCGTCTGGCAATCGCGCGCGAGCAGGGCCTGCTCCACGATCCAGCGCAGCCGCTCGGCGGTGAAGACCTCGCCGTCGAGCATCAGCGTGCCGTCGGCGCGGACGTCGGCGCGGCGGATCGCATCGACGCCGAGCGACCACGCCTCCTCCGTCGCGCGCTGCGCGGCGCTGATGTGCTCGATCTCATCCGGCCGCTTCCGGCGGCGGCGCTCGGTGAGATCGCCGGCGACGGTGAGCTCGATCCCGAGCGCGCGTATCTGGTCCGCGAGGCCGACCGGGAAGTACCGCGGGACGCTCACGGCCGTGAGGCCGAGCTCCGCGAGGAACCGCTGGATGACGATCGCGTTGATCTTGTCGGTGTCGAGCCCCTGCTGCGAGAGCTCACGGAAGCCGAACTCCATGAGGTCCCGCACCGCGGTGGCGCGCGACTCCTTCTCGGCGCGCCCGTGCTCGAGGGGACTCGCGACGATGATCCGCTCCTCCCCGTGCTCGAGGGCGACGATCGGGTCTGGGGCGAGGAACCCCGTGGACCGGTAGATGTCGGGGTAGTGGTAGGAGTTGCCGTAGAAGAGGAGCGGCAGAGGCCCATTCCGTTCCATACGGCGCAAGCCTAGCCACCCTGAACATCTGTCGCGATGCGCGACCGTGGCCAACGCGGAGGCGTACCCGGCCATGTCTCGTCCCTACCAGAGGAGAGGAGGCAAGGTCGAGTGACGATGCTTAGCACGATGCAGTATTCTGCTAAGCAGGAGGTGAACGATGGCCACTGAGATCCAGGAAGTCACCCGCGAGGTCACCATGAGCACGAACCGCCAGATCGGCTTCGCGAGCGACTTCGCACGGCGCGTCGGCGCGCGCCCCGGGACCAAGCTGCTCGAGACCCTCGTCCGGATGCCGGGTGGCGACTACGCCGTGCTCGTCATGCGACGCCCGAAGAGCTTCGCCAACCTGCTGGTGGAAGCGCTCGCGCCGAGCGGCAAGGGCGGCACGACCTTCCTGCGGAAGCTCCGAGGTGAATGGAGCGAGGCGGGGACGGCCAAGTCGAAGTGAGCCTCGCCTCGTTCCAGGCCGCGGTCCGAGACATACGGCGGCTAGCTCTCGACACGTCGGTGTGGCTCGCCGCAGCTGACGCGAGCGACCCGCGACAGCCTTGCGCGCGATGGCTCATCCGCGAGGTCGAGCGAGGCCGGTTCAGCGTCGCGCTGATCCCGACGCTCACCGTCGCGGAGGCGCTCGTCCGTCCGGTCAGCGCTTCACTCGCGGAAGGCATCACCGCGCAGACCGCTCTTCGCAACTTCCCGAACCTCACCATCGCTCCGCTGGACTTCGACACTGCGGTCGAGGTCGCGCACGTTCGGGCGGTGACGAAGCTCAAGATGTCGGACGCCATCGTCCTCGGCACCGCGATCGCCCACCAGGTGGAGGCGATCGTTCACGCCGACGATGAGTGGGGGAAGAAGGTGAGGCCTTACGCGGGAGCCCTGAAGCTCATCCACATGTCGTTCGGGCGTACGGTCGTGAACGCCACGACCTGCTGACCGGTCTGCGCCGTGCGGATCAACGCGATCCGCTTGCCGTCGGGCGAGACGGCGTACCCGGAGTTCGTCATGAACAACGAAGGCTCCTGCAGCCCTCGGGGATCGTCCTCCGTGCGCATGTTCCCGGTCGCGACGATGACGCCGTGTAGCGAGTCCGGCTTCGCCCCGGCCGCGGCAGTCGGCGTCGCCGGGGGAGTGCTGCTGGGCGAGAGCGTCGGCGTCGAGGCGGGGCTGCTGGTGGCTGTGACGCGCTCGGTCGCGGAGATCGTCGCGCTCGGCGACGGGCTCACAACGCTCGCCGGCACCGGAGACGGTGTGCGCATCGCGTTCGCCGCGACGATGGCCGCGACGAGGGCGAGCCCGGCGCCCGCAAGCACTGCGATCAGCAGGCGGGCATCACCGCGCCGCCTACGCTCCGTGGGCGCGCTACGCTCACGATAGTGAGCAGGCGGCCTGCTTGGGGCGGTGCGCTCACGAGCGTATGCATTTCGCCCTGATTGCGTGTTATGCTCACGATGATGAGCACGCAGACGATCTTCACGGGGCATGACGCGGGGCAGATCCTGAGGGAAGCCCGCCGGCGGCGGCGGCTGACCCAGATAGAGCTTGCCCAGCACGCCAACGTGTCTCGGGGCGTGGTCCAGAAGCTAGAGGAGGGCCGCGGGACGGTGAACCTCGACACCGTGATCAAGATCGCGAGCATCCTCGGTATCGACGTTCGGTTGGTGGAGCGCGGATAGCGATGGGCAGGGGTGAGGGCCGCGCGCGGCCGTCCGCGACGCCACCGATGCATGTGGAGCGCCTCGTCGTGCTTCTCCATCGACACCCGGTCACGCTCCTCGAGCGCGGCAGGAGCGGTCGTCTTCAGCTGTCCTACCTACCCGCGGTGGACGCGCGTCAGGCGCTCAGCCTCTCGCTGCCCGTGCGCACCGAGCCGTACGACGAAGCGCAGCTGCTGCCGTTCTTCGACGGCCTGCTGCCCGAGGGCCGCGTGCGCGACCAACTCGCCACGCGCTTCCGGCTCGAGCCTGGGGATGTGTTCGGGCTGTTGCGGGAGTTCGGGCGCGAGTGTGCCGGCGCGGTCACCATCGTTCCGGAGGGAGAGTCCGAGGCCCCGACGCCGCCGGATGTGCTGTGGCTCACAGACCAGGAGCTCGCCGCAAGGATCGCCGAGCTGGAAGTGCGGCCGCTCGCCGACGAGCCGAGCGAGAACGTGCGCATCAGCCTCGCGGGTGCACAGGCGAAGCTCGTCGTGGTCGTCGGTCCCGGTGGGCGGATAGGGCTTCCGCGCGGCGCGACGCCATCGACGCACATCTTCAAGCCGCAACCGCAGGAGCTCCGGGGCAGGCGCCTAGCGTACCCCGACCTCGTTGCGAACGAGGCGTTCTGCATGGTGCTCGCGACACGCGCCGGCCTTGCCACCGCAGAGGTCGGCATTCGGCACATCGCACAGGAGACGGTCCTGGTCGTCAGTCGCTACGACAGAACACCGGACGGACAGAGACTTCATCAGGAGGACTTCTGCCAAGCGCTGGGCATCCCATCGCGCCTGAAGTACGAAGCCGACGGAGGCCCGGGGCAGGGCGAGTACCTCGCGCTGCTGGCGCGTCACTCCATGGACCCGCTCGAGGACCGTGTGGCTCTGCTCGAGCGGATCGCCTTTTGCTATCTCATCGCGAACGACGACATGCACGCGAAGAACTTCGCTCTGCTGTACACGCCGGCGGTGCGTCTCGCTCCTGGCTATGACCTGCTCTCGACCGGGATCTACCCGCATCTGAAGCGCGAGATGGGCACGGCAGTGAACGGCATGTACGACGCCGAGCAGTTACGAGCCATCCACTGGCGCAAGCACTTCAAGCAGATCGGCGTCTCGGAGGAGCTCTTCGCCGCGCGCCTTGCCGGCCTCGCGGAGCGTGTCGTCGCGGCCCTGCCGCGGGCACGCGCGCAGATCTCGGAATGGAACATCGCCAGCGACACGGTCGACAAGATCGTCGCGATCATCGAGCGACGCGCTGGGCGCCTGGCGGAACTCTCCGCTCGAGCCTGACCCCCTGCCCTCAGAGCCGTTGCGCATCTGCGGGCGTTGTACGAAGAGTGGGCCGCGCGCGAAGCCGATCCTGAGAAGCGTTCGCGCTTGCTCCATGGTGGCGCCACGGACCGCGCACCGGGCAACACTCTTGCGGCCGTCCGCGACGCCCATGCCTTGGGCATCGACGGCGTCGAACTCGACGTGCGTCTGAGCCGGGACGGTGTGCCGATCGTTCATCACAACTGGTACGTCGACGAGAACCTCGATCGCCCACTGCCGATCCACGCATTGACGGTGGCGCAACTGCGCGCAGAGACCGTCCGGGACGAGCGTCCGGAGCTCTCGGGGCAGCATCCGATCCCGACGCTCGAGGACGTGCTCAACGAGTTCGCTGGAAGGCTGTCGTTCGAGATCGGTACGGGGCCGCCTCTTCGGAGGCGGCCCTTGTCGCGGAGGGGCTAGCGGCGCGACGACCTCGTTGCTGAGCGTGATGACGAGGAACGTCGAGCCCCAGATGAGGCTCGCGCCCGCGAACGCGCCGTACCCCGCCCAGTCGGTGCGATCCTCGACGGTCGCACCTGTGGCCTGCGCGACGGACATGTGCGTCCAGCCTCCCCTACCAGATCTCTGATGTCTGCAACGCAGGAGACGCCCGGAACGTGAGCCGCTCGCGCTCGATGGTAGGGGGCGCTACTTCTTCGGCACCATCAGCCTGCGGTAGTGCTCGAGCTCCGCGATCGACTCGTGGATGTCCTCGAGCGCCGTGTGCTTCTCGGACTTCTTCGGCACGGCGCCGGGCCCGAGCCACGCGCCGGCCAGCACCTTCAGCGTGCTCACGTCCACCTGCCGGTAGTGGAGGTACGCCTCGAGCCGCGGCATGTAGACGAACAGGAAGCGCCGGTCCTGCCAGATGGAGTTGCCCGCAAGGATCCCCTGCCGGGCCTCGCACCACTCGAACACAAGCGCAAGCGCGTCGCGCTCGGCATCTTCGAGCGACACGGTCGACGCGCGTACGCGATCCCACAGACCAGACCGCGAGTGCATCTGCTGCACGAACGCATCGGCCGCCGAGATCACCGCTTCCGGCTGATGGATGACCGCGTGGTACTGCCCGAGCGGCGTGAGGTCGCCGATCTCGGTCACCACAGCGGCGATCTCGACCACCTGGTTGCGCCGGGGGTCGAGCCCGGTCATCTCCATGTCGAGCCACACCAGCCGCTCCCGCTTCTCTGCCGTCGCCACTTGGGCCGAGGATACGTGTGGCGGGCGCCGTCACGTCTGAGACGCCGGCGGCGGGGCCGGCTGTCACACTCCGGCCCCTCGCGGTGCTGAAGAAGAAGATGGAGGCGAGCACGGCCATGGCCGCCCCCTCCCGCGACGGCGCGACGAGCGCGGCGCTGCCGGCGGCGTTCGAGCGCCTGTTCGTCCGGGAGTACGCACGCGTCGCGGGCATCGCGTACCGGGTGCTGGGCGACGCAGCCGAGGCCGAGGACGTCGCACAGGACGTCTTCGCCTCCTACTACCGCTCGCACGACCCAGAGGCGTCGTACGCCCCGGCGTGGCTGTACAAGGCGGCGGCGCACGCGGCGCTGAATGCGGTCCGCGGGCGCAAGCGGCGCGAGCGCCGCGACGCGATCGCGGCCGGCCAGATGGCGCGCGTCGCCGACCCCGAAGGCGAGGCGATCGCCTCCGAGGAGCGCGCCGAGGTGCGAGCGGCGCTGGTGCGGCTGCCCGAGCGGACCGCGACGCTGCTCGTGCTCCGGCACAGCGGGCTGACCTACGGCGAGGTCGCCGCGACGCTCGGGATCGCCGTGGACCAGGTGGGAACGCGCTTGCGCCGCGCGCAGGAGGCGTTCAAGAAAGAGGTGCTCCGTGACCACGCACGATGACGACGAGACCTTCCGGAGCTCGGTCCCCGAGTTCGACGCGCCCGCCGCGCTCGGGCGCTTCCGCGAGCGGATCCAGCGCGAGCGGTCCGTGCCACGCGCCTCATGGCGCAGCGCGCTGGCAGCGCGGCTCTCCCTCGCGGGCGGCGCGTTCATGCGCCCGGCCATCGCCGCGGTCAGCGTGCTCGTGCTCGCCTTCGCGGCGACGGCGACGGGCGTCGCCGAGACCATCCTCACGGTGTTCGAGCCCAAGCAGGTCGCGACGATCCGGGTGGATCCGCGGCAGCTGGGCACGATCCCCGACCCGACCGCATACGGCACGCTCACGTGGATCGCCAAGCCGGCGTGGCGCGAGGCCACGGACGCGAGCGCCGCGGCGGCCGGGGCGGGCTTCAGCCCGCTCGTGCCGTCCTCGCTCCCCGCCGGCCTGCCCACGCAGGCGCGCTTCGGCGTGATGCCCGAAGCGAAGGCCACGTTCCAGTTCGACGAGGCCAAGGCCCGCGCGGCCGCCGCGCGCGTGAGCGCGACGATCCCGCCGATGCCGGCGGCGATCGCGGCGACGACGCTGACCATGACCGGCGGCCCCGCGGTCATGCAGCAGTACGGCGGGAGTGGCGGTCGGGTCAGCGAGCCCGCCGGCATCACCTCGCCCGGGACGAACGTGGTGATCGTGCAGGCAAAGGCGCCGGTCGTGACGTCGAACGGCGCGACCGTGAACGAGCTGCGCGACTACGCGCTCGCGCAGCCGGGCATCCCGCCGTCCGTCGCGGCGCAGGTCCGCGCGATCGGCGACCCGGTCCGCACGATGCTGATCCCGGTCGGCGTGGACCCAAGCGACGCGAAGCCCGTCTCCGTCCGCGGGACGCAGGGCTACCTGTTCGGCGACAACACCGGCCTGGGGAGTGGGATCGTGTGGCTCGAGCGCGGCTACGTCTTCGGCGTGCTCGGCTCGCTGAAGGAGGCCGACCTCATCGCGCTCGTGAACGGACTGCGCTAGTCATCGCACGTGAGATGAGCATCGCCGCGGCGGGGCGGTAGCCTCGCTCGGCGATGCTCTCGCCGGACGCCGCGATCGAGACGGTCGACCTCGCCAAGCGCTACGGCCGCATCACCGCGCTCGTCGGCCTCTCGATGCGCGTCGAGCGCGGCTCGATCTTCGGCTTCCTCGGGCCGAACGGCGCGGGCAAGACCACCGCCGTGAAGCTGCTCCTCGGGCTCGCGCGGCCGACGGCCGGCGATGCGCTCGTGCTCGGCGCGCCTGTCTCCGACGACCGGGCGCACCGCGAGGCACGCCGGCGCGTGGGCTACCTCCCTGAGCTGTTCCGGTACCAGGGCTGGCTGAGCGCGCGCGAGGTCCTCGCCGCGCACTGCGCGCTGATGGGGATCGATCGCGCGGCTCGAGGACACGAGATCGACCAGGCGCTCGCCACGGTCGGGCTCGCCCGTCGCGCGGACGACCGCGTGCAGACGTTCTCCAAGGGGATGCAACAGCGACTCGGGCTCGGCGTCGCGCTGCTCGGGCGCCCCGAGCTGGTCGTCCTCGACGAGCCGACCTCCGCGCTGGACCCCGTCGGGCGACACGACGTGCGCGAGATCGTGCGCGGCCTTCGCGCGCGCGGGACCACGGTCTTCCTCAACTCGCACCTGCTGAGCGAGGTCGAGCAGGTCTGCGACCGCGTCGCGGTCGTGGATCAGGGACGGGTCATCGCGATCGGAGCGCTGCGCGAGCTGCTGCGAGCGGACACCGTCCGCATCCGCGCGACGGGCCTCACCGACGGCGCGCGCGCGTCGCTCGCGCGCGAGGGGTTCTCGCTCGATGGCGACGGCGAACGCTTCGTCGCTCGTGACGTGGACGAGGAGCGGGTTCCGGCCCTCGTGGAGGCCCTGGCCCGCGCCGGAGCGCGAGTGCACGCGGTCGAGCCCCAGCACGAGACGCTCGAGGAGCGCTTCCTCGCGCTGCTAGCGCCTGCGGCTGAAGGCGGCGCCCAAAGGGCGACCGCCGAGAAGAAAGAGCAACACTGATGCTGGTCGTCGCGGGGCTGGTGCTGCGCGAGGCCGCGCGCCGCCGGCTCGTGCTCGCCGTCGTGATCCTGACGGCCCTCGCCGTCGTGCTCACGGGCTGGGGGTTCTCGCGCATCCCGTATCTCAGCGCGCGGCCGCTGCCCGTCGAGCAGGTCCGCCTGATCGCTTCGCAGCTCGTGATCCTCGTCGCGTTCATGTTCAGCTTCGTGCTCGCGCTGTCGGCCGTGTTCGTCGCGGCGCCCGCCATCTCGGGCGAGGTCGAGTCGGGCATCGCGCTCTCGCTGCTCGCGCGGCCGATCTCGCGGACGTCCTATCTCATCGGGAAGTGGCTCGGACTGGCCGCGCTCCTGTTCGTGTACACGGCCGCGTCCACCGCGCTCGAGCTCGTCGTCGTGCGGAGCGTCGTCGACTACGAGCCGCCGCGGCCGCTCGAAGCGTTCGCGTTCCTCTACACCGAGGGCCTCGTCCTGCTGACGCTCGCGCTGGCGCTCAGCACCCGGATGTCGGGCATGGTCGGCGGCGTCGTGGCGCTCGTGCTGTTCGGGATGGCATGGATGGGCGGCATCGTCGGAGGGATCGGCCAGGCATTCGACAACGCGACGGTCACCCACGTTGGGACGGTCACGAAGCTCGTCCTCCCGACCGATGGTCTGTGGCGCGGCGCCGTCCACGCGCTCGAGCCGGCGGCGGTGCTGACCGGGGTCCGCGGCGCGGGGCCGGCGGCCGCCGCGAACCCGTTCTTCGCGTCGGCGCCGCCACCGTTCCCCTTCCTGGTGTGGTCGGCGCTGTGGATCGCCGCCGTTCTCGTGCTCGCGCTGTGGAGCTTCCGGCACCGCGAGATATAGGGACGCGCTAGGCTCCCGGCCACCGTGTACGTGCGCTCGCAGACGATCGCCACGCCCGCGGCCTACGCGGTCGGCGGGCTCTCGCTGGCGTACGCGGCGGTGTTCCTCGGCGCGGTGCGAACGTCCGGCGGCGCGTCGGCGGCACCGAGGGCACGTGGGTGAAGCTCGTCGGCGTCGGGTGGGCGCTGCTGTCGGCCACGCACGGCGCGTTCGCGCTCGCCGCCGACCTGGGCGACGTCGCCGTGTCCCAGATCAGCTCCACCGACCCGCGCGGCTTCGCGACCTTCGGGCTCGCGGGCCTCTGGACCATCGTGGTCGGCTGGCTGGCCCGGCAGGGCCGCGGTGGGCTGCCGCGCGGGCTCGGCGCGCTCGGGATCGCCGGAGGGACCGACCTCGTGCTCCTGTACCTGGCGACCCTACTTGGCTCCGACACGTTCGTCCTCGTGTTCGGCGGGCTCGCCTCGGTCGTGCTCGGGCCCGCGTTCTGGGTCTGGACCGGCAGCGCTTTGCGCCGCTGAAACGACGAGCGCTCGTTCCGTCCGCCGGGCGCGCAGACCGAGGCGCCGCAGCGACGAGGTCGAGCACCCGGGCCCGAGCGAGGGGTCCCCCCGAGCGAGGGTCGGAATGAGGGAAGATAGGCACATGAACCAACTGAAGACGCTCTTCCTCCTGACGGTCCTCACGCTGATCCTCGTCTACGCCGGCCGCCTCATCGGCGGGAACGGCGGCATGGCGATGGCCCTGGTCCTCGCGGTCGTCATGAACGTCGGCGCGTACTGGT
>JACPEQ010000087.1 GCA_016183435.1 Chloroflexota bacterium
CCGTCGCGGCCGGCGAGCGCCGTGGTCGCCGCGATCACGCGAGCGGTGTGCCCTGCCCGCCGACGACGATGACGATGCGGAGCGCGAGGCCGCCGATGAGGATGAAGACCGGTCGCCAGCTCGGGGGGATCGCCCATCGGTCGAGGATCGCGGTCGCCGGGATGACAAGCCCCACGCCGACGACGAATACCCAGAACAGCACGCCGATGAACGGATCGGACAGCACGCCGATGGCCGCCGCGCCGGCCGGGCCCGCGGCGAAGAAGAGCCACACGAGCATCACGCCGATGACGGCGAACTCCAGCAGCAGCGCCGGCAGCCCGACCCGCGCCAGCCCCTTCTCGAACGGCGTCGGGATCCAGCGAGAGCCGATCGCCAGCGCGGCGATGCCCGTGCTGATCGCGGAGAGCGCGAAGATCGCGGGGATCAGCGGGGTGGCGCTCCAGAGTGGACGGCTCGAGTCCGCGAGGAGCACGGCCGTGTAGATGACGAGCCCGGCCGAGAAGAGGATCGTGAAGTGCCGGAGCCAGCTCTCGATCCAGCTCAGCCCGACGCCGTCGGAGCGCGACTCGACGAGCAGCAGCCCGCTCCCGGCCACGGCGGCGGCGAGCAGGAACGTCCCCCACCACATCGGGGACGTCGGACGCCAGGCGAGGACCAGGTTCGTGAGGCGCTCGGGCCGTCCGAGATCGATCGTCAGCAGCGCGAGCGAGATCAGGAGCAGCGGCAAGGCGATGATCGTCGCGAGCCGCAGCAGCGGCCGGGCGCGCCCGTCGTTCAGCAGGTCGATGAGCGCCGCCACCGCGACGGCGCCGCCGGCCACGCCGCCGATGAAGAAGTAGAGCCAGATCTCCCAGCCCCATGCGACAGGCGGCATCTCAGCTCACCTCCGGCCCGTCGTTGCGCACCGCGAGCGCCTCGCGCCGCCTGAACACCCACCACACCGGGAGCGTGCCGAGCGCGAACGCGGCCGCGCCGAACGCCCAGTCGCGCACCTGGTCGCCGATGCGCACGGCCTTGGCCGACGGCGACGCCGGCAGCTGATAGACGGTCGGGTCGTCCTTCAGGACGTACAGGTACCCGAGGCCGCCGAGCTCGTCGACCCCGTACGTGCGCGCGCGGGCCACGCCGCGCCCCTTCAGCGTGCTGACGCGCTTCTCCGCCGCGGCGACCATGTCGGCGCGCTCGCCGTAGCGCAGCGCGTCGGCCGGGCACGCCTTCACGCAGGCAGGGGTCTGGCCGGATGCGGTCGATGCACATCGTGCACTTCTGCACGATGCCCTTGCCCTCGTCGAACGCGACCGCGCCGAAGGGGCACGCCGTGACGCAGTAGCCCTCGCCGACGCACTTCGTCTCGTCGAGGTACGTGACCGTCCCGTCCTTCTGCATCGCGCCCGTCGGGCACACGCTCACGCAGGGGGCGTTGCTGCAATGCATGCACTGCGTCTTCGCGAAGAGCCACTGCATGTCGTTGCCGGTGGTCTGCTCGGCGAACCGCACGACGGTCCAGGTCTGCGACGTGAAGTCGTCGCGGTTCTGGTAGCTGCCCGGCAGCGTGTGGGCCACGGTCTCCGCGGGCAGCTCGTTCCACTCCTTGCAGGCGACCATGCAGGCGCGACAGCCGATGCAGTTGGAGGTGTCGACGAGGATGGCCTTCGACGTCACCGCCCGCCCTCCAGCCTCGAGATGCGCACGAGGAACGCCTTGTCCTCCTGGATGAGCGTGTTCGCGTCGCCGATCGTCGGGGTGAGCGCATTCGCGCTGTGGCCGGTGGACAGGCCGCTGAAGCCCCAGTGCCACGGCAGGCCGACGATGTCGACGCGCGCGCCGTTCGCGTTGATCGGCTGCACGCGCCCGGTGAGGAGCGCGCGCGCGTGCACCGCGCCGCGCGCCGACTCGACCTTCACCGTGTCGCCGTCGGCGATCCCCTTCTCCTTCGCGAATTCGGGGTTGAGCTCGACGAACATCTCGGGCTGCAGCTCGACCAGCCACGGGCGGTTGCGCGTCTCGGAGCCGCCCTGGTAGTGCTCGGTGAGCCGGAACGTCGTCGCGACGGTCGGGAAGTCCTTCGCCGTCCCCCTGGTGTCCGAGGGGCCCGAGTAGATCTTCGCCGCCGGGTTGAATGCGACCTTGTTCAGCGCGTTGGCGACCGGGCTCTCGAAGGGCTCGTAGTGCTCGGGCAGCGGGCCGTCCACGAGACCGCTCGGAACGAACAGCCAGCCGCGCCCGTCGGCCTTCATGATGAAGGGGTCGGTGCCCGCGTGGGCGTCGAGCCCGGTGCCGCCGACCTTCGCGAACGTGCCCGGGCGCTTCGCCGGCGGGAAGTCGGGGACATCGTTGCCGACCCACGACCCCGTCTGCTGCGCGCCGCCCTTGTCGTCCCACCAGATGACCTTGCGCTTGGGGTCCCACGGCTCGCCCGCCGGATCCGCGCTCGCGCGGTTGTAGAGGATCCGCCGGTTCGCCGGCCACGAGAACGCCCAGCCCGAGTACGCGCCGAGACCGGCCGCGTCCTGCGCTCCGCGCGCGGCGGCGACGTTCTTCTCCTTGCCCTGGAAGTACCCGGAGTAGATCCAGTTCCCGCAGGCCGTGCTGCCGTCGCTCCGGAGCGCGGCGAATCCGGCCACCGGCGTGCCGTTCGCAACGGTGTAGCCGTTGATCTCCTTCGCCACCTCGGTGACGTCGGGGCCGTCGCCGTACGGCCAGTTGAGGCGCAACAGCCCCTGGTCCTTGACCGCGGTGCTGCCGGCGTAGGCCTGCTTGATCGCCTTGTAGAGACGATCGACGATCCAGAGGTCGGAGCGCGAGTCGCCCTGCGGGTCGACCGCCTTCTCGGCCCACTGGAGCCACCGCCCGCTGTTCGTGAGCGAGCCGGCGCGCTCGTTGAACCCCGCCACCGGGAGGAAGAAGACCTCCGTGCCGATCTTCGTCGGATCGGCCCGCTTGCTCACGTCCTTGAGCGGCCGCTTCGCGCTCCAGAACTCGGCCGTCTCCGTGAGGAACTGGTCGGCGACGACGAGCCAGTCGAGCTTCTCCATCGCCTCGCGGACCTTGTTCGAGTTCGGCGAGCCGACGGCGGGGTTCTCGCCGACGACGGTGAACCCCTTGACGGTGCCCTCGTGCATGGCATCGAACAGGTCCATGACGGCGTAGCTCGTCTTCGCCTTCGGTAGCCAGTGGTAGCCGAAGTCGTTCGACGCGGTGGCGGCGGGGCCCCACCAGGCCTTCAGGAGGCTGACGAAGAAGTTGGTCTTGTTCACCCAGTAGCTCGTCGACGGCGTCTCTTTCGCGACGTAGTCGTTGAACGTCGGATGGGCCGCCTGGCGGGGGATCGACATGTAGCCCGGCACGTCCTGCCACAGCAGGGCCATGTCGGTCGCTCCCTGGACGTTGGCCTCGCCGCGCAGCGCGTTCACGCCGCCGCCGGCGATGCCGATGTTGCCGAGGAGCAGCTGCACGATGGCGAGCCCGCGGATGTTCTGGGTCCCGATCGTCGCCTGCGTCTGGCCCATCGCGTAGAGGATCGTCCCCGCGCGGTCCGGCTTCCCGGTGCCGGCGTAGAGCTGCCAGATCTCGAGCAGCTTCGCCTTCGGGATGCCGGTCACCTTCTCCACCATCTCGGGCGTGTACCGCGAGTAGTGCTTCTTCATGATCTGGTAGACGGACTGCGGGTCGTTCAGCGTGTCGTCGCGCTTGATGCTGCCGTCGGCCGCCTTCTGGTACTGCCAGGTCGCGGTCGCGCACGACCGCGTCGCGGCGTCATACCCGCTGAAGAGGCCGTCCGAGAACCCGTACCGCGCGTCGACGATCATCGGCGCGTTGGTGTACTCGATCACGTAGCGCCGCTGGATGAGATCGTTCTCGATGATGTACCGGATCAGGCCGCCGATGAACGCGATGTTCGTCCCCGGTCGGATCCGTGCGTAGACGTCGGCCTGCGACGACGTGCGGGTGAAGCGCGGGTCGATGTTGATGACCTTCGCGCCGCCCTCCATCGCCGTGCGGATCCAGTGCCAGGCGACGGGGTGGTTCTCGGCGGGGTTGCAGCCGTTGATCATGATCACATCGGCGTTGCGGATGTCGATCCAGTGGTTCGTCATCGCTCCCCGGCCGAAGGAGGTGCCCAGACCGGGCACCGTGGAGCTGTGTCAGAGCCGGGCCTGATGCTCCAGGTACACGACGCCGAGGCCGCGCATCAGCTTCGCGAGGAGGTAGGCCTCCTCGTTCTTGATCGCGGAGGAGCCCATGTGCCCGATGGCCTCGGTGCGGTTGACGCGAACGTTGCCGTCCCACTCGATGAACGATGCGTCCCGCGTCTTCTTGATGTTCGCCGCGATCTTCGTGAAGGCCTCGTCCCACGAGATCCGCTTCCAGTCGGCCGCGTTCGGCGCGCGGTAGAGCACCTTGTCCTGCCGCGGGACGGCCTCGTCGTGCTCCTGCATGAGCGCCATGCCCTTGCTGCACAGGCGGCCCTGGTTGATCGGGTGATCTGATCGGGTGATCGGGATCGCCCTCGATGCCGACGACCTTGCCGCCCTCGACGGACGCGATGACGCCGCACCCCACGGCGCAGAACGGACAGATGCTCGTCTTCTCGCCGACCTTCTTGTCCCACTGGTGGTGACCGAAGGTGTCGGCGCTCGCTCCGGTGCCGGTCGTGGGGCCGCAAGCATTGACGAGCAGCGAGCTGGCGGCACCGGCCGCCGAGAGCTTGAGGAGGTCCCTACGTCCGATCTCCCCCGGCACGGGGCGAACGTACGACCGGATCATGTCGCGAGGGTGTCAGTCGACTCGGGCCGAAGGGCCTACCTCCTCAGATCGAACGGCCCACCGGAAGTTCCGCGCTCCGGATCAGTGGTGCGCCGCGCCGCCGCCGCCCGACGCGCGCCACGCGGCGACCTTGCCGCCGTACTTGCCCGGGTCCTTGTCGAACGCCTTCTTGCAGCCCGGGCCGCAGAACGCGTAGGTCTCGCCGCCATGCTCGCTGGTGAGCCCGCGTGCGCGCTGCTCCTCGACGTCGACGACCATGTCGCAGATCGGGTCCAGGGTCTTGGCCATGACGGCCACCTCCTTCGCGTCTTCCGTCCGTGGCGCCTCGGCGACCTCGCAGATGCCCGCGTCGGCGCGCGGCGCCTTCGCCGCGTCGCGCTCGGCATCGAGGACGGCGACGACGTCCGGATGCGCGTCGCTCAGGCAGCACCGGCACGATGAGTACCAGGCGCGCACGCCCGCGTCGATCTCGATCCGCCGATAGGCGGTCCCTGCTCCAGTGGATCGGTCTTGGTCGTTCACGGTCAT
>JACPEQ010000088.1 GCA_016183435.1 Chloroflexota bacterium
CGGCCAAGTACGAGCCCGTCGCAGAGACCGCCGATACGCCGAGGCCGACGGGCAGCGCCGCGATCCCACTGCCTGGGGCCATCACCTCGCCGGCGGCGTAGGCGATCGCGGCGACGATCGCCGTGAAGGCACCGATGAGCACGACCGTGCGCCAGCGGTTCGCGGCGACGGCCTCGTAGATATTCAGGCGCGGCGCGAGCGGCGCGGAGGCCACGTTCGGCTACGTCGTGAACTTGACCTGGGGGACGGCACGCTCCGCGGCGTCCTGGATCTCGAAGTACTGCTCCTGCGTGAACCCGAACATGCCCGCGAGCACGTTCGTCGGGAACACGAGGAGCGAGGTGTTGTAGTCGCGCACGTTGCCGTTGTAGAAGCGCCGCGCGAACGAGATCTTGTCCTCCGTCGCGGTGAGCTGCTCCTGCAGCTGGGTGAACGACTCGACCGCGCGCAGCTGCGGGTACGCCTCGGCGAGCGCGAATAGCTGGCGCAGCGCCTGCGTGAGCATGTTCTCCGCCTGCGCCCGCTGCTCGGGACTCAGGCCTCTCACGTCCACGGCCTGCTGGCGCGCCCGGGTGACGTTCTCGAGCGTCTGGCGCTCGTGAGCGGCGTACCCCTTCACGGTCTCGACGAGGTTGGGGACGAGGTCGTGGCGCCGCTTCAGCTGGACGTCGATGTCGCTCCACGCTTCCTTCACGCGCTGACGCAGCGTGACGAGCCGGTTGTAGGTGACGACGAGGAAGAGGCCGACGAGGACGACGATCGCGATGACGACGAGCAACCCTTCCACTTCTACCTCCGCTCCGCATCATGCCACCGTCGTCCCCCGGGCGCGCAGACCGAGGCGCGGAGCGACGAGGTCGAGCACCCGGACCGAGCGAGGGGCTTTGCCCCGAGCGAGGTCGGAACTAGTCGAGCAGCGTCCGTACCGCAGCGACGATGTGCTTCGCCGAGATGCCAGCCGCATCGAGCAGCTCCGCCGGCCTAGCGGAACCCGGCATCTCGCGCACGGCGAGGTGGCGATAGCGGAGCGTCACCGCGCCGCTGTCCGCTTCCGCGAGCGCGGCGAGGACGGCGTCGCCGAGTCCGCCTTCGGCCCAGTGGTCCTCCACCACGACGAACCGGTATCCGGTCGCCTTCACGTGCGCGAGGATCCCGCCCTTGTCGATCGGCTTCACCGAATACGCGTCGATCACGCGGATCGCGATCCCCTCCTTCGCGAGCTCGTCGTGCGCCTTCAGCGCCTCGTGGACCGTGATGCCCGCGGCGATGACGGTGACCTTGTCGTTCTTGCCGGCGCGCAGCTGGCTGCTGCCGCCCGCGAAGAAGCGCGCGTCGGGGGGATGCACGATCGGCGTCTTCTCGCGCGTCGTGCGGATGTACGAGATCCCGTCGCGCATCGCCATCTCGCGCACGAGCTGCGCCGTCTGGTTCCCGTCGCACGGGTACAGCACGGTCGAGCCGTGGACCGCGCGCATCATCGCGAGATCCTCGAGCGCCATCTGCGAGGGACCGTCCTCGCCGATCGAGACTCCGGCGTGCGATCCGGAGAGGCGGATGTTCGCGCGGGAGACCGCCGCCATGCGGATGAAGTCGTACGCGCGCGTGAGGAACGCGGCGAACGTGGAGGCGAAGGGGACGAGACCCAGGACCTGCATGCCGACCGCCGCCGCGACCATCTGCTGCTCGGCGATGTACATCTCGAAGAAGCGCTCTGGGTGCTCCTTCTTGAAGTCCTCGCTGTGCGTCGAGTTGCTCACCTCGGCGTCGAGCACGACGACCTCGCTCTGCGACCGGCCCAGGACGGCCAGCGCCTCGCCGTACGCCTTGCGCGTCGCGACCGGCTCGGCGTACGTCGGCATGACGATGGACATGAACGGGACGTTCTTCAGCGGTGGCGGCGACCAGT
Organism: Chloroflexota bacterium; assembly: GCA_016183435.1. Lineage (GTDB taxonomy): Bacteria > Chloroflexota > Limnocylindria > P2-11E > P2-11E > JACPOT01. The sequence continues at coordinate 1,907 of JACPEQ010000088.1, forward strand.
CTGGCGGCTTCGCGACCTCGAACGTGCGCGACGGCTCGCGCCCGAGCTCGTCCAGCGCCTTCTCGGCCTCGTCCGGCTTCAGCGCCTTGCCGTGCCAGCCCTCCTTGTCCTCGAGGAACGACACGCCGCGGCCCTTGAGCGTGCGCGC
>JACPEQ010000093.1 GCA_016183435.1 Chloroflexota bacterium
ACCGGCGAACGTGTCCATCGTCTCGCGATAGCGCGGCGCGGCGGTGAGCCGGGCGACCACGCTGCGGCCCGTAAGGGTCGTCGAATACACGTGCGCGAGCGCGACGGCCGCCCGCCAGAGCGGGATCAGCGCGCGGTCCACCCCGCGTCCATGAGCTGTGCCGCGCCGGTGATGCCCGACGCCGCGTCGGAGCACAGGAACAGTGCGTACGCCGCGACCTCGCTCGGCTCGAGGAGCCGCCTCACCGCGGCGCGTGCGAGCATGATCCGCTCGATCACCTCGTTCTCGCTGATGCCGTGCACCTTGGCCTGATCGGCGATCTGCTTCTCGACGACCGGCGTGCGCACGTACGCGGGGCAGATGGCGTTCACGGTCACGCCCTTCTCCCCCGCCTCGAGCGCGACGGTCTTCGTGAGGCCGAGGAGGCCGTGCTTCGCGGCGATGTACGCGGACTTGTACGGCGAGGCCACGAGCCCGTGGATCGACGCGATGTTCACGATGCGCCCCCAATGTCCACGGTACATGTGCGAGATCGAGTACATCGTGAGGAGGAACGCGCCGATGAGCATGACGCGGATGAGGTGCTCCCAGCGCTCCTCCGGGAGCTCCTCGATGGGCGCGACGTGCTGCAGCCCCGCGTTGTTCACCAGGATGTCGACGCCGCCCAGCAGCTCGACGGTGCGGTCCACGAGACGCCGGCAGTCGTCGCGCGACGCGACGTCGGTGCGCTGGAACGCGCACCCGTGCAGGTCCCGCGCGACACGCTCGCCCGCTTCGGCGTCGAGGTCAGCGAGCACGACGCGGGCACCCGCGGCGGCCAGGCCCTCCGCGACGGCGCGTCCGATCCCGCTCGAGGCACCGGTGACGATCGCGCGACGTCCGGTGAGGTCGACGTGCACGGACGCTACGGGCCGAAGTACTGGAAGTAGCCGCTCGCCGCATAGCGGCCGGAGTGGTCGTAGGAGACGTGCTCGTCCTTGAAATGGAAGCGTCGTGATGCGAGCAGCGCCAGCTCCTTGGCCACGAGGCCCTCCGGCAGAGCGAGGCGCGGGTGCACGGTCTCCTTGGTCACCGGATTCCGGATGTGCTCGGTCTCGATCGCGACCGCGTCACCGGCATGAGCACGCGGCAGCTGCGTGGACGTGTCGACGTCGAAGGCGACGTATCGCGGCCCGTGCAGCTGCGCGAACGTCTTGCGGAAGATCCCCCACGGGCCGCCTGCCCCACCTTCGACGAGAGCACGGATGGCGGCACGCTGGTCCTCGCTCGCGCGCGCGTCGACGAGGTACGTCGCGACGCCGTTGCCCTCATGGATCGCCGCGGGCCAGTCGGCGAACAGACCGAAGCTCAGCCCATCGAGCTTCGTGTCGCCGAAGGCGCCCTGCTCGACCTGCCAGATCCACCCGCCCTCGCAGTGGCCGAGCGTCGGGCGGCCGTTCACGTTGCAGGGACAGCCGTACTCGCAGTTGCACGCGATGAGGACCGTGCCCTTCATGCGCCAGGTGAGCTTCATCTCCGCCATGTCGACCCTCCGTTCACATCGCCGATGGGAGCAGCATCGCGATCTCCGGTCGCGCGGCCACGAGCGCGCCGCTCGCGATGAGCGCCACGCCGAGCGCGCGGGAGAACACGGGACCTCGGGAGAGGACCTTCTCGACGAACACGACCGCGGCGATCCCCGCCGCCCACGCGAGCGCCATCGCGCCGACGCCGACGAAGACGGCCATGAGCGCCCAGCAGCATCCCAGGCAGTACACGCCATGCTCGACGCCGACCCGCAGCGCGCCGGCGGGACCGCGGTACCAGTGCGTGAGCAGGAAGTCCATCGGTGAGCGGCAGGCGCCGAGGCACACCGTCTTGAGCGGCGTGAACTGATAGATGCCCGCTGCGACGAGCAGGGCCGCGACCCCGAGCGCTCGCATCTCCATCGGCACGATCGTCCCCGCCGCCATCGCGGCGAGCCACACGACGATCCCGGTCGCCGCCCATACCAGCAGATAGCCACTGACGAATGTCGCGGTCCCCAGGTCCTGTCTCCAGCCCGCCGATGCGGCGCCCAGCCGGTGCAGCCGGATGATCGGCACGGCCGAAGGCAGCATCATCGCCGCCATCATCACAGACCATCCCGCAAGGAACGGCCCGAGCTCGCCGGTCACGCCCGCTATGGTCGCGCGATCGCGTCGCGCCAGCTCTCGTGCTCAGCGCCGTCGGCCAGCCAGCGCGACTGCCAGCGGGCGTGGTCCCATCCCGGACAGCGGAAGCCGTAGGCGCGCTCGAACGCGGGTTCGGGCCGCTCCGGCGGAACGGCGCCGGCCTTGCGCAACGCGAAGTACACATAGCAGAGTGGCAGCCCGACGATGTTCTGGTAACAGCCCTCGTAGGACGCGATGAGGTCGCCGCCGCGGCCAGCGATGTTGTACGCCCCTGCCTTCCCGAGCGCCTCACCGGTCGCGATGTAGCGGGCGAACGCCTCGTCGTCGCGCTCCTTGGGCAGGACGCGCGATCGCACCGCGAACCGCAGCACGGCGCCGGTCGCGTCGATCACGACCACCTCGGTGCGCACGATGTGCTCGCGGCCGCTGAGCCGCCGCAGCATCTCCATCGCATGGGTCTCGTCGTCGGGCTTCCCGATCCGCTCGTCGTCGAGCAGCACCTCGGTGTCGGCCGCCAGCGTCAGGGCACCGGGCCGCGCGACGGCTTCCGCTTTGGCGAGGGCCGGGGACGCGGAGGCGCGCTCGTCGATCTCGGGCGCGCACCGCTCGAACGGCATCCCGAGGACCGAGAGGAGCTCGACGCGCCGGGGTGAGCTCGTGGCGAGCCGGAGCACGCGGCGAGGCTACCGTGTGCGTCGTGAAGAGCGTCCTCGCCGCGCTGGTCGTCCTCGCAGCCGCGTGCACCACTGTCCCGGCGAGCGCCCCTCGGCGCGACGTGCTCCTCGCGACGACGACGAGCTTCCAAGACTCCGGGCTGCTCGATGTCCTGGTGAAGGACTTCGGGGACCGCACCGGCCGCCGAGTCCGGGCTGCGGCGGTCGGCACAGGCGCGGCGTTGGCGATCGGAGGCAAGGGCGACGCCGACGTCCTCGTCGTGCACGCACCCAAGGCCGAGCGCGAGTTCATGGCCGCGGGGAACGGCGATCGTCGCCACCTGTTCATGCACAACGACTTCGTGGTCGTCGGACCGTCCGGCGATCCGGCGGCCATCAAGGGCAAGCCCGTGTTCGAGGCACTCCGGCGGATCGCGTCCGCGGGGGCGGCCTTCATCTCGCGCGGGGACCGCTCGGGCACGCACCTGCTCGAGATGGACCTCTGGGAGCGAACGGGGGTCAAGCCGAGCGGCACGTGGTACGTGGAGGCCGCGACCGGCATGGGGCAGACGCTCACGATCGCCAGCGAGAAGCGGGCATACACCCTCACGGACCGCGGCACGTATCTCGCGCGCAAGGGCCAGCTCGAGCTCGGGATCCTCGTCGAGAAGGACCCGCCGCTCACGAACCTGTACCACGTCATCACCGTTCACCCTCGGAAGTTCCCGCGCGTCAACAACGAGGGCGCGAACGCGTTCGCCGACTTCCTCCTCTCGGCACGCGCGCAGGAGCTGATCAAGACCTTCGGCGTCGAGAAGTTCGGCGAGCCGCTGTTCTTCCCCGACGCCGGAAAGAAGGAGGAGGACCTCGAGTAGATGGAGCTCATCCTCCAGGGACTGATCGGCGCGCTGCAGCGGATCGTCACGCTCGATCCCGACGTCATGGAGGCGGCGTCCGCGTCGCTCGTCATCACCGGGAGCGCGACCGCCCTCAGCGTGCTCGTTGGCGTGCCGCTCGGGGTGCTCGTCGGTCTCGGCCGGTTCCGCGGGCGTAATCTCGCCCTCTCGCTCGTGAACACGGGCATGGGCTTCCCGCCTGTGGTGATCGGGCTCTTCGTCGTCGTCTTCGTCTGGCGCAGTGGGCCGCTCGGCCAGCTCGACGCGTACTGCACGCGGGGGGCGATGGTCGCCGCGCAGTTCCTGCTGGCATTCCCGACGGTCGTCGGCCTGACCGCCATCGCCATGCAGTCGCTCGACCCGATGCTGCGGCTGCAGGTCCTCTCCCTCGGCGCGACGCGGCTGCAGGTGGGCTGGATCCTCGTGCGCGAGGCGCAGCTGCCCATCCTCACGGCGGCGATGGCGGGATTCGGCGCGGTGATCAGCGAGGTCGGCGCGTCGGTGATGACCGGCTGCAACATCAAGGGCGACACGCGGATCCTCACGACCGCGATCCTGCTCGAGACGAACATGGGCACCTTCGACGTCGCGTTCGCCCTCTCGTTCGTCCTCCTCGCGCTGATCTTCGCCATCAACGCCGTGACGACGTGGGCGCAGCAGCGCCGGCGGCCGCAATGAGCGCGCTCCTCGAGGCGACCGAGCTCGCGGTCGACCGCGGCGGCCACACCGTCGTGACCGCGGAGCGTCTGACCCTCGACGACGGCGAGACGCTCGTTCTCCTCGGCCCCAACGGCGCAGGGAAGAGCTCTCTCCTGCTGGCGCTCGCGTCGCTCCTCCCCGCGCGTGGATCGCTGCGCTGGCGCGGCGAGCCGATCCGCGACGAGCTCGCCTATCGTCGGCGCACGGCCGTCGTGTTCCAGCGTCCGCTGCTCCTGGACCGGTCCGTGGAGGACAACGCCGGTCTCGGCCTGGCGATCCGCGGTGTCGGGGCCGCGCAGCGCGCGAAGCGCACGCAGGACGCGCTGGCGAGCCTGGGCGCGTGGCAGCTGCGCTCGCGTCCCGCCCGTCAGCTCTCCGGAGGCGAGGCGCAGCGCGTGAGCATCGCGCGCGCGCTGGCCGTCGAGCCGGAGATCCTGTTCCTCGACGAGCCGTTCGGCGCGCTCGATGCGCCGACGCGCGAGACGCTCACCGCCGACCTGGCGCAGGTGCTGCGCGAGCGGCACGTCGGCACGATCCTGGTGACCCACGACCGGGACGAGGCGCTGTCGCTGGGGGACCGGATCAGCGTGATCATGCGCGGGCGGGTGCGGCAGACCGACCGCGCCGAGGCGGTCTTCTCGACACCCGCCGACCCGGAGGTGGCCGCGTTCGTCGGCGTCGAGAACGTCCTCCCGGCCCACGTCATCGCGGTGACGCCCGACCTGACGGTCCTGTCGGTCGCCGGACACACGATCGAGGTGACCGCCGTGCCGCCGGGCGGCGACGACTTCCCGCTGCTGTGCGTGCGGCCCGATGACATCGTCATCTCGCGCGGTGAGGACACGGGCAGCGCGCGGAACGTCCTGCCGGCGGAGGTCGTTCGGCTAGAGCCGATCGGCAGGCGGGTGAGGGTGATCTTGGACTCTGGCTTCCCCCTCGTCGCCCATGTCACGGTGCGCTCGGCGCGCGAGCTGGAGCTCGCGGCCGGCCAGGAGGTCACCGCATCGTTCAAGGCGACCGTTCCGCACTTGCTACCGCGGCACCACCGCGCGAGCCGGCCCTCATAGACTCGCGGCCAGTGGCGTCGCGCCCCGCCCCGGTGCTCACCTCCGCCTATCGGGTCGTCCTCCGGCTCGCCGTGGACAACCGACCGGGCATGTTCGCCAACGTCGCGCGCGTGATCGGCGAGCAGGGTGGGAGCCTCGGCGTCATCGACCTCGTCGAGGCGACGCCGCGCGTCCACGTCCGGGACGTCACCGTCGACATGCCGGACGAGCCGAGCGCCGCGCGCCTCGCCACCGCGCTCCAGGGCATCGAAGGCATCGAGGTCAAGAACGTCTCCGACGCGGCGTTCCGGCTGCACGAGGGCGGCAAGGTCGAGGTCCGCGGGCGCATCACGGTGCGCACGAAGGAGGACCTCTCGCTCGTCTACACCCCCGCCGTGGCGCGCGTCTCGTCGGCCATCGCACGTGATCCGTCGAAAGTGTGGACGCTCACCGCGCGCGCCAACTCCGTCGCGATCGTGTCGAACGGGACCGCGGTCCTCGGCCTCGGCGACATCGGACCGCTCGGCGCGCTGCCGGTGATGGAAGGCAAGGCGCTGCTGTTCCGCGACCTCGCCGGCATCTCGGCGTTCCCGCTCGTCATCGACGCGCGCACGCCGCAGGCCGTCATCGACACGGTCGTCGCCGTCGCGCCGAGCTTCGGCGGCATCAACCTCGAGGACATCGCCGCGCCCTCGTGCTTCGAGATCGAGCGCGAGCTGCGCCGCCGGCTCGACATTCCCGTCTTCCACGACGACCAGCACGGGACGTCGATCGTCGTCCTGGCCGGGCTGAAGAACGCGGCCGCGGTGGTCGGCCTCCCGCTCGCCGACATGCGCGTCGTCCTCCTCGGCGCCGGCGCCGCCGGGATCTCCACGGCGCGGCTGCTGAACAGGGCCGGTGTCGGCACGATCACCGTCGTCGACCGCCACGGGATCGTCGGGCCGTCGCGGACCGACCTCACGCCCGACAAGAAGGCGATCGTCGGCGAGCTCCGGACCACGCGTGACGGCGCGCTCGCGGACGCGATGCGCGACGCGCACGCCTTCATCGGCCTGTCCGGCCCGAACCTCCTGCCCCTCGCGCTGCTGCGCACGATGGCGCGGCCACGGATCGTGTTCGCGATGGCCAACCCGATCCCCGAGATCGACCCGCTCGTCGCGGGCCCCGAGTGCGACATCGTCGCAACGGGCCGCAGCGACCACCCCAACCAGGTGAACAACGTGCTCGCGTTCCCCGGCGTGTTCCGCGGGCTCCTCGACGCCGGCGCGACGGCCGTGACGGACGACGTCGAGCTCGCCGCGGCGCAGGCCCTCGCGGACATCGTCACGCCCGACCTCCGTGGTCCCGAGCACATCCTTCCCTCGCCCTTCGATCCGCAGGTGGTGCCGGCGGTCGCGAGGGCGGTCGCGGAGTGCGCCCGCAAGAGCGGGGTGACGCGCTCCTAGACTCGACGGCGATGCCCATCAGCCCCACGTCCGCGAAGGCCGCGGACCGTCTCCTCACCGTCGACGAGGCCCTGGAGGGGATCCTCTCGCGCATCCGGCCGCTCGGCGCGCGCGAGGTCCCGCTGCTCGACGCGATCGGGCGCACGCTCGCCGCGGACGTGGTGGCCGACCGCGACGTGCCGCCGTTCCGCAACTCGGCGATGGACGGGTATGCGGTGCGCGGCGCGGACGTCGCGACGGCGCCCGTCCGCCTGAAGGTGATCGGCGCGGTCGCGGCGGGCGCGATGCCCGAGCGCTCGGTCGGCTCGGGCGAGGCGATGCGGATCATGACCGGCGCGCCGATGCCGGACGGCGCCGACACCGTGGTGCGCGTCGAGGACACGGACAACGCGGACGACGTCGTCACCGTCACGGCCGCGACGACGAAGGGCGTCTCCGTGCGCCGGGCGGGCGAGGATCTGCAGCAGGGGACGACCGTCCTCCCCAAGGGCACGCTGCTGCGTCCGGCGGAGATCGGGGTGCTCGCGTCGCTCGGCGTACCGAAGCCGCTCGTCATCGCGCGCCCGCGCGTCGCCGTCATGGCCACGGGCGACGAGATCGTCGAGCCGACCGAGGTGCCCGGCCCCGGGAAGATCCGCAACTCGAACAGCTACTCGCTCGCGTCGGCGATCTGGACCGCAGCCTGCGGTCCGTGGATGCGCCCGGTCGTGCGCGACACGCCCGACTCGCTGCGAGCCGCGCTGCGCGACGCGATGGAGGCGGACGCGATCGTGACCAGCGGCGGCGTGTCGGTCGGCGACCACGACTGGGTGAAGCCCGTCGTGAGCGAGATGGGCCGCATCGACGTCTGGGCGATCGCGATCCGTCCGGGCCGCCCGCTCGCCTTCGGCGAGCTCTATTCATCGCAGGGGGCCTTTGATGCGGGGCCTGTTCGGCCCCGCGACCCGGCGCCCCCTTCCACCCCCGGTCACGTCGGAGGCCGCACGGTGCCGATCTTCGGCCTCCCGGGGAATCCCGTGTCCGCGCTGCTCACGTTCGAGCTGTTCGTGCGGCCGGCGCTGCTGAAGATGTCCGGACGCACGAAGCTGTTCCGCCCGCGCGCGCAGGCGAAGCTGCTCGACCCGATCGACAAACCGGCGGAGCTCCGGCTCTTCGCGCGCGGCATCCACGACGCCGCGGCGGGAGCGGTCCGGCTCACGGGTCCGCAGGGTTCAGGCATCCTGCGCTCGATGTCGCTCGCGAACTGCCTGCTCGACCTCCCGGAGGGCCCCGAGCGCTTCGCGGCCGGCGAGACGGTGACCGTGATCCTGACCGACCACCCCGAGGACCATTGAGCAAGAAGCTGACGCACGTCGACGAGAAGGGCGCGGCGCGCATGGTCGACGTCGGCGCCAAGCCCGCGACGGAGCGGCGCGCCACCGCGCGTGGCTTCGTGCGCCTGTCGGGCGCGACGGTGGCGCTCGTGCGCGACGGCAAGACGCCGAAGGGCGACGTCTTCGCGGCGGCGCGCATCGCCGGGATCATGGCGGCGAAGCGCACCAGCGAGCTCATCCCGATGACGCACCCGCTCCCGCTGACGCACGTCAGCGTCGACCTGTCCCTCGAGGACGGGGGCATCGCGATCGAGGCGACCGCCGCCACGACCGCGCAGACGGGCGTGGAGATGGAAGCGCTCACCGCGGTGACCGTCGCGGGGCTCACGCTGTACGACATGCTCAAGGCCGTGGAGCGCGGCGCGCGCATCACCGACGTCCGCCTGGTCGAGAAGAGCGGCGGCACGAGCGGCCACATCAAGCTGGAATGAGACCCATCGGGCCGAAGGCCACGATATCGAGCGAGCTGTGACGATCCGCGCCGCGGTCATCACCGCCAGCACCAAGGGCGCGCGCGGCGAGCGGCCCGACGAGAGCGGCCCGGCCATGGCCGAGGTGCTGCGCGCGAACGGCATCGAGGTCGTGTTCACGGACCTCGTCCCCGATGACGTCGAGCGCATCGTCGCGTCGATGCGAAAGGCGATCCGCAACGGCGCGAACCTCGTGCTGACGACGGGCGGCACCGGGCTCTCGCCGAACGACGTCACGCCGGAAGCGACGCGCCGCGTCATCGGCCGCGAGATCCCCGGCATCGCCGAAGCGCTACGCGCGCGGTCGCTCGAGAAGACGCCGCACGGGATGCTCTCGCGAGGGCTCGCCGGCGCGGCCGGCTCCACGCTCGTCGTGAACCTGCCGGGGTCACCGCGCGCCGTGCGCGAGTCGCTCGAGATCCTGGTGCCGGTCCTGCCGCACGCCATCGAGCTGCTCGCCGGCGAGAGCGGCGAGGGCGGTCACGCGAAGCGCGCGTGACGCCGGGGCGCGCTCCAGGCCGTCGAGGCGTGCGTCCGGCGGGGGCTCAGGATCGGGCGACGGCTGGCTCGCGCGCCGACAGGCTCGAACCGGGACGGCCGCGCCGCGCGGCGACGATCTCGCCGAGGATGGCGAGCGCGGTCTCCTCCGCGGTCCGCGCGCCGATGTCCAGTCCGATCGGCGCGTGGAGCCGGCGGACCTCGTCGTCCCCGAAGCCGTCGGCGCGGAGCCACGCGAGCCGCTCCTCGTTCGTGCGCCGGCTCCCGATCGCGCCGACGTATCCCGCGTCGCTGCGCAGCGCGGCAGCGAGCCCGGGGCGGTCGAATTTCGGGTCGTGGCTCAGGAGCACCACCGCGGCCTCCGGCCCGAGGCGTGTGCGCGCGATGGCCTCGTCCGGCCAGGCGTGCTCGATCGCGACGGCCGACGGGAAGCGCTCACGAGTCGCGAGCGACGTTCGCGGGTCGGCGACCGTGACGCGGAAGCCGAGGTCCGTCGCGAGGCGCGTGAGCGCGACGCCCACGTGCGTGGCGCCGAGGACGAGGATCGACGGCGCCCGCGCGACCACCTCGAAGAAGACCGCCGCGTCGGCGCCGCCCAGGCGGACGTCGGAGATCCGCGACTGGCCGGCGCGAAGAGCCGCCCAGGCCTCGCCGGC
>JACPEQ010000025.1 GCA_016183435.1 Chloroflexota bacterium
CGCCACGTCCCGCGTGGGGCGGCGGGCGTCCCGGTGGCTTCCGGCCGCCAGCCGGGCAGCGTCAGCAGCGCTATCAGGACATGGTCCGCCGCGCGACGGCCGGACCGCGCACCGGTCCGATCGAAGAGGGCGGAGAGCCGATCTCCGGACCGCACGCGGTCCTCGAGGCGATACGCGCTGGCCGGCAGATCCGCCGCGTGTACGTCGCCAACGAGCGCGGCGTCCGCAGCGGCGCCGTACAGGATCTCATCCGCGAAGCGCAGGAGAAGCGCGTGATGCTGCGATTCGTCGACCGGCTCGACGTGGAGCGGATGTCACCCGGTGTCGAGCATCAGGGGGTCGTCGCGATCGCGGAGGGCCGGCAGGGGGTCGAGCTCGATGAGCTTCTCCTGCACCTCGACACGCTCACCGAGCCGCCGCTCCTGCTCATCATCGACTCGCTGCATGATCCGCAGAACTTCGGGGTGCTGCTCCGGTCCGCCGAAGGTGCGGGCGTCGACGGCGTCGTGATCCCGCGCCATCGCCAGGTCGGGCTGACCCCCGCGGTGGCGCGCACGAGCGCCGGCGCGAGCGAGCACCTGCTCATCGCGGACGTGGCGAACCTGCGCCAGGCGATCGACGCGCTCCGGGAGAAGGGCATCTGGGTCGTCGGCACCGACGACTCCGGAGACATGGAGTGGGACGAGGTCGATTACCGCGGAGCGACGGCGATCGTCGTCGGCGGCGAAGGCGAAGGCATCCGGCGGCTCGTCCTCGAAGGTTGCGACCAGGTGGTGCGTATCACGATGCAGGGCCAGGTCTCGTCCCTGAACGCCGCCGCCGCGGGGACCGTCGTGCTCTTCGAGGCGCTGCGGCAGCGCATACGCGACGTAGCCCCGCCGCAGGTCGAGCGACGCGAGCGCCCCGTACCCGCCGGGCTGGAAGCGGATGAGATGGGGGAGGCCGATGAGGCCGACGAAACGGAGGAGCCCACGGACGATCTGCTGCTCGATGAGGAAGCGCCGGTCGGAGACGACGTCCGCGGTGACGACCGCGACGTCGAGGAGTTCGCCGAGGCCGCGGAGTCCGAGGGCGATGCTTCGGTCACGTCCGACGCGATGGTGCCGGATGAGATGGCGCTCGAAGAGACCGCGCGCGAGGAGGCGCCGAAGCCGAAGCGCGCCACGAAGCGCACGACGACCAAGAGCACGAAGACCACGACGGCGAAGCGCGCGCCCCGGAAGCAGGCCGAGTAGGGCTCAGTCCGGGGGCTTGGTCCAACCCGGCGCGAGGTGGAAGATCCCTTCGACGGTGGGGTAGTACACCTGCCACCCGTGATAGCCGCGGTACGCGTTCGGATCGCGGCGCATCACCTCGGCGTAGCCCTTGATCGCGTTCACGTATCCGATGTGGCGGTTGTATGCGAAGAGCGCCCTGTCCATGTCCCTCGGTGCGCCTGACGCCTTCAGGTAGTTGGCCGCACCCATGATCGCGTCGTGCTCGTCGTTCACGTCACCCTTGCCGTATGCGGCCCAGGTGCCGGGCATGAACTGCATCGGGCCCTGCGCGCCCGCGCTCGACAGGCCGCGGATGCGGCCCATGCGCGTCTCGACCAGGTTGACCGCGGCGAGGTAGTACCAGGGGACGCCGTACTCGGCCTCGGCCTTCTGGTAGAAGCCCATGAGCGCGTCGATCGGCTTCGGCTCGACGATCTTCCAGTCGGGGAAGGTCTTGGGCGTGGGACCCTTCAGCCGGCGCAGCTCCTTGCCCGCGTCGATCGTGCCCTGCACTCCGGGACGCAGGTCCGCGGGCAACGCCTTGATCAGCGGCTCCACCCACTCGGGGAAGTTGGCGAGCTGCCCGTAGGTCAGCTGCTGGAGCCAGCCCATCCACTGGAGCTTGGCGCCCGTGACGCTCGGGTCGCGGATGCCGCGCTCGGCCATGATCACCTGCTCGATCAGCGGCACGAGGTCGTGCGCGACGTCGGGCTGCTTCGTGTAGTCCGGCTCGGGCGTGGGGGTCGCGACCGGCGAGGGGATCGGGGTCGCGGTCGGCTCGACGCTGGGCACGGGCGTCGGGGCCGCGGTCGGCGATGTGACAGCGAGCGAGCCCTGCGTTGGCGCGGTGGCGCCGCATGCGGCCGCGACGATCGCGAGCACGAGGACCATCGCCCTGCGTGCGTGCGTCACGCGTGATCCAACGGCACGAGGTGCGCCGCGGTACGGCGATATGCGGATCCGTCACGCATCGGAGCGGTAGCATCGGACATGCGCCGACCTAGCTCAATGGCAGAGCAGTGGTTTTGTAAACCACCGGTTCCCGGTTCGAGCCCGGGGGTCGGCTCAGGCGAAGCGAGCTACCGGCCGCCCTTCTTCCTCACCTCGTAGCGGATGACCGTTCTCGGCTCCTCCACGCTCGGCCGGCTGAGGTACTCCTCCTCAGGGGGCCCGACGATCATCCGTGCCGGCGGCGTCCTCCGGATGCGCGGCTCCGTCGTGGGCAAGTGGGCACCATCGCGATCGCGGTCGCGGACATGGTGGCTCCTCCCTCTACGCCAGCGTCTGTCGCGACGGGACGACGGTGCAGAACAGCGCCGAGAGCGATCCGCCGACCAGGGCGATGAGCGCGACCGGGAGCACGATCGCCTGGACGGTCGCCTGATAGGGCGGGTTCCCACGCTCGATCGTGGTCACGACGAGGGCGACGACCATGTAGGCCACGAACAGCGCCATGCCCGCGCCGGCGATCGCGATCGAGACGCCGATCTCCCACGCGCGGCCGCTGCGTGCGAGCCGCAGCCCGACCCCCAGCGCGCCGACGGCGAAGCCGGCGGGCGCGACGACGAGAGCGACCACGAAGCTGACGCCCTCCTCGCCGCCGACGATCGCGCTGAGCACGTTGTGCAACACGATCGCGACGGGGATGAGCGCGACCGAGATGCCCGCGACCGCCGCCCAGCCCCGCGTTTCCGGATAGCGCCGCGCGACCATCACCAGCACGATGCCGAGAAGGACCGGCGCCAGGAGGATCCCGATGAACAGCGCCTGCACCGCCCCGATCCTCCCGCCGCCCGCGGTCCGGCGGTAGAGGCTTCCGTCCCAGCGCGAGCGGGCGGAAAGGCGTCCCAGCTCGCCCGCGCGGAACACGCGGTCGGATCGTAGCCGTCCACCGATACGCTTGTTCGGATGGGGCACGAGCGAGCGCTCGAGCGTGTGGTCATGAAGATCCTGCTCGAGGTCATCCCGGCGCTGGCGCTGATCGTCGGGCTCGCGCTCCCCGTCACGTACTTCTTCGCCGCGCGGCCGGACGGCTCGCCGCTGCCCGAGCGCGGCCTCGCGGTGCCGCGAGCGGGCGGGGCGGGGCAGGCGCCGAAGCTCGCGTTCCAGCCGCCGTCCGGCTCGCGCGTCTCGCGCCTGGTGGACATCCGCTTTTCGTCCGACCTGTATCTCGAGGGCGTCGACGTGCGGCTGCGGCCCGATCCGGGGATCCCGTGCGAGGCGATCCTCGACAGCGGCGTCAGCGGGCGCATCCGCTGCGCGAGCCCGCTGCCCGGTGGCCTCGACCTCACCGCCGAGATCCGCGCGACGAGCCGCTACGGCGGCGCGCTCGTCCGGACGGACTACGCCTTGCGCACGGTCGACAAGCTCGACCGGCTCTTCGGCGTGAAGTGGTTCACGGAGTTCGAGGACCCCGCCGCCGATCCGCTCGCGTGCGCGGCCGCGTCGGTGCGGATCGTCACGACGCACACGACGGGCACCGACCAGATGACCGCGGACGGCATCCTGCGGATGGCGCGTCCGTTCAACCGCAGCGGCGATCCAGGCCTCGACCCGGTCGCGATCGCGACGGCCCTGGAGCGGCTCGATCCGAGGAGCGCGTACCACTACTACGTCTATCCGTCGCGCGAGGCCGCCACGAACGCGGCGGTGTGGTGGTTCGTCCAGACCGCGAAGCCGGTGATCGCGATCACGCTCGGCGGGCAGCACGCGCCCGTGGTCATCGGCTACACCGGCGTCTTCGCTGACCGCTATGACGATCCGGCGAACAACGTGACCGGCCTGATCGTCATGGATCCCCAGCGCGGGGACCTCGACCCGCGGACCGCGCGGTTCCGCCCGGACAAGTCCCGATCCATCGAGTACCAGACCGGACGCGAGGTCACCATGCTCGAGTGGCTTCGCGATGAGTGGTGGTTCGGCGCGCCGTACGCCGCGTCCATCACGCCGCCCAACGGCAACGCGCTGAGCATCGAGCGCAGCGACGGCGCGTATCCGCTTCCGCATTGGGCCGGGAACTGGGTGATCGTCGTCGACGACGGCGACGCGGATCACCCGAGTCACCTCATGGGAAGACGCGCGCCGCGCTGAACGGTCGCGGCAGGGTCGCCGGGGACGGTCTAGCGCTCGCGGCGCTCCGCCAAGACGCGCGCGGCTGTATAGGGCAGCACGAGCACGGCCGTCGCGACGATCAGCGCCACGCTCTCGAGCGCGAGGGCGGCACCGACGTGATAGCCGACGATCCCGGGGTAGCGCGACCGCGGCGCCGTCCACATCGCCCACGCCCCCAGCAGTGAGCTCACGAGCGCGATGCCCACGCCCGCGACCTGCCACTCCAGGCCGAGCTCGGCCTGGCCCGTGGCGAAGAGCGTGGCGATGACCAGCGGGACCCAGACGAGGTACTGGTAGAGCTGGATGAAGAGGTTGCCGCGGCCGGAGAAGCGGAGGGCCTGCTCGCCTCGGAACACCCGGATGGCGGCTGTCGAGAGCCACATGAGGTGCCCGATCAAGACGATCGCGATCCGCAGGGTGCGGTCGTCCACGGGCCCATTCTGGGGTGTGCGGAGAGGGTGCGCTCCTCTAGAATGAGGGCCGCGACATCACGCATGGGCAGATCGAGCAGGTGGTGAGCTCCGCTGACTGTAGATCAGCCGCCTTTCGGCTGTGGGGGTTCGATTCCCTCTCTGCCCACTGACACGGATACGGGCCGCTGAAGGCCCTCGGAACAAAGGATCTTTCGCGAAGGTTGGTGCTTGTATGAGGACATCCGGACTGCCGTGCCGCGCGACGCCTGACTGCGAGAGCGTCTTCACGCTGACGCACCAGGACTCGATGGACGCCCTGCGCGAGGCCGTCGCCCGGCGGGACGCCCATGAGCTCGAGGCGCACGGCTACAGCCACGTCACCAAGCCGCTCGAGGGCGCGACGCCCTTCCAGCAGCCTGCCGTCCGGAAGCCGCGCGGCCGGCGTCGCCCTGAGGAGCTGAGCACCGCCTGATCCGTCGGCGGCCGAGCGTCGGCCGCCGCCGTCATTTGCGGTACCATGTGGGCTGTTCCAGGCAGCGGGGTTGCGGCGAGCAGCCTCGTTTTTTGTGTCCGGGAGAAATGGGTACCACGCCCACCTAGCTCAGTCGGTAGAGCACGTCCTTGGTAAGGACGAGGTCTCGGGTTCGATCCCCGAGGTGGGCTCTCGAGAAAGGGCGACACGGAAGGAAATGGCGAAGAAGAAGTTCGAGCGCACCAAGCCGCACGTCAACGTCGGGACCATCGGTCACATCGACCACGGCAAGACCACGCTCACGGCGGCCATCACCAAGACGCTGGCCCTGAAGGGCGAGGCCGAGTTCCGGCCGTTCGACTCCATCGACAACGCCCCCGAGGAGAAGGAGCGCGGCATCACCATCTCC
>JACPEQ010000096.1 GCA_016183435.1 Chloroflexota bacterium
GCGGCTGAACTTCTCCTCGTGGAGGTGACACGCGACGCAGAACCGGTTGTCCCGCTCCTTGACGTGCAGCACCGCCAGCGAGGCTGCGGCGACCAGTGCCGCGCCGCCGACTGCCGCCGCCACCCGCGCGAGGCCCCTGCGCGCGCGACCCACGGCGGAGGCTCGCGGGACGCCCCGGCTCGGCCCCACGGTCAAGCGGTTCGCGCGCCGCGGCGAGACCATCGTGCTCGAGCCCCAGCATCCGACCATGGAGCCCATCGTCATCGAGCCCGGGCGGCGGGAGTTCAGGATCCTGGGCAAGGTGATGGGACTCTTCCGAGGGATCTGAGCATGCTCGCTCACAGGAAGCGGAAGGCAGATCGCAGGCGCGCCCGAGCCAGGCGCCCCCGCTGCTCCCCGCGCGGGTCAGGGCGAGGGTGCGGAGGGCTCTACGCCGGCGGCAACCACCGGGGCCGGTGCCGCCGGGCTCGCCTCGGACCACGCCCCTCTCGCCACGTGGCGACGCCTTCGCCGCTCGAGCCGTGGCTGGGCGGGGTCACGGTGCTGGCCGGCATCGCGTCGTGGGGCGTGGTGCTGGTACTGCTCGGGGGCTAGCCCATGTTTCCCTTTTCGGCCTGTAAGTGGCTGACATTGCGAGGGCCGAGTCAGAGGATTGTCATTACGCGACCGTCTCGGCCTTCCCAGGCGCTGCCGGGGGATCGAGGTCGGTGAGACGCAGAGCGCTGAGGATCTGCGCGGCGCGGTGAGTGCCACGCGTCACGGAGCGTGTCCTCTCGCCCGTCCCCACGGTGAAGTCCACGACACGAACCGAGCGGAGGACCTGCAGGGCCTCAGTCGCGGAGAGATCCAGGCCTGCGGTCTTGAGCTTTTTCTCGATCGCGCGGTGGAGCAGGAGGGCGAGCGCCGCGACGAAGATGTGGGCTCGGACGCGGGCGTCCGTTTGGTGGTAGATGGGCCGCATCTCGATCACGTCCTTGAGGTTGGCAAACGCGCGCTCGACCTCGCTCAGCTCCTTGTAAATCGTCACCGCCTCGACGGACGTCAGGTGCGGCTCCTCGGTCTGGATGACATACGTGCCTTCGTACGCTTCCTCCCGCTTGAGATTCACCGGGTGCTCGAAGAAGCGGAAGCGGCCGTCGCGATACGTCCAGTCGTAGTAGCGGTAGCCGTGGGAGCGGCCGAGGATCCGCGCAGCGGCGGCGCCGATCTGCGCCGGCTGCTTGAGGCGCCCCCGGGCGACGCGCCGATCGAGCGCCTCCAGCTCCCGGCGCACGCGCGCCATGGCTTTTAGGCGCTGCGCCTGTTCGTAGGCGAGCCGCTCGTCACTCTGCACGACGAAGACGCGGACCCCGGCACGGTCCCCCGCGACCTCTTGGACGCGGGTCTTCGGCGGCGCGGGCTTCGCGCGCGCCGTGATCCCGACGGGACAGTCCGTCCACGGCCCCGTGGCGCGCTCGATGTAGCGGTAGACGTCCTCCCGCCGGCGGCGATTGAGCCCGACCACGTACCCCTGCCGCCGCGCCCGGAGGAGCGCGAGATTGGCCGAGGTCACCATCCCGCGGTCGCCGACGAACACGACGCGCCGCAGACCGAAGCGCTGCTCGAGATCCTCCAGCACCTGCGGCACCGTCGTGGCGTCCCGGGCGCTGCCGTGAAAGACGTGATGAGTGATCGGCCAGCCGTCGACCAGCACCACGCCGACCAGCACCTGCCGGTTCCGAGGCTTGCCATCCCGGCTGTGGCCATGCGCGCCGAGCGTCGGCGGCCCGTGGCCTTCAAAGTACGTCGACGTCAGGTCGTAGAGCGCGAGGTCGACCTTGAGCGAAAAGAGATCGCGCAGCCGCAGATAGAGTTCCTGCTCGATCTGCGATTTGCGCGCGGCCAACTGATCGAGCGTCCGATACCACTGCTTGAGTTGGCGCAGCTCGACGCGCACGCGCGGCAGCCGGCTCGCCCGCCGTTCGGCCTCCGCCCGCCACGCCGGCATCCAGCGCCGCCCCTGACGGTCGCAGACGAAATCCGTGTCCAACCACCGGGCCAGACCATGCTCGCTTGTCGGCGCGCACAGCCGATTGGCTACCAGCACCAGCGCGCGGTCCGCCAAGGCCCGGCCGTCGGCGGGCCCCCGGCCGCCCTGGGCGTCGAGCACGGCTTCGAGGCCCAGCTCGCGCCACAGCGTCCGCGCCACCAGCATCGGGCCCCAATCCCACGCCCCCGTCGCCTGCACCGCGCCCAGACGCAGCGCGGCGCGAGGAACCCGCTCCCCACGCAGCAGACGGATGAGCGAATCAAGGTGCGCGGCGAGGAGATCCTTGCGGCCGAGATTGCACACGACGCGCTGCTTGGCGCGGCCGTCCTCCCGGTAGGCTTCGACGAGGCGGACATACTCGTGCTGGACGCCGGCCGCCTTCACGGTGCGCAGGAACATCGGCTCCTCCTGTCACCGCACGATAGGAGGAGCGCTGCTCGGAGATCAAGGAATACTTACGATGAGTCTGTCACTACGATTTTAGCGCCAGCGCACTCCCACTCTCGTCAGTTCGCGTACTTACACGTCGTGCCCCTGCTCAATAGGGGAAACATGGGCTAGGTGGGGCGCCTTCCGGTGGACGTCGAAGGCCTCCCGCGATCGGTACTGCTCGTAGAAGAGGAAGACCACGGGCTCCTTCGCGGAGCGATGGGGCCGGTAGACCAGGCAGTCCGGCTCGCTGGCCCGCACGGCCGCCGCCATCTCCACGAGCAGCCTCGCCACCTCGTCCTCCTTGCCCGGCTTGGGATGGATCCTCGCCACCACGGTGACCTCGCTCATCTCGCTCTCCTCTCCT
>JACPEQ010000101.1 GCA_016183435.1 Chloroflexota bacterium
CTCGACATCATCCGGCCGGCGTCGAGGAGGATGAGCACGCGCTGCTGGCGCTCGGTCTCGTACTCCACGCTGATGGGGCGGCCGCGCTTGGCCGTCGCCTTCCACGAGATCGCGCGCGGGTCGTCGTCGGGCCCATGGTCGCGCAGCCGTTCGAAGACCCCGCCGCCGCCTGCGATGCGCGCGCGCCGCTGCCCCGCGTCGTAGGCGAGGCCGCGCCGGAGGCTCACGTCGTAGCGGCGGATCTCGCGGAGGTCGGGGTACACGTGCGCGTCCGCGGCGGCGGCGACGCGGCCCTGGCGCTCGACGAGCTCGAACGGGCCGCGCACGCGGAGGTGCACGTCGCCGAAACGGAACGTGCCGCGGTGCCGCGGCCGCGCCGCGTACGTCACGTCGGTCTCGGCGCCGGGAGCGATCTCGATCTCGCTACGCCGCCGGTCGACGTCCACGCCCGGGGGCACGTCGTCGCGCACGGTCATCCGGAGCGCGCGCGTGCACGGGTTCGCGATGCGCAGGTCCACGCGGTTCGGGACGCCGATCGACAGCTGTGGCTCGGCGATGCGCCGGACGGGCAGCGTGCCCGGCGCAGGCGTCGCACGGACGTCCAGCGCGACGAGGCCGAGCGCCACGATCGCCAGGGCGGCGCTGAGCGTGAGGAACGCGCTCGACGTATCGCCGAACGCGAGCGGCACCGCGGCGACCAGCGCGAGCGCGAGCAGCCGCGGCCGCGGGATCGGGAGATCGAGCGACGAGCGGCTTTGCCGCGAGGAGCGAGTCCGCAAGAGCGGAGCGGCTAGCCGCGAAGCCGCGCGAAGCGCGGCCGACGGCTATTAACGGGGCACGTCAAGGCGGGCCAGCACGCGCCGGATGGCGGCGTCGGCGTCAAGGCCCTCGATCTCGGCCTCGGCCTTCAGCACGACGCGGTGGCGCAACGCGGGCAGGGCGAGCGCCTTCACGTCGTCCGGCGTCACGAAGTCGCGTCCGTCGATCGCCGCCGCCGCCTTGGCCGCGCGCATGAGGTGCACGCCGGCGCGCGGGCTCGCGCCGAGGAGGACGTCCGGCGACGTGCGGGTCGTCTCGACGATGCGCGCGATGTAGTCGAGGACCGCGTCGGCGATCGTGACGGCGTCGGCCTCCTCCCGCGCGGCCGCGAGCGTGCCGCTCGGGAGCGGCTCGAGCACGGCGATGTCGGCGACGGGCACGCGGCGGTCGTGAGCGCGAAGGATGGCGCGCTCCTGGTCCGGCTCGGGGTACCGGACGACCGCCTTGAACAGGAAGCGGTCGAGCTCCGCTTCGGGCAGCGGATACGTGCCCTCGTACTCCACGGGGTTCTGCGTCGCCAGCACCAGGAACGGATCGGGCAGGGGCAGCGCCTCGCCCTCGAGCGTGACCTGTCGTTCCTCCATCGCCTCGAGGAGCGCGGACTGCGTCTTGGCCGGCGCGCGGTTCACCTCGTCCACCAGCACGACGTTCGCGAAGATGGGGCCGCGCCGGATGCGGAACGCGCTCGTCGCGATCTCGAACACGGTGGTGCCGACGACGTCGCTCGGCATGAGGTCCGGCGTGAACTGGATGCGCTTGAACGTGCCGCCGATGAGCCGGGCGATCGTGCGCGCGAGCAGCGTCTTCGCCGTCCCCGGCACGCCCTCGATGAGAACGTGGCCGGACAGCAATAGCGCGATGAGCGCGAGGCGCACGGTCTCGTCCTGGCCCACCACGATGCGATGCACCTCGCCGGTGAAACGCGCGGTGAGATCCGTCACCGGCATCCTCGTCGCGGTCATGAGCGTAGGCGGGGGCTCCGGCCCCCGCCGACCCCCGCGGTGTCCTCGGACCTCACGAGCTCGTCGATGCGCCGGACGGTACGGAGCAGGTCGCCGTCGCGCAACGGTCGCGCCAGGAGCGCATCGACGTCTCGCGCCTCGGCCGCGCGCTCGGGGCTGGCGTGGGCCAGCGCGCCGAAGAGGCGCTCCGCGGGCGCGCGCGGGTCCATCCCGACGGCGCGCGCGATGCCCGCGCGCAGATCGTGCCGCAGGCGCTCCCGCGCGATCTCACCGTGTCCCGACCGGCGCACCAACCCGGCGAAGGCGCGGACGTGGTCGAGGCTCGACCGCGCCGGCCGGTGCTCGAGCGGCAGAGCGGGTCCGAGCCTGCGTCCGGTGAGCACGACATAGAGAAGGACGAGCGCGCCCGCGACGAGCAGCGCCCGGCCCGGCCACGTGCGCTCGAGGATCGCCAGCACGTCGGGCGCGGGATGCGCCCCGTGGTGGTACTCGTCGAACGCGACGGCCCCGCTGGAGCGGATCGCCGCGTCCGCGAGCGCGAGCACGAACCGGCCGTTCTGGGCGTCGCCGATCTGTCCCGACAGGAACGGCGCCAGGCTGCCAACGACGAAGATGGCGCCACTGCCCTCTCGCACGGCCGCGGCGACCGGGCCGCGCTGCGACCGCGCGACCGGCAGCCCGCGCGATCCGAGGTCGAGCTCTCGCGCTCTATCGACGGAAACGGTGCGCGCACCGGTCGCCGACGCGAGCGCGCCGACGACGTCGAGCTCGCCGAGCGGCGCGAAGGCGGTCAGGCGCACGCCGAGCGCGTTCAGAAGGAGCGCCTCGGTCGCCCCGGCCTCGGTCGCGACGACGACGGTGCCGCCGCTCGAGGCGAAGTCACGCAGCGAC
Source organism: Chloroflexota bacterium (assembly GCA_016183435.1). Lineage (GTDB taxonomy): Bacteria > Chloroflexota > Limnocylindria > P2-11E > P2-11E > JACPOT01. The sequence continues at coordinate 2,673 of JACPEQ010000101.1, forward strand.
GAGACGTCGGCCGGCGTGAGCGGCTCCGTCGCACCGAGCACGAACACGACCTTCTCGCGCTCGACATCCGGGGCAAAGCGGTCGCCCGAGAGCACTCGCGTCCGGATGCCCAGGCCGTCGAGCCACCGCCGCAGCACGGCGCTCCCGCCGGGCCCTTCGTCGAGCACGGAGGCGCTGCGCGACAGCCCGGTCTCGTCCGTCCCGGAGGTGAGCGCGGAGATCGCGAGCGTCGCGACGAACAGGACGGCGGCGACGAGGTACAGCAGGTCCACGTTGCCCAGTGCACGACGCATCACGCCACCGCTCGGAGCGCGAGCGCGCGTGCGCGCTCGGCATCGTCGGCGCGGGCCTCGCGCAGCCCGTACGACACCCGCTCGTGCAGGTCGACGAGGTCGCGCAGCGCGTCCGCGTTCGGGATGGTCCGGGCGCGGGCCAGCAGCTCGCGGTCGGTGAGCGACGGGTCGTACCGGATGGCCTCGCGCGCGGCGAGCGCCGCGATCGCGTACGCGTAGAGCGCGACGATCGCGTCGCGTGCGCGCCCGGCGCGGATCGCGTCCTCCGCGGCGCGGAGGTGCTCGGCCGGGTCGGCGGCGCGGTCCGCGGCGATCTCGGGCAGCACGACGTCACGCCGGAACCGCTCGCGCAGGTCGCGTCCGAGGATCGCGACGATCAGCAGCACGAGCGCGAGGCCGATCCCGCCCGCCGTCACCGCGACGATCCGCGGATCGGGCGGGCTGCCGCCGAGCCCGGACAGCGAGCGCGCCAGCCAGCGCGAGAGCACGTCGATCATCGATACCTGGCCGCCGAGCGCGCGGTGCTCGCCGACGAGCTGGCGCAGACGGGCGTCCGCGGCCGCGGGATCGATCGCCCCGGCGTGCGTCGGGACGCCGGCCAGGAGCGCGAGGTCGGCCATTGCCGAGTCGAGCGAAGCGTCCGAAGTGTCGATGCGCGCCGCGAGCACGCCGTCGTCCACCGGGACCGTGGTCCCGTCGCCAAGACGGATCGCGGTCGTCTCGCGCAGGAGGGCGCGCGCGCGATCGACGAGCGGCGCGCGCGCCGGTGGCGGCGCGGCGCGGGCGCCGGCGAGCGTGGCACGCGCATCGGCGAGGCGAGCCGCGTACGCCGTCCGATCGAGCGTGTCCGCGTCGGCGACGATCGCCTGCGCCGCCAGGGCGGCGGCGACGACGGTCAGCAGCGCTAGGGCGCGCGCGGCAGCGCCTCCGCCGCCAGCTGCAGGTCGAACGCCTCGCGGCGCACGCGCAGGTCGTAGTAGAGGACGGCGAACGTCCCCCAGTACACCGGCGCCCACGCGATCGTCGCGATGAGATTCACCGCCTGCTGCAGGATGAGCTGGACGACCTGGTCGGTCGCGAAGGACGCGAGGAGGACGAAGGACAGCAGGGACGAGAGCACGACCTGCAGCACGCTGAGCAGCAGGATGAGTCCGAGGATCCGCCATCGATTGCCCGTGGACAGCGCCCACGCGCGGCGCAGCGCGGCGACCGGCCCGGCCTGCTCGAGGATCACGATCGCCGGCGAGACCATCCACGACGCGGTCAGGAACACGGTCGCGACCAGGCCGCCGCACACGCCGAGGATCACTATCCACCACTGCTGCGCGACGGCCATCCCCGCTATCAGCGCGATCCACATGCCGATGAACGCCAGGGTCGCGAGGATCCCCATGACGAACAGGTCGAACGATCTCGCGAACCCCGCCCCGAGCGCCGCGCCGACGGTGGTCTCCCGACCCATGTACCGCGCCGCCATGGCGGCGATGAGCGACGCGCTCTGCACGAGGCTCACGGCGATCGCCACGACCATGACGATGACGAGGAACGCGACCAGCGTGCCGAGCACCGGCAGGAAGCGCTCCGCCTGCAACGTCTCCGGCGTGACGTCACCGGTCAGCAGCGGCGCGAGCGCGACGATCGCGCCCGCGGCGAAGCTCGCGGTGATGACGGCGACCACCAGGACGAGCAGCAGGTACGGGATCGCGGCGATGGTGATGAACATGAGCGGGCGCTGGCGGTAGATGCCGAAGACGCGGTCGACGATGTCGCCGACGCCGAGCGGCCGCAGCGTCGCCCCCTCCTGCACGCGCGCATTGTGGCGCCATTCCGACCCTCGCTCGGGGGGACCCCTCGCTCGGGCCCGGGTGCTCGACCTCGTCGCTGCGCGACTCGGTCTGCGCGCCCGGGGAACGGCTAGGTCGTATCTGCTGGGATCACGATCGGGGCCATGTGCGCCGCCCTCGCCTCACCAAGGGCCAGCCGGCGGTAGAGCCGCGCGAGCGGGCCCGGCGCCCACCAGTTCACGCGGCCGAGGAGCCGCATCGTGGCGGGGACGACGAGGGCGCGGACGAGCGTCGCGTCGATCGCGACCGCGATGGCCATCCCCAGGCCGAGCGCCTTGATGATGAGGATCTCGGCCAGGCCGAACGCGGAGAAGACGCCGACCATGATCGCCGCGGCGCCCGTGATCAGCCTGCCGCTCCGCTCGAGCCCCTCCGCGACGGCCTCCGTGTTGCTTCCGACGCGCGCGTACTCCTCCTGGATCCGCGAGAGGAGCATCACCTCGTAGTCCATCGAGAGCCCGAAGATCGTGCAGAACATGATCACCGGCAGGGTCGGGTCGATCCCGCCGGACGCCGTGAAGCCCAGCACCTCGGAGAGGTTGCCTTCCTGGAAGAGCCAGACGAGCGCGCCGAACGACGCGCTGATCGAGAGCAGGTTCATCACGACGGCCTTGATCGGCAGGACGACCGATCCGAGCAGCAGGAACAGGACGACGATCGTCGCGACCATCACGTACGCCACCGCGGCCGGCGTGTGGTCGCGGATGAACGCGACGGTGTCGAGGTCGATCGCGCTGAACCCGGTGACGAGCTTCTCGGAGCCGGCCGGCGCGGGGAGGTCGCGCGCGGCGCGGACGATCCCGTGCGCTTCGTCGCTGTACGCGGGCTTCCCCGTGACGACGTCGAACACGACGATGTGCGGCCCCACGGTCTGCCGGACCGCGGCATCGAGCCGCTGCTGGCCGATGGCGGACACCAGCGCCTGGACCTGCGGCGGACGGCGGTCCGCCGGGGTGGAGTACAGCGCGGTGTACTCCGCAGCGCCGAGCCGCGGGTCGAGCGCGAAGATGCTCTGGACGCGCTGGATGTCCGGGATGGCCTCGAGGCGCTTCTGCAGGTCCACGAGCGGCGCGATGTGGTCGGCGGCGAGCGGCTCGGCGTCGTAGCGCACCGCAACGGAGATGTGCGTCTGTCCGGCGCCGGGGAAATCCTCGACGAGGCGGTCGTACGCGGCGCGCGACTCCTCGCGCTTCGGGACCATGGTCACGTCGCCGTTCGCGAGGTTCAGACGCAGGAACGGCGAGCCCATGAGCAGGATGAGCGCGATGACCGGAACGAGGACCGTGATCGGACGGGCCATCACCGCGGTCGCGAGGCGATGCCACATGCCGCGGCCGGTCGGATCGCTCTGCATGATCGGGACGCGGACGAGGTCGATGCGCTTGCCGAGGACCGACAGGAGCGCGGGCAGGAACGTCAGCCCGTAGAACACCGCGCTCGCGACGACGATCGCTCCGGCCAGGCCCATCGAGGAGAGGTACGTGCCCTGGTAGAAGAGCATCCCGGTCAGCCCGATCGCGACCGTCAGGCCGGAGAACGCGATCGCGCGTCCCGCGGTGGCGAGCGCGCGGGCGATCGCGTCCTCCGTCGAGAGGCCGCGGTGGAGCTCCTCGCGGAAGCGGTTCGTCACGAAGAGCGAGTAGTCGATCGCGACGCCGAGCCCGATCAGCGTGACGACGTTCTCGGCGTAGATCGAGACCTCGGTGAACCGGGCGAGCAGGAACATGCCGGCGATCCCGCCGACGACGGCGAGGATGCCGACGCCGAGCGGGATGAACGCCGCTACGACCGTGCCGCACACGATCAGGAGCAGGATCGCGGCGAGCGGCAGCGACACGGTCTCCGCGCGGCGAAGGTCGTCCTGGAGGACGACGTTGAAGCCGTTCACGATCGCGAGCACCCCGGTCGCCTGGATCTGGAGCGTGTCGGAGCGGACGAGCGCGCGCAGCTCGGGGTAGTAGTCGCGCGCGACGGTGAGGACGTCCTTCACCGCGACGCTCACCGCGGTCGCGCGGCCGTCCTTGGAGATGACGGTCGTCGGGTCGGGGATGGAGCCGTCGTACGCCGTCCGGATCGTGTCCACGCGTGGATCGGCCTTCAGTCGCTCGAGCGAGCGCTCGACCTCGGCGCGGAACGCGGGGTCCTTCGCCTGCCCGCGGTCGGGAGCTCGCGCTCGATGAGGCGCGACGCGCGTCCGGACTCCGCCGTCTCGATGAACCCGCCGCTCTCCAGCTTCGCCCCCTGCAGGACGATCGCGATCGACCCGCTCAGCAGGAGCGCGGACAGGATCAGGACAGGCCAGCGGAAGCGATGGACGAAACGTCCCCAGCGTGCGAACAAGCGGATCCCCCTCAGAGCCGAGCTACGCCAAGTGTCGCAGCCGAAACCCTGTGCCGCCGGCTCTCATTGCGACCACGCTGATGCTCTGGGATCATCTGCCCGGTCACGTGAAGATCGGTGCGATCAGCGTTCTGGCGGCCGCGCGTAGCCGTACACTTGTCCTCGAAGACTGAGGAAGTGCGAGCTCGTCTGCGCGAATTGCCACGCGATCCAGACCACCGCACGGCGACGGGGTGTAGCTCAGCCTGGTAGAGCACCGG
>JACPEQ010000094.1 GCA_016183435.1 Chloroflexota bacterium
CCGCAGCCCTTGTCGAGCAGCAGCGTCATCTGGAGCGGCGCGATGAACGCGACGTCCACCTGGCCCGAGCACACGGCCTCGATCTGCGCGGCGTAGCTCGTCGGCACCTGGACCTTCCAGGCGAGCCCGGTCGCCTGACCGAGCGCCGACGCGATCGCGTTCCCCGTCGTCGTCAGCCGCTGGACCTCGGCGGACGGGGTGATCGCGAGCACGATCGGCCGGTTGAACGAACCGATACGCGGTCCGGTGGATGCCGCGACCGTCGGCGCGGCTGCCGTTGGCTGTGCGGGTGGTGTGGTCGCCCCGCCGCATGCCGCGATGACGAACGCGGCGGTGATCACCAGTCCCAACGTTCTCAGCATGGGTATCTGGTCCCTCCCTTTACCTTCTGGAAGCACCCGTATGATAGCCGCGACCTCATGCCCTTCCTCTCCAAGCTCGCGGCCTCTTCGCGAGCACGCGACAGCATCATCTGCGTCGGCCTCGATCCGGAGCCGGACCGCATCCCGGCGCATCTCGGTAACGGCGCGCAGGCCGCCAGCCGCTTCCTGCGCAGGATCCTCCACGCGACGTCCGACCACGTGGCCGCGTACAAGCCGAATCTGGCGTTCTTCGAGCAGTACGGGCAGGCGGGGGTCGACATCCTCGCTCTGACGCTGCAGGACATCCCGCCGGGCATCCCGGTGATCCTCGACGCGAAGCGCGGTGACGTCCCCACCACGTCCGCCGCGTACGCGCGCGCGCTGTTCGAGCGCTTCGGCGCCGACGCCGCGACGGTGTCGCCGTACGTCGGCCTCGATTCGATCGCGCCCTTCTGCGAGCTCGGGTACGCGTTCGTCCTCGCGCGCACCAGCAACCCCGGCGCGCGCGATCTCCAGGACCTCGACATCGGCGGCCGCCCGCTCTACGAGGTCGTCGTGGACCGATGCGTGGAGCGATTCCCCGCGGACGTCTGCGGGTTCGTCGTCGGCGCGACGTATCCGGACGAAGCCCGGCGGCTGCGGTCGCTCGCGCCGGACCGGTTGTTCCTCCTGCCCGGCGTCGGCGCGCAGGGCGGCCGCATCGACGACGCGCTCGTCGCGGCGATGGACAGCGATGGCGGCGGTGTCCTGCCGGCGGCGTCGCGCTCGGTCCTGTACGCATCGGACGGCCGCGACTTCGAGTCCGCGGCGGCATCAGCGGCACGCGACCTCAAGGACGCGGCCAACGCGGCACGAGCGCAACGCGGGGGGTCGGCGGGGGGCAGAGCCCCCCGCCTCGTCTGATGTTCGGCATCGGCACGGGTGAGCTCCTCCTCCTGCTCGTCATCGCCCTCCTCGTGCTCGGTCCCGAGCGGATGCCGAAGCTCGCGCGGGATCTGGGCAAGACGGTCGGCGACCTGCGGCGCACGTCGGACGAGCTCCGCAACGAATTCCTGAACGCCGACCGCACCTTGAACGCCGAGAAGCTCCTCGACGTGGCCTCGCGGACCGCGTCCGCGCCGACGCCCGCGGCTGAAGGCAGCGGCGAAGCCGCTGCGAGAGGTGAGACGGGGAAGGCCGCCGAGATCGGCGCGACGATGGGAGAGACGGCACCGCCGCCCGCAAGCGCGGCGGAGCCGGCGCCGCCGGATGTGGGCGCCACCCAGGCGGAGGTCGTGTCCGAGCCGAGCGAGCCGTCGGCGCCCGCGCCCGAGCTCGAGGAGACCGTCTTCGACCGCGAGCTGCGCCTTGCACGCGAGCGCCTCGACAAGAGCGAGTAGCCGATGAGCGAAGCGAATACCATCGAGTGACCCCATGACAGGTCTTGGTCCGTGGCTCGTCGCGCTCGTCGCGTTGGTCGCCATCTGGGTCGACATCCCGCACCACCGGTTCGACCTGCCGTTCGGCTGCCCGGGCATCTGCCTCCGCATCGGCGATCGGTACTACCAGCAGGAGATCAAGACGCACCTCGGGCTCGACCTCCAGGGCGGCACGCAGCTCATCCTTCGCCTGCAGACGGAGAAGCTGCCCGCCGGCTCGAACACGCCGCTCGACACGCTGAACGAGCAGGCGCGCAAGGTCATCGACCGCCGCATCAACTCGCTCGGCGTGTCGGAGCCGGTCATCCAGGCGATCGGGGGTGACAAGATCCTCCTCGAGCTGCCCGGCGTCGCCGATATCGAGCAGGCGCAGAAGGTCGCGACGCAGCAGGCGTTCCTCGAGTTCAAGGTCCCGGATGAGGCGAACCCTGGGAAGTTCAAGTCGCTGGAGCCGCCCCTCACCGGCGCGAACCTCAAGCCGACGTTCGTCACGTTCGAGGGGCAGGCGCAGTCCAACGCGGTCGTGAACTTCGAGTTCGCGTCGCCCGACGACCAGCGCTGGGTCGAGCTCTCGAGGCAGTACACACGCAAGCAGGTCCAGATCGTCCTCGACGAGCGGCAGATCTCGGCACCGGAGATCCGTGAGGCGTTCACCTCCGGGAAGGGGATCATCGAAGGCGGCTTCACCACGCAGAGCGCGAAGGAGCTCAGCCTCCTGCTGAACTCCGGTGCCCTGCCGGTCCCGCTGGAGATCGCGCAGTCCTCGCGCGTCGAGCCGACGCTCGGCGCGGAGTCCGTACGCCAGAGCCTCATCGCCGGCGCGATCGGCCTGCTGCTCGTCGTGGCGTTCATGGTCGCCTTCTACCGGCTCCCGGGCGTGCTGGCGGTGATCGCGCTCGCCTTCTACACGATCCTCAGCTACGCCATCTTCCGCCTCATCCCGGTGACGCTGACCCTCGCGGGCATCGCCGGGTTCATCCTGTCGATCGGCATGGCGGTGGACGCCAACGTCCTCACGTTCGAGCGCCTGAAGGAGGAGCTGCGGAGCGCGAAGTCCCTGCGCACGGCGGTCGAAGAGGGCCGCAAGCGCGCGTTCCCGTCGATCGCGTACTCCAACGCCGCGACGATCGTGTCGGCCGGGATCCTCTTCTACTTCGGGACCGGGACGGTGAAGGGGTTCGCGCTGACGCTGGGCATCGGAGTCGCGGTGTCGTTCTTCACAGCGGTGATCGTCACGCAGATGCTCCTGCACGGCGTCATCGAGATCCCGTCGCTGCGCAAGCGCTCGCTGTTCGGCGTGGAGGAGCGCGCGGCCGACATCCGCCGGCCGGAGCCGCGTCCGGTGGGGGCGTAGTGCTCTTCAAGATCGTCGAGCGCAAGTGGTGGTACTTCCTGGTCTCGGGGATCGTCATCGTCCCGGGACTGGTCTTCCTGCTGCTCGGAGGCTTGAGGCCCGGGATCGAGTTCCGCGGCGGCACCCTGCTCGACGTGACCTTCCGCGAAGCGCCGACGGCAGAGCAGGTGCACGACGTCATGGCGGGGCTCGGCCACGAGGAGGCGATCGTCCAGCGCGCGGAGGGCGGCCGGCTCCTGATCCGGACCGAGCAGCTGACACCGGAGGAGGAGGTCAATGCGGAGCGCGCTCTCGAGCAGAAGTTCGGCCAGGACATCGAGCGCAGCTCGCAGACCGTCAGTCCGTCGTTCAGCGGCGAGCTCGTCGCGAACGCGTTCCGCGCCGTCGTCACCGCCTCGGCCCTGATCGTCCTGCTCATCGCTTTCGCGTTCCGTCAGTTCGGGTGGGCGGCGTTCCGCTACGGGATCGCGGCCATCGTCGCCGTCCTGCACGACGCGTTCCTCGTGCTCGGGATCTTCGCCATCCTCGGGTACTTCCTCAACGTCGAGGTCGACAGCCTCTTCGTGACCGCGATCCTCACGATCATCGGCTTCTCGGTCCACGACACGATCGTCGTCTTCGACCGCATCCGCGAGAACCTCAAGCTGAGCGCCGGCGAGGCGCTGAACCCGATCATCAACTTCTCGGTCATGCAGACGATGGTCCGGTCGCTCATCACGTCGTTCACGACGCTGCTCCCGCTCCTGGCGCTGTACGCGTTCGGCGGGTACTCGATCCGCAACTTCGCGCTCGCGCTGCTCCTCGGCATCACCGCCGGGACGTACTCGTCCATCTTCAACGCCGCGCAGGTCGTCTCGCTCTGGCAGGAGCTCGAGGACAGGTGGCGCGGCCGCGGCAGAGGACCGAGGCCGGCCACGGCCTGAGGGCCGCCGCGCCCGAAGCGATACGTTTCGCGCGATGCGCCGCCGCACCGCGGTCCTCCTGGCCCTCGCGGTCGCCCTCGTCCTCCTCTGGGGACCCGTGCTGTATCCCGGCGGGAAGGCGGCGCTCGTGCTCCTCGACATCTACTCCGCGCCCCTGGTCGGGACGAACCTCGCCGCGCTCATCACGCCGGAGCCGCGGTACACGGAGACGCGCGAGACCCTCGGCGGCCTCGGGATGCGCGTCTCGTGGTGGCGTCCCGGGTGGGGAGATCGCCATCCCGCGATCATGCTGGTCAACGGCGCGACGCCCCTCGGGAACGACAACGAGGCGACTCGCCAGTTCGGCACCACGCTCGCCCGCGCGGGCTACCTCGTGATGCTCCCCGAGTTCCCGTTCTCGAAGGAGGGCCGCCTCGACCCCGAGGCGCCGCGCGTGGTCGATGCGGCCTTCGCGCACCTGCGTGGCCTTCCCGAGACCGAAGGGCGCCCCGCCGGCGCGTTCGGCGCCTCCACGGGTGCCGGACTGATGCTCGCGGCCGCCGGGACGTTGCCGGCGCTCGGGCGCGCCGATCACCTGTCGGTCCTCGGCGGCTACTTCGACCTGGACACGTACGTCGCCGCCGTGGCCACGCGCTCGATGCCGGGCGGTGTCGGATGGGAGCCCAGCGAGGAGGCCAGGCAGCGCATCCCACCCGCCGTCGAAGCGGCGATGACGGACGTGGGGGACAAGGTGAAGATCCGCCGCGTCTTCACGCTCGCCGACCACCGCTCGGCCATGGACGAGCTCGCGTCGCTCTCGGCCCGGGGGCGCGAAGTGCTCGATCGGCTGTCACCCGCGACGGCGTGGTCGGCCGTCGCTCCGCCGGTGTTCTGGATCCACGACCCGAACGACAGCTACGAGCCGCTGTCGGAGGCGTACGCGGCGCAGGCCGCGCCGCGGTCGGGCCGCTTCGTGCTCGCCGTGCCGCGGCTGATCCAGCACGCCGAAGTGGGCGGCGCGACCAAGGGGCAGGACCCACTCTCGCTCGCGCGCGAGCTCGCGGCCCTGCTCGCGTTCACGCTCGAGGTGCTGCGCATCGCGGGATAGGCGCCGGCGCTCTCGGCCTCACCAGCGGTGGAAGGCGGGATGCCCCTCCTTCACCACGACAAAGGTGCCGCGGGCCGTGGCGCAGTCCTCACCTCCGGCGACGATGGTGGCCTCGACCGTCACGCGGTCGTCCTTCACGTCGATCGGTCGTGCGATCACCTCGATCTCATCGGCCGTCGGGATCGGGCGAAGGAAGCGGATGGAGTACTCGGCGGTCACCGTGCACGGGGCCTTGTCGAGGCCGCTCCGCCGCATGAGCGCATGCACGCCGGCCCAGTTGGCATGGCAGTCCACGAGCGTCCCGGCGATCCCGCCGTTGAGGTAGCCCGGGAAGGCCTCGTGCTCGGGCCGCGCGCGGAAGCGCATCACGACATCGACCTCAGGCGGCACAGCCGCCTCTTCTCTCGCAGGGGGCTCCGCCCCCTTCCACCCCCGTTCACGCGGGAAGCTGCGGATCCGGAGGCCACCGGCGTTCGCGGGCCCGCAGCCGAAGCACGTGCTGCGCGCGGCGTAGCGCTCCTGCAGCGAGCGGTCCTGCTCTTCGCAGGGGGCCTTTGTTGCGGGGCCTGCTCGGCCCCGCCGCCCGGCGCCCCCTTCCACTCCCGCGGTCCTCACAACGTCTTGATGAGCTGGATCATCTCAGGCAGCGGGCGGTAGCCCATGGACTCATTGATGTGCAGGATCGGCCTGTTCTGGGAATCGTTGTCGGTGCGGATCCGGTCGATGCCGAGGGCGATCGCCTCCATGACCGTCTCGCACTTCAGCGCGCGAGCGACGCCGCGCCCGCGCACCGACCTCGCGGTGCCCGTCCACTCCGTCTGAACGACCCCGCGGACCGGCGGGTATGCGAGGAGCGAGACGCCGACGATCTCATCGCCGATCCGTGCGACCCACGCGCGGTCCTCGCGGACGGCCGGGTTCCGCAGCCACGCCTCGAACGTCGCGAACGGCGTCGGTGTCCACGGGACCGTCCGCGGGGTGTCCTGCGAGGCCTCCTCGCCCATCTGCCACAGGCGCCGGTACTTCTCAGGGTCATTGACGCGGTCGAGCGTGGTGACCTCGATGCCCTGGGCGCGCATGTATTCGCGCGACGCCGCGGCCATGGTCTCGAGCGCTCCACGCCGTTCCCGGAGGTCGAGCTCCCAGAAGCGCTCGCGGCGCTCCCCGCGGTACCCGCGCGCACCGAGAAGGTCGATCTGCAGCTGGTCGTGTTCGCGTGCCCATTTGGTGACGCGGAGAGCGCCCGCGGCCAGCGCCCGTCCCTCGGCGAACGTCAGCAGGCCGTCGAGGCGCTCGCGCGAGCGCGAGCCGCGAGCGAGGTCGGCCTGAAGGCGCGCGTAGCGCTCGGGCATGGCGTCCCAGGGGGGATGCCCCATTCCCACGAAGCCGACGTCGGTGCCCGCTCGCACCGCGACGTACCGCTCGTACGTCCCCGCATCCCACGGGTGCTCCCACCAGTAGCGCGTGAGTACCGGGTCCTCGGGCTCGCTCGGCCAGAGCGCCGTGAGCATGTCGGCCACGAAGACGGCATCGTCGAGGGTGGCCTCGCGCAGCGCGAGGTCACCGACGGCCGCGGCGGTCAGGGTCACGCCGTCACAGTACGGGACACACATGCCGGATACTTGGAGGTCACATGCCCCTCGTAGCGCAGCGGCGTTGGGTGCTACCCATCGTGACCCTGGGCGACCCGCCTGACGGCATCCCCGGGCTGGTCGCGCGGATCATGTGCGCCCGCGGCATCGCCCCGGCGGACATGCGGGCCTTCCTCGAGGCCGGCCCGACCGAGATGGGTCCGCCGATGCTCGATCAGGAGGTAGCGGTCGAGCGGATCCGTCGTGCGCTCGCGGCTCGCGAGCGCATCGTCGTCTATGGGGACTACGACGTGGACGGGGTCGCCGGCTCGGCGCTGCTCGTCCGAGCGTTCCGGCGTATGGGCTTCACGGTCGGCGCGTACATCCCGGACCGCTACGAGGAGGGCTACGGCGTCAACGCCGGCGCGCTCCGCAAGATCTCCGCCGACGGGGTGAAGGTGGTCATTTCGGTCGATTGCGGCATCACCGCGCTCGCCGAGGCCGAGCTCGCGCGGGAGCTGGGCATCGACCTCATCGTCACCGATCACCACCACCCGCCCCCGGCCATCCCGCGGGCGTTCGCCGTCGTGAACCCCAGGCGTCCGGGCGACCCGTCCCCCGACAAGGAGCTGTCGGGGGCGGGCGTGGCGTACACGATCGCGCGCGACCTGCTCGGTCCCTCCTTCGCGGCGCACGAGGCCGAGCTCCTGCAGCTCGCCGCGATCGCGACGGTCGCCGACGTCGTCCCGCTGCGCGCGGGGAACCGCCACCTGGTGCGGCATGGGCTCGACGCGCTGAACGCGTCGCCGGTCGTCGGCCTGCGCGCGCTCGCGGAGCGCGCGGGCCTGAAGGTCGGCAAGATCACCGCGTCGGAGATCGGCTGGGTCCTGGGGCCGCGGCTGAACGCGGCGGGCAGGATCGCGGACGCGACGGACGCGCTGCGTCTCCTCCTCACGGAGGATCCCGCGGAGGCGAAGTCGCTCGCGGACCGGCTCGAGGAGCGCAACGCGGAGCGACAGCGGCTCACCCTCGACGTTGTGCGGCAGGCCCGCGAGCGCGCGCAGGAGCGCCCCGACGCGTGGGCGACGGTGGTCGCGGACCCGGCGTGGACGGCCGGCATCGTCGGGCTCGCCGCGTCGCGTCTCGTGGAGGACCACGGACGTCCTGCGGTCGTCATCGCCATCGACGGCGCGGAGGGGAAGGGGAGCTGCCGCTCCATCGGCGGCGTCCACATCGCGGAGGCGCTCGCGGAGTGCACCGACCTGCTCACGAAGCACGGCGGCCACGCGATGGCGGCGGGGTTCTCCGTCCCGGTGGACCGCATCGACGCGTTCCGCGAGCGGCTCGACAGCGTCGTGCGCGCGCGGCTCGGTGGTGTCCGCCCGGTGCCGACGGTCGTGGTGGACGCGGAGCTGGAGGCCGACGCGCTGACGCCGCGGCTCGCGCTCGAGCTCGCGCTCCTCGAGCCGTGCGGCGCGGCGAACCCGCGACCGCATCTCCTCCTGCGTGACGTGCGCGTTCACGGCGTGCGTCAGGTCGGCGTCGACGCCGACCACCTGCGTTGCAAGCTCACCGTCGGGCGCTTCACGTTCGACGCGATGGCGTTCCGGCGTGGCGACCATGCCGGGGACGTGACGGGCGAAGGGCGCGTCGATGCCGTCGTCACGGTGGGGATCGGCTTGCGTGGCTTCGTCGAGCTCGAGATCCGCGACCTCGGGCCGGTGGGGACGGCCGACGCGATGTCGCGCGTGGCGCTCGCGGAGATCGCCGGGGGGCCGGCGGGGGGGCCGATACCGAGCGGGGGGTCGGCGGGGGGCACGGCCCCCCGCCTATCGCTCGCCTGATGCTCACGCGCATCGTCGGCGTCACCGATCGTCTGCGCCCCCAGCGGCGCGGTGCGCCGGACCTCGAGGGGATCGTTACGGAGATGCAGCGCCACTACTCGGCGGCCGACGTCGAGCTCGTCCGGCGCGCCTACGACTACTCCGCCGCGGCCCACGAGGGCCAGCGCCGCGCGACGGGCGGCCCCTTCATCGAGCACCCGGCCGCGGTCGCGCTGAGCATGGCGCAGCTCGGCATGGACCCGCCGAGCATCGCGGCCGCGCTGCTCCACGACGTGCCGGAGGACACGACCCACACGAACGACGACCTGCGCCGCGAGTTCGGAGACGAGATCGCGCGGCTCGTCGAGGGCGTCACGACGCTCTCCATGGTCGGCGGGCAGCGCAGCGCGACGTCCACGGTCGAGGAGCGCCAGGCGGAGGACCTGCGCAAGATGTTCCTGGCGATGGCGACCGACCTGCGGGTCGTCGTCATCAAGCTCTGCGACCGCCTGCACAACATGCGCACGCTCGCGCCGCTGCCTCCGGACAAGCAGACGCGCATCGCGAAGCAGACGATGGAGATCTACGCGCCGCTCGCGCACCGGCTCGGCATCTGGCAGATCAAGTGGGAGCTCGAGGACCTGGCGTTCAAGTACCTCGAGCCGGAGCACTACCGCGATCTGACCGAGCAGCTCGCGCAGCGGCGCCAGCTCCGCGAGCGATCCATCGACCAGGCGATGAAGATCCTCGCCCGCGAGCTCGAGAAGGCCGGCATCAAGGCCGAGATCAGCGGGCGCGCGAAGCACCTGTGGTCGATCGCGCAGAAGATGCGGCGCAAGGTCGTCTCGATCAACGAGGTCTACGACCTCCTCGCCATCCGGGTCATCGTCGACGACGTTCCCGCGTGCTACGGCGCGCTCGGCGTCGTGCACAGCCTGTGGCCGCCGATCCCGGGCCAGTTCGACGACTACATCGCGGTCCCGAAGGCCAACCTGTACCAGTCGCTGCACACCGCGGTGATGGGCCCGGACGGCCAGCCGCTGGAGATCCAGGTCCGCACGCAGGAGATGCACCAGCTGTCGGAGTACGGCATCGCCGCGCACTGGCGGTACAAGGAGGGCGGGAAGGCCGACCCCAAGTACGAGTCCAAGCTCGCGTGGATCCGCCAGCTCATGGAGTGGCAGCACGACGTGTCCGACGCCACGGAGTTCGTCGAATCGCTGAAGGTCGACGTCTTCCACGACCAGGTCTTCGTCTTCACCCCGAAGGGCGAGGTGAAGGAGCTGCCCGCCGGCTCGACGCCGATCGACTTCGCCTACCGCATCCACAGCGACGTCGGTCACCGCTGCATCGGCGCCAAGGTGAACGGGCGCATCGTGCCGCTCGACCACAAGCTCGCGTCGGGCGACATCGTCGAGATCATCACGAGCAAGGCCGCGCGCGGCCCGTCACGCGACTGGCTGAACATCGTGCGCACGCCCGGCGCGCGCGAGAAGATCCGCCAATGGTTCAAGCGGCAGCAGCGCGAGGAGAACATCGCGCATGGCAAGGAGGTGCTCGACAAGGAGCTGAGACGGATCGCGCAGCGGTCGCTCCCGGACATCAGCCTCGACGACCTCCGCAAGGCCAGCGAGCAGCTGAACATGCACGACGTCGATTCGATGTTCGCCGCGCTCGGCTACGGCGAGCTGTCCGCGCCGCAGATCGTGTCGCGGCTCGGCATCCTGGACGACACCGAGCTCGCCATCCCGCAGCAGGCCCCGCCGCCGCCACCGCCGACGACGAAGGGCGGTGTACGAGTGAAGGGCATGGGCGACCTCCTCGTGCGCTTCGGCGTGTGCTGCGATCCGGTGCCGGGTGACCCGATCGTCGGCTACATCACGCGCGGTCGCGGCGTGACCGTCCACAGGGCGGACTGCACGAACGTGCGCAACATCGCCGAGCGCGAGCGGATGGTCGAGGTCGAGTGGGAGCGCGCCGGACCACGCACGTATCCCGTCGCGGTGCGCGTCGTCGGATGGGACCGCACGGGCCTGCTCCGCGACATCGCGTCCGTGATCAGCGAGGACCAGGTCCAGCTCATGAGCTTGGCCGCGAACGCGAACCCGGACAAGACCGCGACCGTGAACGCGGTCCTGCAGGTCACGAGCGTGGAGCAGCTCTCGCGCGTGCTCGGGCGGCTCGAGGGCATCCGCGACGTCTTCAGCGTCAGCCGCGACGGACGTTGACCGAAGCCGCCTGGAGGCTTCGCTACCGAGCACCGCGAGCGATGTTCCCGACGTGGGCCCGAGACCGCGCAGAACACCTCGTGTATCTCTCGAACCACATCGGGCGCTTCGAGATCTTCGCGTGGGACCGCGAGCGCGACACGCACCGGCAGGTCACCGACCGACCCGACGGGACGGGGTACCGCGTGGCCGCGCGACTCGATCCGTCCGGCGAGCACGTGTGGTGGTGGAACGACCGCAAGGGCGACGAGTTCGGCACGTGGACGGTGGAGCGCTTTGACGGGGGTGATCGCCGGGACGCGGCGCCGCTCGGGCCGTCGTACTCGACCGGACTCGCGCTCGGTCGCACGTTCGCGGTGATCGGGCGCTCGACGGGCGAAGAAGGCTCGAGCGTGTACGTGGTCCCGCGCAACGATCGGCCGCTGCGCGTCTACGCGCATCGCGAGTCGGCGCGCGTCGCGCATCTCTCGGCGGGCGAGACCCTGCTGGCGCTCACGCACTCGGAGCACGGCGACAGCCGCAACCCGGCGATCCGCGTGATCGACCTCGCCGGCAACGCCGTGAGGGACCTCTGGGACGGGCCCGGGCGCGGCCTGCAGGCCGGGCGCTGGTCTCCGCTCCCCGGCGATCAGCGGCTGCTCGTGCACCACGAGCGCACGGGGTCCCTGCGGCCGTCGGTCGTCGATGCCGTCAGCGGGACGAGCGTCGAGCTCGACCTCGAGCTTCCGGGAGAGGTCGAGGCGGACTGGTACGTCGACGGCGGATCGCTCCTCCTCGGCCACTCGCATCGGGGTCGCACGGAGCTGTACCGCTACTCCCTCGGGACTCGGGCCCTGCAGCGGCTGCCGACCGAGACCGGATCCATCGACGGCGCCCGCGTCCGTCCGGACGGCGAGGTCTGGTACCAGCTCAATGGCTCCACGCTTCCACCGCACACGCGCAGCGGATCTCGCGCGGTGTTGCGCGCGCCGGGACCGGAGTCGCCGGAGAGCGTGCGGTACACGGACGCCGACGTGAAGGGCATCCACGTGTTCATCGCCGAGCCGCGCGGGGGCGCGCGGCCGCGGCCGACGCTGTTGCTCGTGCACGGCGGCCCGGAGGCGCACGACCGGGACCGGTGGGACCCCGAGGTGCAGGCGTGGGTCGACCACGGGTTCGCCGTGCTGATGGTCAACTACCGCGGCTCGAGCGGGTACGGCAAGGCGTGGCGCGACGCCATCAAGGGCAAGCCCGGCCTCACCGAGCTCGAGGACATCGCGGCCGTGCGGGACTGGGCGGTGACGAGCGGGATGAGCGACGCGGCGAGATGCGCGATCGGCGGCGCGTCGTGGGGCGGCTACCTGACGCTCCTGGGCCTGGGGGTCCAGCCCGAGCGTTGGGCGGCGGGGCTCGCCGGCGTTCCGATCGGCGACTACGTCGCGGCGTTCGATGACGAGATGGAGCCGCTCAAGCGCTACGACGCGGCGCTGTTCGGCGGGACGCCGGACGAGGTGCCGCAGGTCTACAAGGAGCGCAACCCGATCACCTACGTCGGGCGGGTCCGCGCCCCGGTCATGCTGCTCGTCGGCCAGAACGACCCGCGGTGCCCGTCGCGGAGCGCGGACATCTACATCGACCGGCTACGCGAGCTCCGGAAGGTGCACGAGACGTACCGTTACGACGCCGGCCACGGCTCGCTCGTCATCGACGAGCGCATCCGCCAGATGGAGGCGCAGATCGCGTTCCTCGCGCGGCACCTCGGGACTCCCGCGCCGCTGTAGCGTCCTGACGGGAAGGCAGGACGGTCCGTGCCGAGGGCGATCTTGAACATCGTGATCCGCGCACACATCGCGTGGTTCCTATGGGAGGTGATGACGCACCAGGACGACCCGCGGTTCGCGGGGAAGGCCATCCCCATCCGGAACCTCGCGATCGTCGGCGGGATGAGCATGCTGTTCCCGCTCGTGCGGCTGATCGGGAAGCGCTGGAAGCGCTACCCCTGGGGATGGGACTCGCTGTACCTGTCCGTCTACTGGCTCGACATGGCCGGGAACTCGTTCGACCTCTACGACCGCTACACGCACTTCGACCTCATCCCGCATCTCCACGGGACCGGTGCGTTCGCGCTCGTGTTCGAGCGGGCCTTCGGCCTGAAGCCGAAGACCGCGTTCCTCGCCGCGAACGGCTTCCACGGCGCGCTCGAGGCGCAGGAGATCCTCACCGACGTCTTCTTCAAGACGCACAACGTGCGCGGCTGGTGGGACAGCGCGGGCGACATCACCGTCGGGATCCTCGGAACGCTCGCGTATCCAGCGCTCGCGCGGCGCCTGCGGCGCTAGGCAACGATCCGCAGGAGGACGGGCTCGCGTCCCTTTTCCACGTACCAGGGCTCCACCCACTCCGCGCCGTACTTCGCGCGCCACAGCTCGACGAGCTTGCGCAGCGCACCGTGACGGTCGGCGACGGGCTCGTAGCGGGCCCGCAGATCGTGACCTCCGATCCGGACGACGCACTCTGGATGCTCGCGCAGGTTCCGCAGCCAGTCCGGCGCCCGCTCGTCGGCGCGCAGCCAGAGGACGCCGTCCGCGTGCGCGAACCAGAGTCGAACCGAGTGGATGCGCCCGGTACGCCGACCACGGGTCTGCAGCTCGAGCTCTTCGGTCCTGGCCAGCGCTTCGTCGGTCAACGTCGGTCCGATCCTCTCATTGTGCTAAGTTGTGTGCATGCGTGTGCACATTAGCCTCGACCCGAAGGTCGTGAAGGAGATCGACCGACGCGTCGGGCCGCGCAAGCGGAGCCGTTTCATCGCCGCAGCGGTCGAGCGCGCGATCGACGACAAGCGCCGCTGGGAGCTCATCGAGTCGGCGTTCGGATCCATCTCAACGACAGGGCATGTCTGGGATCCCGATCCGGCTGCCTGGGTACACGCCGAGCGGCGCCGTGACGCGCGCCGCGTCGGCTGATGGGGTCCGTGCTTCTCGACGCGACGGTCCTCATCGACTTCCTCCGTGGCCGGGAGGAGACCCGCGATCGCCTTCGACGAGTCCGCGACTCCGGCGACGTCGTCCACACGTGCGCGGTGGCGGTGGAGGAGACGGTGCGCGGGTTGCGCGACGGCGAGGAGGAACGGGCGCGCGCGCTGCTCGTCGGACTTCGTGAGGTACCACTGGGAACAGCGGAGGGATGGCGGGCCGGGGAATGGCGGCGCGAGTTCGCCCGGCGCGGCGTGACCTTGGGTCAAGGCGACTGCCTCATCGCAGCGGCGGCACTCGCGATCGGAGCACGGCTCGCGACGGCGAACGTGAAAGACTTCCCCATGCAAGACGTCGCGGTAGAGGACTGGGGTCGTCAGGGGTAGCTGATGAATTCGAGCAGGGAGCCGTCAGGGTCGCGGAAGTAGACGCTCGTGCCGTCGCCGTGCGCGCCCGTCCGCTGCACCGGGCCGAGCTCGATCGCGACGCTGTGAGACCGCAGGTGCTCGACCGCGCCGTCGATCGGGCCGTCCCACACGAAGCACAGGTCGCTGTTGCCCGGCGTGATGCGCACGCGCGCCACCGGCTCGGGCGTCGCGCCGGGTGCGTGGACGTTCAGCTGCTGGTCGCCGAAGCGGTACGCGCGCCGGCCGCGGGACAGCTCGCGGATCTCGGCGCCGAGGACGTCGCGGTAGAAGGCGTCCGAGCGCGCGGGGTCGGAGACGGCGATGACCGCGTGGTCCAGCCGGAGCCGCGGGGCCGCGGCTATCGCATCGCCTCGAGGAGCGCGTTCACGTCCCGGTTGAAGACGTCGATGTCCACGAGCGGCTTCTCGGCGAGGGCCGGGATCCGCTGGTGGAGCGCGTCCTCGTACGTCGGCAGCTCGGCCTGGTAGTAGACGCCGATCGGGATCGGCTCCGTCTCGTACGACTTCACGACGGCCGCCGCCTTCTTCGTCACGATCTCCTGCTCGTCGGTGACGTCGTGGACGACGCCGTCGAAGCCGGTCTCCTCGAGCTTGTACAGCCGCGACCGCTTCTCCGGAAGGTCGGCGCCCTCGTACCACTCCTTCGTGTACAGGTCGTTGTACGTCGGGCAGGTCTGCAGCACGTCGACGAGGGCAGCGCCCTTGTGCTGGATGGCCTTGGTGATGATCCCGGCGAGGTGCCTCGGCTCGAGCGCGTAGCCGCGCGCGATGAACGTGTAGCCGGCGGCCACGGCCATCGCGATCGGGTTGATGCCGTCCTGGATGGCCTCCTCCGGCATGGACTTCGTGCGCTTGCCCTTCGACAGGGTGGGTGAGGCCTGGCCCTTCGTGAGCCCGTAGACGTTGTTGTTGTGGACGAGATACGCCATGTCCACGTTGCGGCGTCCGCTGTTCACGAAGTACCCGGCGCCGATGCCGTAGCCGTCCCCATCGCCACCGAGGGCGATGACGGTGACGTCGCTGTTCGCGAGGCGCGCGCCGGTCGCGACCGGGAGCACGCGGCCGTGCAGCGTGTGGAAGCCGTAGGCCTTGATGTAGTGCGGCGTCTTGCCGGAGCAGCCGATGCCGCTGAAGACCGCGACCTTGTCCGGGTCGAGGTTCATCTGCGCGAGCGCCATCTGGATCCCGGTGAGGATCCCAAACTCGCCGCAGTTGTGCAGCGCCCCCACCGAGCTGACGTACGAGTGCACGTCCTCGACCTCGAAGTTGTGGACGTACCCCTCGTAGTCGAAGACCACGTTCGATGCGACGCGTAGCAGCAGATGCGTTCGTCCAGGCTCCACCGCGAGACGCTCAGCGACTGCCGTCCCACCGCCTCGCTGCATAAGCGCGACAGCCGAGCCGTCGCGCACGAGCTCACGCTCGATCCCGCTCGCTGCCATCGGACGAACGATCAGATCGCCCGCGTGTACCTCGCGCGCCGGGGTCCACTCCGCGACAGAGTCCGCGTGTCGCACAACAAGCACCGGATGGTCGTCGGTGAGATCGACCGAACGCC
>JACPEQ010000095.1 GCA_016183435.1 Chloroflexota bacterium
CGAGAACGGGCGCCTGCGTGTCGAGGTCGCGCTCGACGGGACCTTCGCGGTGACGGATCTAGCGTCCGGCGACCGCTGGGAGCGGCAGAACGTGCTCGTCGACGACGGCGACCGCGGCGACGAATACACCTATTCATATGCGGGCCCGAGCGTCCCGGGCGCCGCGCGGCCGGGCCGGCGCGCCACGGCGGTCGTGGGCGACCGCGGCACGGTCACGGTCGAGACGGTCGCGCGCCTGCCTGCGTGCCTGCGCCCCGACCGCCTGGCGCGCGTGCCGGACACCGTCGACTGCGCCGTCCGGATCGTGGTCTCGCTGGACGCCGAGGCCGACCGTGTCGACGTCACGACCGAGATCGACAACCGCGCGCGCGATCACCGCATGCGGGTCCAGTTCGAGACGCGCACGCGGACGCTGACGCATCGCGCGGGCGCGGCCTTCGCGCTCCTCGAGCGCCCGAACCGGGTGCCGCCGCGGCCCGGGTGGGTCGAGCCACCGACGGAAGAGCGCTGCGTCCACGACGTCGTCGCGGTGAAGGGACCCACCGCCGGCCTCGCGGTCGGCCTCGATGGCATCCGCGACTACGCGGTCCTCCGCGACGGCGCGGCCATCGCGATCACGCTGCTGCGCGCCGTCGGCTGGCTCTCGCGCGGCGACCTGCGCGAGCGGCGCGGACACGCGGGCCCCGAGCTCGAGACGCCGGGCGCGCAGTGCATCGGACCGCAGCGGTTCCGCTACTGCGTCGTGCCGCTCCCGCGCGATCGGTCGCTCGGTACCGCGGTCCGCGCCATCCGCGAGTTCCTCTCACCGGCGTGTGTGGCGCGCGGCGACGGCGAGGCACGGACCTTCCTCTCGATGGAGGCCGAGCCGGCGGATGCGCTCGCGCGGCTCACCGCGCTCCGATCGGGACCTGACGGCCGGACCGTCATCCGCCTCGCGTCGCTCTCGAGCCAGCCCGTCGAGGTCACGATGCGCGCGCACCGGCCGGTGCGATCGTCGGCGGCGGTCGATCTGCGCGAAGGCTGGGGCGACGTGGGCAACACCGGGCTCGACGTCATCCGCACCGCGGCGCCGCTGGAGATCCACCCCGACGGATCCGCGACCGCAAGGCTCGCCCCGTTCGAGATCGGGACATGGCTGATCGAGGTCTAGTCGTCCCCGGGCGCGCAGACCGAGGCGCCGCAGCGACGAGGTCGAGCACCCGGGCCTGAGCGAGGGGTTCCCCCGAGCGACGGTCGGAATAGGCGTTCACAGGCGAGCCCGTCGTCGTCCGCGTCGAGGCGATCCGGGTCGCTCGGTCGCGCACGGAGCTCCTTCTGCGCCGCGACCTGGTCGGGGAAGTCGGCGCAGTCCGCGTCGGGTCGGTCGCGTGCGGACGGCATCACGAGCCGCGTCGTCGGCGCCGCGGCACGCACCGCCCCGTGCCCCGTCGGCGAAGGCGTGTCGACCGCCGGAGCGGCCGTGCACGCGATCAGTGCCGCGCCGCACCCGATGACGACGATCGATCGCATGTGACAGGTGCCTCGGCGTCGGCTTACTCGTACTCCGGGCGCGCAGACCGAAGCGCCGCAGCGACGAGGTCGAGCGCGCTGCGCGCACAGGGGCCCCTACCCCTGGGGCCGCTCGCGAGGGGTTCCCCCGAGCGAGGGTCGGAATGAGTTCCGATGCGATACTTCCGCGCATGGTGACCGTCAGCTATGACCACGTTGTCAAGCGGTTCGATGACGTCGTCGCCGTCAACGACCTGAGCCTGCAGGTCCGCGACGGCGAGTTCCTCGTGCTCGTCGGGCCGTCCGGATGCGGCAAGACGACCGCCCTCCGGATGCTGGCCGGCCTGGAGGAGCAGACCTCCGGAGACATCTACATCGGCGACCGGTGCGTGAACGACGTCCCCCCGAAGGATCGCGACATCGCCATGGTCTTCCAGAACTACGCGCTGTATCCGCACATGAGCGTGTACGACAACATCGCCTTCGGCCTCAAGCTGCGCGGGACCGCCAGGGCGGAGATCGAGCGGCGCGTGCAGGACGTGGCTCAGATCCTTGGACTGGAGCAGCTCCTGCGGCGCAAGCCCAAGGAGCTCTCCGGGGGCCAGCGCCAGCGCGTCGCCGTCGGGCGGGCCATCGCGCGCGAGCCCGCCGTGTTCCTCATGGACGAGCCGCTCAGTAACCTCGACGCGAAGCTGCGCATCCAGACCAGAGCCGAGCTCGAGAAGATCCACCAGCGCGTCGGCAAGACGACCATCTACGTCACCCACGACCAGGTCGAGGCCATGACGATGGGCGACCGCATCGTGGTGATGAAGGACGGCCTGCTGCAGCAGATCGGCTCGCCGCAGGAGCTGCACGACCATCCCGTGAACCTCTTCGTCGCCGGGTTCATCGGCGCGCCGGCGATGAACTTCTTCCCCGCGAAGGTGAGCGGCACGACCGCGGACACCGGCTTCGCGCCCGTCCCGCTCGACGGACGCGCGGGCCGCGTCGCCGGCACGGACGTGATCGTCGGTGTGCGCCCCGAGGACATCCACGATCTCGCGCGCTCACCGGGGGAGGGCAAGCTCCCGGTCGAGGCGAAGGTCGAGGTGGTCGAGTACCTGGGCAACGAGCTCCAGCTGCACCTGAGCGCGCAGGGTCGCGCGTTCGTCGCGCGCGTCTCCACCGACACGCAGACGACGCCGGGTGCGACGATCCGCGTCGGCTTCGACCTTCGCAAGGTCCACCTGTTCGACCAGGCCACAGAGGAGGCCATCCACTGAGCCTTCGCGGGGCCATCGAAGCGTTCCCGATCGGCATGGTGTTGCAGCTGCTCGCCGCCACCGAGAAGACCGGGCTGCTCGAGGTCCGCGGCGACGACGGAGAGCATCGCGGCCTCCTCGGCCTGTCCGGCGGGCGCCTCGTCTCCGCGCAGTTCGAGGACGAGGACGGCCATCTCGCGCTCGGCGCGGCGTTCGCGATAGACCGCGGCGGCTTCGAGTTCCTCGCGCAGGACCGCGTCGAGGGCCACGACCTCGCCGGTGGGCTCGAGGAGCTGCTCGACCGCGCCGCGCTGGAGCGGGACCGCATCCTCGGGATCCGCGAGGTCATCCCGCACGACCGCGTGCGCTTCCGGCTGTCGCAACGCGCGACCGAGCGCGGCGAGATCACGCTCGCGCCCGCGCAGTGGCGCGCGCTCCTGCTCATCGACGGCGAGCGCGACGTCGCCGCCCTGGCGGAGAAGCTCGAGATGCGCCGGCTCACGGCGCAGCAGCTCTTCGCGGCGCTCGTGCGCGCCGGGCTCGTCGACACGCTCGAGCCCGAGGTGGGGACGAGCCTCGAGGAGCCGCAACGGGCGTACCGCCGCCTGCCCCCGATGCAGCCGATCCCGCCGACGACCGAAGGCGAGCAGGTCGTGCTGCGCGGACGCATCCCCGACTTCCCGCTCGAGACGATCGTCCAGCTGCTCGCGGAGACGAAGAAGACCGGGCGGCTCGAGGTCCGCGCGGGACGCGAGACCTCGACCCTCGGGATGGCCGATGGCCGTCTCGTCTCGGCGCGGTCCGGCGAGGAGGAAGGCGAGATCGGCCTCGGTGCGGCATTCACCGCGCCGGAGGGCGAGTTCGACTTCGTCCCGATGGGCGAGGCGCCCGAGGCGAACCTCAGCGGAGCCCTCGATCCGCTCCTCGACCGCGCGGCGGACACCCGCGACAAGATCGTGGCGATCCGTGTGCTGATCCCGAACGAACGGGCGCGCTTCACGCTGTCGGAGCGCGCCACGCGCAATCCGGAGATCGTGCTCACACCCGAGCAGTGGCGCGTGCTCCTCGGGGTGAACGGCGAGCGGGACGTCGTCGCCATCGCGGACCACATCCGCACGCGACGCCTGCCGACGATGATGGTCCTCGCCGATCTCGTCCGCGGGGGCTACGTCGACGTCCTGCCTGCCGCTGAGCAGGCCTGGCCCTACGTCGAGCGCCGCAAGACGCCGTGGGCCGCGCCCGCCGCTGCGTCCGCGGCCGCGGCGCCGGTCGAGACGCCGGTCGAGCCCGAGCCCGCTCCCGCCACCTGGGAGGACGTGACCACACCGGTGGATGAAGCGGTCGTCGATGAGCCGGTCGTCGAAGAGGCGATCGAAGAGCCCGTCGTCGAAGAGGAGCCCGTCGTCGAGGAGCCGATCGCCGAGGCGGAGCCCGAGCCACCCGCGTGGGAGCCGCCCCCGGTCGAGGAGGTCGCATCGGAGATCGAGTCACCCGAGGCCGCCGCCGCGGCGGCGACAGCGGAAGCGCTCGCGGCCGCGCCGCCCGCGGAGCCCGAGGCACCTGCCGAGACGCCCGCATGGGAGGCGCCCTCGTGGGAGCAGCCCGCGCCGGTCGAGGAGCCGCCGGCCGAGATCGATCCGCGTCTCGCGGCGTTCGCCGCGCCGGCGGCGCAGCCCGAAGCGCCCTCGTGGGAGGCGCCCCCGGCACAGGCGCGCGCATGGGAGACGCCCGCCGCTCCCGCCTGGGAAGAGCCGGCGCCCGAGGTCGTTCCCGCCGAGCCCGAGGTCCCGTACGTCGAGCCCGAAGCTCCGCCCGCGTACGAGGCCGAGCCGGTCGCGCCGCCACCCGCCGCGCCGCCTCCACTCCCGGAGAAGAAAGGCGGTCTGTTCGGCGGCCTCTTCGGCGGTGGCGCGAAGGCGGCGCCGGCGGCGCCGATCGCGAGCGCGGGCACGCGCGCGGGTCAGCTCGCCACCTTCGCGAACGAGCTCATCGCCGCGTACAACAGCGGTCAGTACGGCAAGGCGCGCGTCGAGGACCGGATGCTCACCCTGCTCATGCGCGCCGACGAGCAGGCGGATCCGATCGACCGGCCGCTGCCGATCTCGAACGATCGCCTCGACGTCGGCGCGATCGATCGCGACGGCGTCCCGGAGCGACAGGCGCTCCCGTATCTCGCGATGCTCCTGTGTCAGATCTACGACGAGGCCGAGCGCGTGCTCGGCAAGGACAAGGCGCGCCGCGGCTTCCGCAACGTCCGGGACCGTCTCTTGGGGAAGGACCTCACGCTGCTCCGCGCTCCGGAGGTCAGCGGGCGCTTGCCCAAGGTGTGACCCTGTACATCGGCCTCGACCTCGGCGGCACTCAGGTGCGCGCCGTGGTCGCCGAGGGCATCGCTGGGGGTTCGGCGGGGGGGTACCCCCCGCCCAGGCTCCTCGGAGACGCTTCGCGCCCCACACCGGCGACCGGACGGCCGGACGACGTCATCGCCGCGCTCGCCGACGCGTCGCGCGCGGCGCTCGAGAGCGCCGACCGCGAGCTCCACGACGTCGTCGGTGTCGGCTGCGCCGCCCCGGGTCCGCTCGACCACCACCGCGGGATCGTCCACGTCGCGCCGAACATCCCGGGGTTCGAGCGCGTGCCGCTCGCGGACCGGCTCTCCGCGGGTCTCGATGGGACACCGGTCTTCGTGGACCGCGACACGGTCATCGCGGCGATCGGCGAGGGGATGGCAGGCGCGGCGCGCGGCGAGCGCGACTACGTGTACGTCACGGTGTCCACCGGCGTCGGCGGCGCCATCGTCAGCGGCGGCCGCATGCTGCGCGGCGCGACGAACACGGCGGGCGAGCTCGGCCACTGGCCGGTCGCCCTCGAGGGACCTCGGTGCGGGTGCGGGTCGTACGGGTGTGTGGAGTCGTTCGCCGGGGGCCGTAACCTCGCGCAGCAGTTCGGCTCCCGCGATGCGGGAGAGGTGTTCCGCGCCGCGCGTGGCGGCGACGAGCGCGCGCGGGCGCTCGTGGCGCGAGCGGAGGCGGCCCTGACGAACCTCGCCATCGGCCTGGTGAACGGACTGAACCCGAGCGTCATCGTCGTCGGTGGGGGCATCACCGAGCACGAGCCGCAGCACGTGCTCGAGCCGATGCGCCGGGGCATCCGGGCGCGCGCGTTCTCCATTCCCGCGGCCGCGGTCCGGGTGGTGCCTGCCGCGCTGGGGTCGGACGTCGGCATGGTGGGTGCGGTCCTGGCGGCGCAGGAGCGAGCCGCCGGGCGAGGGACCTGGTTCGCATAGGGTAGGTTCGAGCGAGGATCCGGCTTTGCCGGTCCGAGCGAGTCCACAAGAGCGAAGCGACTAGCCGCAAAGCGAGGCGCCTTACGGGCACAAGGGCCCCCGCCCCCGGGCACTCGCCGACGGCTATTGAGAAGGATGACGGTGATGACGGTACGGGTCGCGATCAACGGGTTCGGTCGGATCGGCCGGCAGTTCCTGAAGGCGGCGCTCGAGCGTCAGCCCGATGCCTTCGAGATCGTCGCGGTCAACGATCTCGCCGATCCGCAGATGAACGCATTCCTCTTCAAGCACGACACGAACTACGGCACGTTCCAGGGCGAGGTCTCCGCGACCGCGGACGCCCTCGTGATCGCCGGGCACACGATCAAGGTGGTGCAGGAGAGGGATCCGGCGAAGCTGCCCTGGCGCGACCTCGGGATCGACGTCGTGATCGAGTCGACCGGCCTCTTTACCGACGCGACGAAGGCGAAGGCGCACCTCGACGCCGGCGCGACGTACGTGATCATCTCGGCGCCCGCGAAGAACGAGGACAAGACCATCGTCCTCGGCGTGAACGATGGCGACTTCGACCCGGAGAAGCACCACATCATCAGCAACGCCTCGTGCACCACGAACGGCCTCGCGCCCGTGGCCAAGGTGCTGAACGACGAGTTCGGCATCGTGAAGGGCTTCCTCACGACGGTGCACTCGTACACCAACTCGCAGCGGGTGCTCGACACGGTCGCCGCGGACCCGCGGGACGCGCGCGCCGCGGCCGAGAACATCATCCCGAGCGCGACCGGCGCCGCGAAGGCCGTCGCCCTGGTCATCCCGGAGCTGAAGGGCAAGTTCACCGGGATGGCGTTCCGCGTCCCGACGCCTACCGTGTCCGTCGTCGACTTCGTCGCGACGCTGAAGCGCAGCGTGACGAAGGACGAGGTGAACGCGGCGTTCAAGCGCGCCGCGGAAGGCAAGCTCAAGGGGATCATGGCGTACACGGAAGAGCCTCTCGTCTCGAGCGATCTCAAGGGCGACCCGAACTCGACCATCGTCAGCGGCATCGACACCATCGTGCTCGAGGACATGGTCAAGGTGATCGCCTGGTACGACAACGAGTGGGGCTACGCGTGCCGGCTCGCCGACATCACCGCGCTCGTGGGCTCGAAGGTGCGCACGCTGGCGAAGGAGCCGGTCGGAGCGCGTTGAACAAGCGCACGATCCGCGACCTCGATCCCTCGGGGAAGCGGATCCTCGTGCGCGTCGATCTCAACGTGCCGCTGAAGGACGGGAAGGTCGCCGACGACACGCGGATCCGCGCCTCGCTACCCACGATCCGCTACCTGCGCGAGCGCGGCGGCATGGTCGCGCTCGCGTCGCACCTGGGGCGTCCGAAGGGCGCCGAGCCCAAGTACGGCCTGACCCCCGTCGCGGAGGTGCTGCGCGAGCTGCTCGGCGTCCCCGTCCTCCTGCTGCCCGATTGCGCCGGCGAGGCCGTGCGCAAAGCCGTGCTCGCGATGGTCCCGGGCGACGTCGTCCTCCTCGAGAACACGCGCTTCCATCCCGAGGAGGAGGCGAACGATCCCGCCTTCGCGAGGCAGCTCGCGGCCGGGTTCGACGTCTTCGTCAACGATGCCTTCGGCACGGCGCACCGCGCGCATGCTTCGACCGAGGGCGTCGCCCGCATCTTGCCGGCCTACTCCGGCTTCCTGCTCGAGAAGGAGCTCGAGGCGCTCGGTGGACTGCTGGGAGAGCCCGCGCGGCCTTTCCTGGCGATCATCGGCGGCGCGAAGGTGAGCACGAAGATCGACGTGCTGCGCGCGCTCGTCGACCGCGTCGACGCGATCGCCATCGGCGGGGGCATGGCGAACACGTTCCTTAGCGCGACCGGGCATGCCGTGGGCACGTCGCTCCGCGAGCCGGACAGGGAGGAGGAGGCGCGGCGGATCCTCGTGCGCGCGAAAGAGCGCGAGATCGACTTCCATCTGCCGAGCGACGCGGTGTGCGCGGTCTCGCCCGACGCGCCGGCCGGAACGGTGCGCGACGTCGACCGTGTCCCGGACGGCGAGGCGATGCTCGACGCCGGTCCTCGGACGCTGCAGGAGTACGCCGCGGCCATCGCCAAGGCGCACACGATCTTCTGGAACGGCCCGGTCGGCGTCTTCGAGAAGGCGCCGTTCGCGGCGGGGACGAAGCGCATCGCCGAGCTGCTCGCGACGTCCAAGGCGACCACGGTCGTGGGCGGCGGCGAGTCGGTGCAGGCGGTCGAGGAGCTCGGCCTCGCCTCGAAGATGACGCACGTCTCCACGGGGGGCGGCGCGTCGCTCGAGCTCATCGAAGGGAAGGTCCTCCCCGGCGTCGCGGCGATCCCCGATCGTTAGGCCGGCAGCGACGCCTCCGCCGCGCGGCGTAGCGCCTGGGCCTCGTCGCGGCGGCGCGAGGCGAGCGGATCCTTGTAGAAGTCGATCAGCGCCGCGATGAGCGGCTCGGCCGACGCGGCGTCCCCGTAGCGAACGTAATGGCGCGCGAGCTCGCGCTGGATGTCCGCGCGCAGCTGCGCGAAGCCGGTCGGGATCACCGTCGCCAGCGCTTCCCTGTAGAGACGCTCCGCGCCGGTGCGGTCACCTTCGGCGTCGCGGACGGCGGCGAGCGTCGCGGCCGCCGTGGCGTTCGAGTAGATGTCCCACGCCGCTTCGCGCGCAGAGCCGGCATGAGCGAGCGCCGACTCGCGGTCGCCTGACGCCAGCGCCGCCCGCGCGAGCTTCCAGCGCACCTCGACGTACGCCTCGCGCATCGTCTCGCGGTCGATCGCCTGGAGCGCCTGCTCGAGGATCGTCCGGGCCTGCGCGTTCTCGCCGGCCTCGTACAGTGCGTCGCCCAGACGGACGTAGGCGAGACCGACGAGTCGCTTCGCGCCCACCTCGTGCGCCAGCGCGACGGCCTCGTTCGCGAGACGCACCGCGCGCGCATGCTCCGCACGCGCGATCGCCGCGCGCGCCGCCTGGCGCCGCACGGCCCAGAGCTGGAACTTCGAACCGCTGCCCTCCGCCTCCGCGGTCGCCTCGTCGAGGTAGGCCTCGCCCTCCGTGAACGCGCCGCGCTGCAGCGCGTTCGTCGCCAGCCAGACGAGGCAGATCCCGAGGTCGGCCTTCGCGCCGGTGCGCTTCATGAACTCGTACGCCTCGCGCAGGACCACCTCGTGCGTGATCAGGTCGCCGCGGGCCCAGGCCTGCGCGTTCGAGAGCGTCATCGCGTGCGCGATGAGCGCGGGGTCGCCGGTGGCGCGCGCGACCGCGATGCCTTCCTCGAAGAACTTGTCGGAACTCTCGTCCAGGCGCGCGATGAAGCCGCGCTGGCTGAGCAGCCGCACCAGCACCTCGCTCGGTCCGGCCTGGCGCGCGGCCTCGATGACGCGATCGAGCCGTGCGACCGCCTCGGACGTTCCCTCCACGTAGTACCCGGTGAGCGCGGAGAAGCCCTCGGCCTCGACGCGCTCGGTCATCAACAGGCCGATCGTCTCGCCGATCTCCGCCGCGCGCGAGTACAGCGCCGTCGCCGCGTTCAGGTCCGAGCGGTGGCGCGCACGCGTCGCCGTGCTGACCAGAAGGTGGAACGCGCGCGTCCCGAGCTCGGTCGCTCGCGGCGAGCGCAGGTCGCGCGCGAGGCGATACGCCTGCTCCGAATGGTGCGCGACCGTTTCGCCGTACTCGCCCAAGCGGTCGCTTGCGATCTCCTCGAGCCACTGACCGAACCGTTCGTGGAGGCGAAGCCGCTCGCCCTTCGGCACCGCGGAGTACGCGACCTCGCGGACGAGGCTGTGGTGGAACTGGAACGCGCGACCACCGCCGAGACCGCGCTCTTCGACCTCGTGGACCAGTCCGCGACGTACGCCGTCGAGGAGCACGTCCTCCTCGACGGGCGAGCCGGCGATGGCGCTGAGGGCGTCCGTCGCGAAGCGCTTCCCGATGACTGCGGCCTGCTGCAGCGCGCGCTTCAGCGGCGCGGGCACACGGTCGAGCCGCGCCGCCATGAGGCCGTGCAGCGTCGGCGGCGCGCTCATGTGCGGGAGGCCGCGCGTCACGAGCCACTGCCCCTCGACGCGTGTGATCCGCGCGGTCTCGATCATGGTGCGCAGGAACTCCTCCACGTAGAGCGGGTTCCCGTCGGCGCGCGGGCAGACGTCATCGACGAGCTCCGTCGGCGGATGCGCGATCCCGAGCAGGCCGCCGATGAGCATGCGGGTGTCCTCGTACGTGAGCGGCTCGAGCGTCATCGCGGTCGCATTCGTTCTGCCGCCGCCCCATCCGGGACGAATGTCGAGCAGCTCGGGGCGGGCGAGGCAGGCGATCATCACGGGACCGCGCGTCCACTCGGCGAGGTGCTCGATGAGATCGAGCAGGCCGGGCTCGGCCCACTGCAGGTCCTCGAAGACGATGACGATCGCGTCCGTCGCGCGACGCTCGACGTACCGGCGCACCGCCCAGCGCAGCTCGGCCGCGATGTTCGACGCCTGCACGTCGGGGATCGCCGTCTCGGCGGGGAGGTTGCCGATGAGCACCGACAGACGCCGCGCGACCGCGTCAGCGTCGGCGTCGCCCTCGCCGAAGGCGCGCAGCACGGCGGCGCGGACCTTCGCCGTGACCTCCTCGCGCGCGTCGCTCGGCGCGATCGCGCCCTCGATGTGCAGCATCTCCTTCACAGGCCAGAACGTGATGCCCTCGCCGTACGGCAGGCACCGGCCCACGAGCGCCGTGTGTCCCGTGCGGGCGATCCAGTCCTCGAGCAGGCGCGACTTCCCGATACCGGCGGGACCGAAGACCGTGACGAGCGCGGGACGCCTCTCCTCGCGCACGCGCTCGTAGGTCATGTCGAGGAGGTCGATCTCGCGCTGGCGGCCCACGAGCGGCGCGCGCAGCTCACCGAACGCCGGGTGCGCGGCGGGCACGCGCGCCGTGATCTCCCGCGCGGGGCACGCCTCGACGCGGCCGATGCCCTTCGCCTCGATCGGCCAGCCGCTGTCGTACGCGACGACGTGCCGCGTGAGCTTGCGCGTCATCGGGTCGACGAGGATCTCGCCGGCCGAGGCGGCGCCCTGGAGGCGGGCCGCGAGGTTCACCGACGGGCCCGTGACCAGGAACTGGCCACCGTCCTCCGCCCCGCCGCTCACGACCTCGCCGCTCGCGATCCCGATGCGGATGTCGAACGGCGCGCCCTCCTCTTGCCGGCCCATGCGCTCGCGCAAGGCGAACGCCGCGCGCACGGCGCGCTCCGGATCGTCCTCATGCGCGACCGGCACGCCGAACACGGCCATGACCGCGTCCCCGATGAACTTCTCGACCGTCCCGCCGTGCGCTGTGATGATCTGCCGCCATCCGGCGAAGGTGCGGGCCAGCGCCTCCCGCACGATCTCCGGATCGTGCGCTTCGCCGAACGCCGTCGAACCGACGATGTCGGCGAACAGCACCGTGCTGAACTTGCGCTCCTCGCCCACTCGACCCCCTCGTGTCCAAGCAGTTCATACCACGGCCGTCGAGCGAGCGAACGTGGTCCGGAGCGCCTAGGCTTCGTCCGCTTGGACACCACCATCGAGATGGTCCGCGCACGGGAGATCCTCGATTCCCGCGGGGATCCCACGGTGGCGGTGGACGTCTTCCTCTCCGGCGGTGCGATCGGCACCGCGATGGTCCCGTCCGGCGCGTCGACCGGGAAGCACGAGGCGGTCGAGCTCCGTGACGGCGACCCGCGCCGCTACCGGGGCAAGGGCGTCCGCAACGCCGTCGGCAACGTCGACGACGTCATGGCGCCGGAGCTCATCGGCGAGGACGCCTCGGACCAGTCGGCGATCGACAGCCTCCTCCGCGAGCTCGACGGCACGCCGGACAAGTCGAAGCTCGGGGCGAACGCGATCCTCGGCGTGTCGCTCGCCTGCGCCCGCGCCGCGGCGAACGCGGTGGGGCTGCCGCTGTACCGGTACCTCGGCGGACCGCTCGCACGCACGCTGCCGGTCCCGCTGATGAACATCCTCAACGGCGGGAAGCACGCGACCGACTCGGCGGACATGCAGGAGTACATGATCGTCCCGCTCGGGCTGCCGACGTTCAGCGAGGCGGTGCGCGCGGGATCGGAGGTCTTCCACGAGCTGAAGGCCGAGCTGCACGAGCGCGGCATGGGCACCGGCGTGGGGGACGAGGGCGGGTTCGCGCCGAGCGGGCTGAAGAGCAACGTTCAGCCCATCGAGCTCATGGTCCGCGCCATCGAGCGCGCCGGGTATCGCGCGGGCGAGGACATCGCGATCGCGCTCGATCCCGCGAGCTCGGAGTTCCACGAGAACGGCACGTACAAGCTCGCGCGTGACGGGAAGGTCCTGACCGCCGAGGAGCTCGGGGCGCTGTACGCGGAGTGGCACCTGAAGTTCCCGCTCGTGTCGGTCGAGGATGGCCTCGCCGAGGACGACTGGGCCGGGTGGAAGACGCTCACGCACCAGCTCGGCGACCGCCTGCAGCTCGTCGGCGACGACCTCTTCGTCACGAACGTCGAGCGCATCCGGCGCGGCGTGTCAGAGGGCGTCGGGAACGCCGTGCTCATCAAGCTGAACCAGATCGGCACGCTGTCCGAGACGATCGAGGCGGTCGACCTCGCGCATCGCTCGGGCTACGCCGCGGTGATCTCGCACCGCTCCGGCGAGACCGAGGACACGACGATCGCCGACCTCTGCGTGGCCCTCAACACGGGGCAGATCAAGACGGGCTCGCTGTCGCGCAGCGAGCGCGTCGCGAAGTACAACCGCCTCATGGAGATCGAGCTCGAGCTCGGCGACGCCGCCCGCTACCCCGGCCGCGACGCGTTCCCGCGCTTCCGCCGGGGCCAGCCCTCGCAGGGGGCTCCGCCCCCTTCCACCCCCGGCTAGCTCTTCTTGGCGGCCCTCTTCATCAGGCGCGACCTGCTGCGGCGAGCCGCGTTCTTGTGGATCGCGCCGCGCTTCGCGGCCTTGTCGAGGGCGCTCGCCGCCCTGCGGACGGCGTCGGCGATCCCCTCGGCCGTGCCGGTCACGGCTTCGCGCGCGGTCCGCACCGCCGTGCGGGACGACGACTTCGCGAGCGTCTTGATGGTGGTGCGCCGGCGCGTCTGACGGATCCGCTTCAGGGCTGAGCGCTTCTTCTTCGGCATCGCAGCCACTGTACCGAAGCAGTTCTAACTTCGCTCGGGGCAAAGCGCCTCGTTCAGCCCCAGGGGTAGGGGCCCCTGTGCGCGTAGCGCGCTCGACCTCGTCTTCGCCTCGGTCTGCGCGCCCCGGGGATGGCCATACTCAGGCGGTGCAGCTGAGCATCGCCCAGGCGTCCCTGGTGATGATCGGGACGCTGGTCGCGAGCCGCATCCTCGGCTGGCTCCGCCTCTCCGTGATCGGCGCGCAGTTCGCGGGGGAGCCGCGCGAGCTCGACGCGTTCCTCGCGGCGTTCCGGATCCCCGACACGATCTTCAACCTGCTCGTGGCCGGCGCGCTCTCGAGCGCGTTCATCCCGGTGTTCAGCGGCTACCTCGCGAAGGAGCGCGAGCACGAGGCGTGGCGGGTCGCGTCGAGCGTGATGAACGCGATGCTCCTCGCGCTCGTCGGCCTGTCGGCCGTCATGTGGCTCGTGGCGCCTTTCCTCACCCCGCTCATCGCCCCGCAGTACGACGCCGCTCAGCTGGAGCTCATGACCGAGCTGACGCGGATCATGCTGCTCAGCCCGATCCTCATGGGGCTCTCGGCGCTCTTCACGGGCGTCCTGAACTCGTACCGCCAGTTCCTGTCCGGCGCGACCGCTCCCGTCGTCTACAACGCCGTGATCATCCTGTTCGCCTGGTTCGGCGCGCCGTTCCTCGGGATCCGCGCGCTCGCCATCGGCGTCGTCGCGGGCGCGGCGATGATGTGGCTCGTCCAGGTGCCGGAGCTCACGTTCCGGCGGACGCGCTACACGTTCGCGCTCGATCTACGGCACCCCGGCGTGCGCGAGATCGCGTCGCTCGCCTGGCCGCGCACAGTTGCGATCGCGGTCGTGCAGGTCGTGCTCTTCGTCGACGTCAACCTGTCTTCCCGGATGGCCCCCGGCTCGCTGATGGCGCTCACCTACGCGTTCCAGCTCACGATGCTGCCGCTCGGGGTCTTCTCGATCGCCATCTCGTCCGCGGTGTTCCCGACGCTGACCCGGTTCGCGTCGCTCGGGCAGCCGGCGCGCATGCGCGACGCGCTGGAGCAGGCGGTGCGCTGGATCATGTTCCTGACGCTGCCGACGATCATCGTCATGATCGTCCTGCGCCGGCCGATCGTGCACCTGCTGTTCCAGTACGGCGACTTCGGCGACGCCGCGCGAGAGGCCACGGCCCTGGCGTTCCTCTTCTACTCGCTCGGGCTCGCCGGCCACGCGCTCGTGCAGATCCTCGCGCGCGCGTACTACGCGACGAAGGACACCGCGACCCCGCTCGTCACGACCGTCGCATACGTGATCGCGAACGTCGTCCTGGCCGTCGCTCTCGCGCCGGGGCTCGGGATCAACGGCCTCGCGCTCGCGAACTCGATCGCCACGCTGGTGGAGGCCGTGCTCCTGCTCGTCATCCTGGCACCGCGCGCGCGGCTGCGGCTGGGCGGACTGAGCGTCTCGACGCTCCGCCACCTCGCGGCGAGCCTCTCGATGGGCGTGGCGATGTTCGTGTTCATCCGCGTCACGAACCTGCCGCTCGACCTCGCGCTCGATC
This sequence comes from Chloroflexota bacterium, assembly GCA_016183435.1. Taxonomy (GTDB): domain Bacteria; phylum Chloroflexota; class Limnocylindria; order P2-11E; family P2-11E; genus JACPOT01. The sequence goes on from JACPEQ010000095.1 coordinate 14,728, forward strand.
CGCCGAAGGGCCTGCTGCTCGCGCAGACGGCGATCGCCGTCGCGTTCGGCGGCGCCGTCTACTGGGCGGCCTCGTCGCTGTTCCGCGTGACCGAGCTCGAGGAGATCCTGGCGTACGTACGGACGCGGGCGCCCTTTCGGAAGAACGCGCCGGTGGCCGGCTGACCATGCCGGGCAAGGTCCAGGTCTTCGTGACGGACGAGCCCGAGGAGGTGGCGCGTGGGGCGGCGGACGACGCGGCCGGTCTGATGCGCGCGGACAAGCGCGCGGTCGTGCTGTTCGCCGTCGGCGAGAGCCCCATCGGCGTGTACGCCGAGCTCGCGGAGCGTCGACGCGGCGGCACGATCGACACGTCGCGGATCCGTGCCGTTCAGCTCGACGAGTACCTCGGCATCCCCGCGGAGGACGAACGCTCCTTCCACGGATGGCTGACCCGCGAGATCCTCGTCCCGCTCTCCATCCCTCGCGAGCGCACGATCTCGCTCCGCGGTGATGCCCGCGACCCGGCGGCCGAGTGCCGGCGCTACGAGGAGGCGGTGGCGCGGGCGGGCGGGCTCGACCTGGCGATCCTGGGCCTCGGCCACAACGGCCACCTCGGGTTCAACGAGCCGCCGAGCGGACCAGACGCGCCGACGCGTGTCGTGGACCTCTCCGACGGGACGATCGAGGCCAACGCGCGCGACTGGGGTGACGCCGAGCGCGTGCCGCGCCGGGCCATCACCGCGGGCATGCGCGTCCTGCTGGCCGCGCGGCGAACGATCCTCGTCGTGACCGGGGAGGCCAAGCGCGCGATCCTTCACGCGACGCTCGAGGGCCCCATCACACCCGACGTCCCCGCCTCGTACCTGCGCACGATCGGGGGCGTGCAGGTGTACGTCGACCGCGCCGCGTGGGAAGCCGACGCGACGGCGGCGTGACGGTCGTCGCGTCGGCGGCCTTTTGTCGACCCTCGATCCGCTGCTGCTGTGCTAGGTCGTGAGCACTGGATCGGCACCTGGTCGGGTGAACCTGATCGGTGAGCACACCGACTACAACGGCGGCCTCGTGCTGCCGGTCGCCCTGCCACTACGCGTGACGGTGGAACTCGAGCCACGCACGGATCGCCTTGTGCGCGCGAGCAGCGCGAACGTGGATGACGGTCGTTGGCGCGAGGTCCCGCTCGGCATCGAGCGGAGCGGGATCTGGCTCGACCACGTCATCGGAGCGGGACGTGTCGCCGGCGTCGATCGCGGGTACGACGTACGCATCTCATCCGACATCCCTATCGGCGCCGGGCTCGGATCGAGCGGCGCTCTCGGCGTTGCGCTCCTGCGCGCGCTGCGCGAGGCCTTCGGTCTGCGGATCGACGACGTCGCCATCGCGACGCTCGCGCAGCGCAGCGAGAACGAGCACGTTGGGGCGAGCTCGGGGATCATGGATCAGATGGCGGCGAGCCTCGGCGCAGAGGGCGAGGCGCTCTTCCTCGATTGCCGGTCCCTCACCTTCGAGCGCATCCCGCTGCCGGCGGAGCTCGAGCTGGTCGTCGTGCATTCCGGCATCACGCACGATCACAGCGCCGGCGCGTACAACGTGCGGCGCCGCGAGTGCGAGGAGGCCGCGCGCGCGCTCGGCGTGCGACAGCTGCGCGACGCCGAACCCGCGGACCGCGCGCGCATCGATGCGCTGCCCGAGCCGCTCTCGCGCCGGGCGCGGCACGTGGTCTCCGAGAACGCCCGCGTCCTCGGCGCGGTCGCGGCGCTGCGGACCGGTGACCTCGTGGCGCTCGGTGAGCTCCTGGATGACTCGCATCGCTCGCTGCGCGACGACTACGAGGTCTCGACCCCCGAGGTCGACCTGCTCGTGGAGCTGGTCCGGGAGCAGGAGGGCGTGCACGGCGCGCGCATCACGGGCGGCGGGTTCGGCGGGTCGATCGTCGCGGTCGCGGACGTGGGCGCGGGCCATCACGCCGCCGCGCTGGCGGTCGCCGAGTACGAGCAGCGGACCGGCCGCGACGCTCGGATCCTGCTTCCCGCGCTCGCGCTGTAGCGTTCGGCAGGATCCGATGACGGACACCGTCATACGCGACAGGCCGGACCTCCCCAAGGGCTACATCTCCCGCGGCCCGAAGGGACTGCGCACGTGGGCCGACGCGGAACGCGTCCTGCGCCTCGGCCGGTGGTTCTGGATCGCGACGACCGACCCGGACGGCCGCCCGCACCTGGTCCAGCAGTGGGCCGCGTGGGTCGACGGCGTCCTGTGGTTCGAAGGCAGCGAGCGCACGCGCTGGGCGCGGAACCTCGCGCGCGATCGGCGCGTCGGCTTCGGCACGCAGGTCGGCACGCGGGCGGTGATGGCCGAGGCGGTCGTCGACGTGGTCCGGGGCGTCGACCGCGCGGTCGCCCGGCGCATCGCGGCGCAGTACGGAGCGAAGTACGGCCGCACCTTCTCGTACCGGCCGAAGGCGGAGCAGTACGTGAAGGGCCACCGTACCGGCCGAAGGCGGAGCAGTACGTGAAGGGCCACGCCTTTCGCGCACGGCCGTCGAAGGTCATCCTGTTCGACGTCAAGGAGTTCACCTCCTCCGCGACGCGGTTCACGTTCGAGGCGCCCCAGCCGTGACGATCGAGCCGGTCAAGGTCGCCGTCATCCCGGCTGCCGGGCTCGGCACGCGCTTCCTCCCGGTCTCGAAGACCGTCCCGAAGGAGCTGCTCCCGCTCGTCGACGTGCCGATCATCGACAACGTCATCAGTGAGGCCGTGGCCGCGGGATGCGAGGAGGTCGTCGTCGTCAGCGCCCCGGGGAAGGAGCCCCTCGACGCGTACTTCCGGTCGAACCCCGCCCTCGAGGAGCGGCTGCACGCGGAGGGGCGCGGCGCCGATCTCGCACTCGCTCGGCGCGGCGAGACGATGGCAAAGGTGACCGTCGTCCATCAGGAGCGGCCGCTCGGCAACGGCCATGCCGTCCTCTGCGCGCGCGAGGCGGTCGGGGACCGGCCGTTCGTGATGATCTGGGGCGACGACATCGTCCTCTCGCGGGTGCCGGTCGCGGCGCAGCTCGTCCGGGCGCGCGAGCAGCTGGGCGGCGGCAGCGTCGGCGGCGTCGTCCGCGTCGCCGCCGAGGACGCGAAGCGGTACGGCATCGTCGACGGCGACGCGGTCGGGCCGCGCACGTGGCGCGTCACCCGGATCGTGGAGAAGCCGGACCGCCCGGCGAGCGATCTCGCCGTGGTCCACGCGTACGTGCTCGAGCCGGCGATCTTCGACATCCTCGCGTCGCTGCGGCCCGGGAGGAACGGTGAGCTATGGCTGACCGACGCGGTCAGCGAGCTGGCTCCGCATTCGCCGGTCCACGCGTACGAGTTCGAGGGCGAGCGATACGACGCCGGGGATCGCGCGGGATACGTCAAGGCGTTCATCGCGTCGGCGCTCGCCCGGCCGGAGATCGGCGACGAGCTGCGGGAGTGGATCCGCCGGAACGTCTGAGGGCCGCTCGCCTAGGCTGGTCGGAGTGAGCGATCCCCAGCAGCGCATCCGCAACTTCTGCGTCATCGCGCACGTCGACCACGGCAAGACGACGCTCTCCGACCGGCTCCTGGAGTCCACAGGGACCGTCTCCGCGCGGCAGATGCGCGACCAGATGCTCGACTCCATGGACCTCGAGCGCGAGAAGGGCATCACCATCAAGGCGCGCGCCGTGCGCATGGAGTGGACGTTCCAGGGCGAGCCCTACGAGCTGAACCTCATCGACACGCCGGGCCACGTCGACTTCAACTACGAGGTCAGCCGCTCGCTCGCGGCGTGCGAGGGCGCGGTGCTCCTGGTCGACGTCTCGCAGGGCATCGAGGCGCAGACGCTCGCGAACGCGTACCTCGCCGTCGAGCAGGGCCTCGAGATCATCCCCGTCATCAACAAGGTCGACCTGCCGAACATCGACCTCGAGCTGGTGCGCGAGGACCTCAAGAAGGCGCTCGGCTTCCGGGACGACGAGATCCTCCTCGCATCGGGGAAGACCGGCCTGGGGATCCGCGAGGTGCTCGACGCGGTCGTGCAGCGGGTCCCCGCGCCCCGCGGTGACCCGGTCGGACCGCTGCGGGCGCTGATCTTCGACTCCCACTACGACCAGTACCGCGGCGTCGTCGCCCACGTCCGCGTGATGGACGGCGCCGTCGCGGTCGGCGACCGCATCCGGCTCATGGCGACGGACAAGGAGGCCGAGCTCCTCGAGCTCGGCACGTTCGCACCCGAAGCGCGCCCGCGCGACCGTCTCCTCACCGGCGAGGTCGGCTACGTGGCCACGGGCCTCAAGACGGTGCAGGACTGCCGCGTCGGCGACACGGTGACGCTGGCGACGGACCCGGCGCGCGACGCGCTCGAGAAGCTGAAGCTGAACGACGCGTCGCTCATCTACGAGCCCGAGGTCTCGCACGCGCTCGGGTTCGGGTTCCGCTGCGGCTTCTTGGGGCTCCTCCACATGGAGATCGTGCAGGAGCGCCTCGAGCGCGAGTACGACGTCGACATCATCGCGACCGCGCCCTCCGTCGAGTACCGCGTCCTCACGACGCGCGGCGTCGAGGTCGCGATCGACAACCCGGCGATGCTCCCCGATCCCACGACGACCCTGGAGATCCGCGAGCCGTGGATGAAGGTGACGATCATCGTGCCGACGCAGCACGTCGGGCCGGTCATGGAGCTCGCGCAGGGCAAGCGCGCGACGCTGGCCGAGATGACGTACCTCGACCCGACCCGGGCGATGCTGCGGTACGAGATGCCGCTGAGCGAGGTCATCGTCGACTTCTACGACCAGCTGAAGAGCCGATCGCAGGGGTACGCGTCGCTCGACTACGAGCTCACGGGGTATCGCGCCGCGGAGGCGGTGCTCCTCGAGGTGCTCGTCGCGGGCCAGCCGGTCGACGCGCTCTCGACGATCGTCCACCGCGAGCGCGCGCAGTACACCGGGCGCGCGCTCGTCTCGAAGCTGCGCGAGCTCATCCCACGCCAGCAGTTCGA
>JACPEQ010000102.1 GCA_016183435.1 Chloroflexota bacterium
TGAAGTGGTGCTCGCACTTCGGGCAGACGTTCATGTTCCGGGCGAGCTGCTTGTTGAACAGCATCTCGCCGCAGTCCGGACACTGCGTCCACAGGTGCGAGGGCAGCTCCTTGCGCCGCCCGAACGGCATGCGCAGCCTCATGCCGTCGCGACCTCCGGGTACCAGCAGAGCCCGACCACGCCCGGGCCCGTGCGCGCGCCGATGACCGGACCCGCCTCCGCCAGGAAGTACTCGACGCAGTGGTACCGCTCCTGGACCCATTCGCCGAGGATGCGCGCGCGCTCCGGGTCGTTCGTGTGCAGCGCGCACGCGTGGCTCTTCGAGCCCTCGGGGGTGCGCTTGGCGAAGATCTCCTTCATCCGCGTCACGGCCTTCTCGCGCGTCCGCACCTTGTCGATCGGATGCACCGCGCCGTTGCCCACTTCCAGGATCGGCTTCACCGCCAGGAGCGTGCCGAACAGCGCGGCTCCCCCGGAGACGCGGCCCGAGCGGCGCAGGTACTCCAGGGTGTCGGCCGCCGCCAGCGTCTGGATGGTCCCCGCCATCTTCCGCGCGAGGGCGACCAGGTCGTCGAAGGACCCCCCGCGCTCGCGCAGGCGCGACGCGGCCGTGGCGATGAGCGATATGCCGCCGGCCAGCGAGCGGGTGTCGACGACCTCGATCCGCGCCCGGTCCGCCCGCTGCTGGGCCGTGGTCGCCGCGACCGAGTACGTCGCCGAAAGCTCCGTCGCGACCGTGAGGACGAGGATCTCGCGCGCGCCGGCCGCGATCGCCTCGTCGTAGACGCTCAGGCACTCCTCGATGTTGCAGGCGGAGGTCTCAGGCTTGACGTCCTTCGGCCGGATGCGCTCGTAGAAGTCGGCGGGCGAGATGTGGCCCGGCTTCTGCGCGTCCGCGGCGCTCGTCGCGGCGACGAACGCCTGATCGTTCAGGATCACCTTGAGCGGCAGCCAGCGGATGTCGTGGGCGCGCGCGAGCTCCTCGGGCAGCGCGGCGGTGCCGTCGATGATGATGGCGGATCGGCTCACGGGTCCTCCCGGGCGGATGAGAAGCGTAGTGAGACCTCCCCCGCAAGGATGCGCTGGTCACCGGTGGACGTGCGGAGCACGAGCGCGCCGTCGTCGGCAAGGTCACGTGCGACGCCGCGGACCGGTGGGCCGGCGGACGACCGGACCTCGACCTCGTGCCCGAGCATCGACGCGCGTGACCGCCATTCCGCGAGGGCGGCGCGGCGCTCGTCGGGAGTGCGCGCGATCCGGTCGAGCTCGCGGCACAGCCTCGCCAGGAGCGCGAGGCGATCGACCCTGTGGCCTTCGATGGCCAGCGACGTCGCGGTGGCCGCGAGGCCCGCGAGCTCGGCGGAGGTCTGCCGCACGTTCACGCCGATGCCGAGGACGAGCGCGCCGCCGTCGGGCGCGGTCACGGCATCCGCCAGGGCGCCGGCGACCTTCTTCCCGCCGAGCTGCACGTCGTTCGGCCATTTGAGGCGCGCGTCGGGGACGCCGAGGTCCGCGAGGGCTCGCGCCACGGCGACCCCGGCGAGCAGCGCGAACAGCGCGGGATCCGCCGGCAGCGGGCGCAGGACCCAGGACGCCAGCAGCGCCGTCCGCGGCGGCGCGATCCAGGGTCGCCCTTGCCGTCCGTGACCCTCGGTCTGCTCGTCGGCGACGACCAGCGCCGCGCCCTCACCGCTGTCCGCGAGGGAGCGGGCCCGCGCCTGCGTCGACGCGATGCGCGCGTGATGCTCGATGCTGCGGCCGAGCTCCGTCGACAGCGCGCTCCGCACCGCGGGATCTGCGAGCAGATGAAGGCGGTCGTCGGACATCAATACGAGCCGGTGATGGTCACGGGGACGCGGACGATATCGGAGATCGAACCGTCCTTCGCGCTCCGCTCGAAGACCTCGACGAAGCCGGCCTCCCCGTAGTACGGCGCCTCGAACGAGACCTCGACCCGGTACGTCCCCTTCTGCGGCGCTCCGACCGTCGCCGTCGTGTGCCCTTCGGCGAGCACCTTCCCGCTCGCCGTGACGACCCGGTACTGCACGTTCGCCTCGAACACGCTCGCCTCGCCGGAGACGACGACCGCGGCGTTGAGCTGCTCGCCGCTGGCCGGCTCCTTCACCAGGATCGACCCTTTGGTCGAGACGAGCGGCGACGGACGCGGCGTCGCGGTCGCACTCGCGGCCGGCGCGGTGGGGTCGGCGACGCCTGCCGATCCCGGCGACGGCGGCGCGCCGCACGCTGCCGCGATGATCACGACGGCCGGCCCGATCAGCCCGATGGGCTTCATCTCGGTCATGGTGACACCCGGACCTGCGCCCCGGCGGCCCGTACCCGCAGCACCCGAGCGCGTCCCGGCGCTCCCGCGTCGTCCGCGGCCTCCTCCATCGCGGCGACGACCCGCGCCGCGAGCCGCGCCGGCGCGACGGCGATGACCGCGGGTCCCGCACCCGAGAGGGCCGCCCCGAACGCGCCCGCCGAGCGTGCGGCGCTCACGACGTCGTCGAGGCCGGGCACGAGACGCGCCCGCGCGGGCTCGTGCAGGCGGTCGTGCATCGCGATCGACAGCAGCGCGCCGTCCGCGCGGAGGATCGCCGCGACGAGGGCGGAGGCGTGCGCGAGGTTGAAGACCGCATCGGCGCGAGGCACGCTCGCGGGGAGCGCCGCGCGCGCTTCCCTCGTCGCGAGCTTCTTCTTCGGCACGAGCAGGCAGATCCGCCACGCGCGGGGGAACGCCGACCGGAACACGGCAGGACCCTCAGCAGTGGGCAGGGCGACGGTCATGCCGCCATAGAGCGCCGCTGCCACGTTGTCGGGATGGCCTTCGACCTCGGCCGCGATGCGGAGCAGCGTGCGACGGTCGAGCGGCTCCCCGAGCAGGGCGTTGCCCGCCGTGACGCCCGCGGCGATCGCGGCCGCGCTCGAGCCGAGCCCGCGTCCGAGCGGGATCGCGGTCCGCTGGAACACGTGCTGCGGCGCGAGGTGCTCCTTCGCCGTCCGCGCGACGGCACGTGCCGCGACGACGAAGAGATCGTCGTTGGCATCCGGAGGCAGGCCGTCGCCGTCACCCTCGTACTCCACGCTCCAGGTGCGCGCCGGCCGGACCTCGAACTCCGCGAGCAACGGCAGCGCGAGCGCGAACGAGTCGAATCCGGGACCGAGGTTCGCGCTGGTCGCGGGGGCGCGGACGCGGAGCTCGGTCACGAAGAACGTGCTTGCGCCATGGGAGGGCGCGATCATAGCCCCGGCCTGCTCCTACCATCCTGGCGTGGAGCTCTCGGCGCGCGACCGCGCGCTGCTCACCACGACGCTCGTCCTGCTCGTCGCGTATCTCGCGTTCCAGCTCGTCGGCGAGATCCTCGGCATGGTCATCCGCGTCGCGGACGTCCTGCTGGTCTTCCTCGTGGCCTGGGCATTCGCCTATCTGCTGCTCCCGCTCGTCGACCTCGTCGATCGCCGTACGCGACTCGACCGCCTCGGCGCCGTCGCGGTGGTCTACCTCGCGATCGCGCTCGTGCTCACGGTCGTGCTCGTGCTCGGCATCCCGGCGATCGCCGGACAGCTCGCGGCCCTGACCGAACGGGGCCCCGAGTTCGGGGAGAAGGCCGCGCAGATCGTGCTCGACCTCCAGCAGCGGCTCGCGCAGGCCGGTGTCCGCGCCGACATCGGCTCCCTCTACGGCGCGCTCCCGGAGCGCATCGCGGCGCTGACGGGCGAGTTCGCGAAGGACGCGCTGGGCGTGGTCGCCGCGACGGGCGCACTGCTCTTCAACGCCACGCTCGCCCTGATCATCGCCTTCCTGATGCTCGTCGACGGCGAGCGCCTGTGGGATCGCTTCACCCACGCGCTCAGCGACGAGCTGCGCAGCGAGGCGGAGCTGCTGCGTCAGAGCGCGGACCGCTCGTTCGGCGGGTTCCTCCGGGCGTCGCTGCTCCTGGGGCTCATCTACGGCGTCGCGCAGTACCTCATCCTCCGACCGCTCGACGTTCCGTTCGCCGGGCTGCTGGCGACGGTGGCCGGGCTCGCCATGATCGTCCCGTTCTTCGGGCCGATCATCGCGGCGATCCCCGTGTTCGCCGCGACCGTGCTGGGCACGCCCGACCGCTTCCTCCCCGTGTTCGTGCTGACGCTCCTGCTGCAGCAGGTCGTGCTCAACGTCATCGGACCGCGGCTCATGGCGAACGTGATCGGGATCCACCCGATCTTCGTGTTCCTCGCGATCCTTCTCGGCGCGAAGATCGCCGGCTTCTGGGGCGTGCTGCTCGCGATGCCGGTGACCGGGATCGCGAACTCGTTCGCGCGCTACGCGTACCAGGTAGCGCGCGGCCGTCACGAGCCGAGGCCGAGCGAGGCTCCGGCTTTGCCGGGCCGAGCGAGACGATCGGCCCTGAGCGGTCTCGGGCCGAAGGCCACGAGAGAGGGCGGGTGAAGGGGTGAGCGGGCGGCACATCCTCATCACGAACGACGACGGGATCGAGTCCGATGCGCTCGGTCCGCTCGCGGACGCGCTCGCGCCGCTCGGCGAGGTGCACATCATCTGCCCGGAGCGGAACTGGAGCGGAGCGAGCCACAGCATCACGCTCTTCCGGCCGCTGCGGTGCCGGCCGACGATGCTGCGGAGCGGCCAACCGGCGTTCATGACCGACGGCAGCCCCACCGACTGCGTCCGGCTCGCGGTCCTGGGCTTCCTGCGGCAGAAGCCCGACCTCATCGTGAGCGGCATCAACCGTGGTGCGAACCTCGGTGACGACATCACCTACTCGGGCACCGTCGCCGCGGCGATGGAGGGCCTGCTGTCGAACATCCCCTCGATCGCGATCTCGATCGGCGCGTTCGGGGCGAACATCGACTTCGGCCCGGCCTCGGCGTTCGCGGCGCTCCTCGCGCGGAACATCTTCGAGCGGGGCTTCATGTCCGACGCCCTGCTGAACGTGAACGTGCCCGCGACGGCCGCTGACCGGATCCTCGGCGTCGAGGTCACCCGGCTGGGCAAGCGCAACTACCGCGACCAGCTCGTCGAGCGCCTCGACCCGTACGGCAACCCCTACTACTGGGTCGGCGGTCCCGCGGTGAGCGAGGAGGCCGAGCCGGGCACCGATGTCGCAGCCATGCGCGTCGGCAAGATCAGCGTGACGCCGATCGCCCTGGACCTGACGAGCCACGCCCTCATCGAGGACCTGGCGTCATGGGACTGGGGCTGGAGCGCGCCGATCGAGGTGTCCGCGAGGTAGTCACACCGGCGAACGTGGGGACGCCGGCCGGGCGCGCCGCTACGCTCCACGGGACCGATGCGCCGATCTCCATGGACCACGCTCCTGCTGCTGGCTGTGATGGTGGTGGGCACGGCGGCGGTCGATCTCCCTTGGCAGGGCAGGGCGGCAGCCTACGGTCTGGCCGCGGGCATGGACCTCGCGGCCGACTTCCTCGGCAACGGCAAGGCGCAGATCGCCGCGCTGTACGACCTGGATGATGACTTCGGCCTGCGCATCGACCTCCTCGAGCGCAGCAGCGACAGCGACGCTTTCACGCGGACGCGGTGGTTCCTCTCGGTTCCGGGCTCGTTCGACACCGCGCGCATGAAGGTCGCTCCCGCTGACGTGGACTTCGACGGCCGCGCCGACATCGTCGCGCTGTACGACGACGGCGGCACGAGCGTCCGTCTCCTCGTCTGGCGCTCGACCGGCAGCGGCTTCGCCTACACGGGCGACCAGGGCTGGTGGCGGAGCGACGGATACGCGTGGGGCCGCGCGAAGGCGATCGTCGCCGGGAACTTCTCCGCGATCGGGCGGAGCGGCCTCCTCGTCATGTACCAGTACGACGACTTCCGATTGCGCGTCCATTACTTCGAGTCGGACGGCCGCTCGTTCGTGTACGGCGGGAACCAGGGCGTCTACGACTCGGGTCCCGGGCAGTACGACACCGCGCGGGCCCGGTTCGCCGTCGGCCGCTTCACCCGCGCGAGCGGGCCCGACCAGCTCGTGGCGCTGTACCAGTACCCGAACTTCCGCATTCGCATCCACGTCTTCGAACCGACGCCGGCCGGACTCGCGCCGGTGAACGGCTGGGCGGGGGTGTTCGATAGCGGCGAGGGCCAGTACGACCTCGGCCGGGCCAAGGTCGTCGCCGCCGACATCGACGGCGACGGCCGCGGTGACCTCGCCTCGCTGTACCGCTATGACGACGGCTCTGTCCGCGTGCACCTCTTCCGTGGGGCGGCCGGCCTGGCCTTCACGAGCGCCGCGAGCACCGCAACGATCGACCCCGGCGTCATCGAGTGGACCACGACCGCCCTGGCCGCGGGCGACTGGGACGGCGACCGCCGCGCCGATCTCGCGACGCTCCGCATCCACGACGACGGCTCGACGCACGTGGGCATGCTCCGCAGCCAAGGCGACCGCCTCGCGTTCGTTGCCGACGCCTGGGTCAGCCCGCCCTCGGAGGCACGCACGCTCGCCTGCACACAGTGCTGGCCGCTGCGCGGCACCGCGCTCGCCGGAGGCGATGTGACGCGCCGGCCGCTCGTGGTGAAGATCGACAACGCCCCCGAGGCGCGCCCGCAGATCGGCTTCGGGCAGGCGGACATGGTCTGGGAGCTCCTCGCGGAGGGCAACATCACGCGCTACGCGGCGATGTTCCACTCCCAGGATCCCGGGACGGTCGGCCCGATCCGCAGCGCGCGCTTCACCGACCGGTACACCACGCCGATGGTCCGCGGCGCGCTCGCGTACTCGGGCGCGAGCACCGTCATCACCGACCTCATCCGCGCCGACGCCGCCGAGGGCCGCTACCTCGACCTCGACGCGAACCTCCGGGGCGCGACCTTCTACTTCGACCTGTCACGGCGGTCACCGCACAACACGTTCACCTCCGGTACGCGCCTGCGGCAGAGCGTCGCTTCGCTGAGCACGGCAGCCGTCCGCGTCCCGCGCTTCCCCTTCCTCGCACGATCCACCGACACGGCCGGCGTCGGCGGCATGCGCGGCAGCGTCGCGGCGACCGAGTTCCGCATCCCCTATCGGTCTGACCGTGCGCTCGTGACGTGGCGCTACGACGCCGGCTCGGGGACGTACGCGCGCTGGCAGAACGACGAGGGCTCGCCTGTGCGCACCGTCGACGGCGGCACGCGGGCGCCGATCGCGGCGCGCAACGTCGCCGTCATGTGGACGGACTTCGTGGACTCCGGACAGCGGGACACCGTCGGGTCGGTGGTATTCGACCAGCGTATGACCGGGACGGGCCCGGCTTCGGTCTTCCGCGACGGCCTCCGTCAGGACGGGACGTGGTCGCGCGGCAGCGTCTTCGAGGCCTTCAGGTTCACGACCGTGTCCGGGGAGCAGATCCTGCTCGCACCGGGGCACACATGGTTCCACGTCATCCCGATAGACTGGGTCGTGACGTCGAAGTAGCGATGTCCGGCGGGTGAGGTTCACGGCCATTCGGCTCCTGGCGTGTCTTGGCTTGGTGGCCGCGACGCTGGCGCTTTCGCCCACGCGCGCCAGCGGCGCAGCGTTCACCGTCCGCGAGCCGCAGGCGGCGCCGTGCACCGACTCCGTCGGACCGAGCAGCCCGCCGCCGTCGGCTGCGTCGCTCGTCAGCGGCCTCCCCGGTCACCACGCCCAGCTCTACGGGCACAGCGGCCGGCCCGTGCTCTGCCCGGGCAGTACCGCGACCGCGACCATCGCGTTCCACAACTCCGGCTCCTTGGGCTGGTACGCGGAGGGTGCACCCTTGCTCCTCGGGACGTGGGGACCCGAGCCCGGCCAGGATCGCTCGAGCATCCTCGGCGGAGACGGCTCCAGCGGCTCGCCCGCGACCGGCTGGCCCCGGGCGGATCGTGCGGCGATCCAGCCCGTTCCCTACATCGGGCCCGGGCAGGTGGCGTGGTTCCGCTTCGCGGTGAAGGCGCCCGCGACGCCCGGCACCTACCGCCTGTGGCTGCGTCCGGTCGTCGAGGGCAGACAGTGGCTCGGTGAGGCCGTTGAATGGTCCGTCACGGTGAAGACCGGTGACGAGCCACCGCCGCCGCAGGCCGCCCCTCCAGCACGCACCTACCTCCCGGCGTACAGCGGCGGCGTGCGCTCGATCCGTGTCAACGTCCTCCTCTACCACTACGTCGACGCCGTGCCTGACCGCTCGGACGCGCTTCGCGTGGACCTGACCACGAGCCCGGCGGATCTCGAGGAGCAGCTGCTGTACCTCAAGGCGCACGGATACACCCCGGTGACGACGAACGACATCTGGTGGACCCTCGACCAAGGCGCAGCGCTCCCTCCCAAGCCGGTGAACCTCTCGTTCGACGACGGCCTCATCAGCCAGTACGACAACGCCTACCGCCTCCTGCGCAAGCACGGGATCACCGCCACCTTCTACGTCACCGCGAACCTCGTCGGGCGCGAGGGATACGTGACGCAGGCGATGCTGCGCGAGATGGCGGCCGGCGGCATGGACATCCAGTCGCACGCGGTCGATCACGTCAGCCTCGCTGGCGCGACACCCGAAGCGCAGCGCTACCAGGCCTGCTCGGCGCGCCGCATCCTCTCGGAGTGGATCGGGAAGGATGTTCGGCACTTCGCGTATCCCGCGGGCGGGTACGACGAGAGCGCGTTCGACGCGCTCGCCTCGTGCGGCTACCTCAGCGCGTACTGGACGGCGGGTGGCTCGCTCCAGCGCTCGGACCGCACGCTGCTGCTCTCGCGCGAGCGCGTCCGCGGTCTCGCGAGAGGCGCCGCCGCTCTGCTCGTGCCGCTCAGCCGGTGACGCCCTTCCCTAGCGGCGCGATACGCGAGCCGAATCGAACGTCGCCATGTCGGTCAGCACACCCGCGGCAGCATCTAGGAGCGGGATCGCGAGGACCGCCCCGGTCCCCTCTCCGAGACGGAGCTCCAGCTCGAGGAGCGGACGAAGGCCGAGCGCCCGCAGGCTCGCTTCGTGGCCGGGTTCCACGGAGCGATGCGCGGCGATGAGATATGCCGTGACCGACGGATGCATCCGGGCGGCGATGAGCGCCGCCGCGCCGGAGATGAAACCGTCGAGGAGAACGGGTACTCGATGAGCGCACGCGGCCAGGATCACTCCGACGAGCCCGGCGATCTCGAGACCGCCGACCTTCGCCAGCACGTCGAGCGGGTCCCACGGTTCGGGGCGGTTGAGAGCGATCGCATGTTCAACGATCTCGATCTTTCGCGCCAAGGTCGCGTCGTCGATGCCGGTGCCTCGGCCAACGACAGAGGACGCGGCGGCCCCCGTCATGACAGCCGTGATCGCGCTCGCCGCGGTCGTATTGCCGATGCCCATGTCACCGGTGGCGACGACATCGAGCCCCTGCTCGTGCTCCTTCTCGAAAACGTCGATGCCGACGGCGACGGCGCGCTCCGCCTCGTGCCGCTGGAGCGCCGGACCCTCGGTCATGTCACGCGTCCCGCGCGCGACCTTGTGCGTGAGCACGCCCGGGATCGCGGGCGCATCCACGCCCACGTCGACCACGACCACGCGCGCACCGGCGCGTCGCGCGAGCACGTTGATGGCCGCGCCTCCGGCGACGAAGTTGGCCACCATCTGGCCGGTGACCTCACGGGGGTACGCCGACACGCCGCGCGCGGTCACCCCGTGATCGGCGGCCATGACGATGACGGCACGGCGCGCGGTGTGGGGCGTGGTGTGGCCGACGATCGCGCTGAGCTGGATCGCCAGCTCCTCGAGGCGGCCGAGACTGCCCTGCGGCTTCGTCAGCGCGTCCAGCCGTTCGCGCGCGGCGCGCGCCGCCACGTCGTCGATCCGGCCGATCCGCGCGATGACGCGCTCGATCGCGATCACGCCGCGCCCCACGGTGGTCCATCGATCGAGACGACCTCGCACGGGGCGAACGCGCGGTCGTCGCCGAGCACGTGGCGGACGAGGGCGCGCAGCGTGCCGCCGTGCGAGACGACGACGGCGTCATGGCCGGCGCGCTCCAGAGATGCCCAGAGCGAGGACACCCGCTGGTCGAGGGCGCGCCAGCTCTCACCGCCCGGCCAGTCGATCCGCGCGTCGCCGGAGGCCACGCGCTGCCCGAGATCGGGATGGAGCGAACTGAGCTCCGCGAACGTCAGGCCCTCGACCGAGCCGAGGTCGACCTCCAGGAGCCGCTCGTCCAGACGGACCATGCGGCCGAGCCGCGCGGCCGTATCGCGTGCACGCAGCGCCGGGCTCGACCACACCTCGACCTCGGTCCCGAGGACGGACGCGAGCCGCGCCCCGAGCGCGTTCGCCTGCGCGATCCCGTCGTCACTGAGCGGCGGATCGGACCGGCCGCAGTAGCGCTCGCCGGACCATGACGTCTTGGCGTGGCGCACGAGCCAGATCCTCATCGCGCCGGCTTCACGCTGAGCGGGATCCCCGCGACCATCAGGACGACATCGTCGGCCTCATGCGCCAGCCGCTGCGCGACGATCCCGAGGCGGTCGACGAAACGCCGTGCCAGCGCGTTCGCCGGGACGAGGCCGAGTCCTGCCTCGTCGCTCACGACGACGCACCCGGCCGGACGCGCCCGTGCCGCAGCGATCGCGCGGTCGAGCCGCGCCGCGACCGCGTCGTCGTCGTCATCGATGGTCGCGCTGATCCAGAGGGTGATCGAGTCCAGGAGCACCAGGTCGGCCGGCCGCGCCGCGGCGATCGTGGCGGCGATCTCCGGCTCCGCGTCGAGCGTCGCCCACGCCGCTGGGCGCGCGCGCCGGTGCGCCGCGATCCGGGCGTCGAGCTCGGGATCGCCCGACCACGCGGTCGCGATGTATGTGACCGCGTCGCCAGCGACGCGGCGCGCGCGCTCAGCGGCATAGCGGCTCTTCCCGCTGCGCGTGCCGCCGAGGACGAGGACGAGGTCACCCATGACGTTCGAGATCCACGGCGCGGAGCAGTCGCCCGACATCGACGGCGGCGCGGAACCACGCGCTCAGGGCGGCGTAGCGGTCGGCCGGCGCCTCCTGAGGTGCGAACGCGACGCCCTTCCGCCGAGCGAGGGCACGCAGCAGCGACGTGCGCAGGGGCGCGGTCTCGAACAGGCCATGCACGTACGTGCCGACGATGCGCCCGTCCGCGCTCACGGCCCCGTCGGGGACGTCGCGGCCGTCGGGGTGGCGGAGCATCGCGAACGGAAGGCAGCCGTCGCGGTCGGTCCGCCCCATATGCAGCTCGTAGCCGGAGATCGCGAGAGAGCGTTCGATCAGTGCGCTCGAGGCCGCGACCGAGCCGGTCACCGGCACCGTGCGCTTGCGCGCGGCGAAGCGCGTCCGGACCGGAAGCAGGCCAAACCCACGCACCCTGCGCGACGGACCCTCGACGGCGGCGCGGTCGTCGAGCGCGGTCCCGAGCATCTGCAGGCCGCCGCAGATGCCGACGATCGGGACCCCGGCGTCGGCCAGCGCGACGATGCGCGCGCCGATGCCGCTCGCGCGCACCCACTCGAGGTCGTCGATCGTCGACTTGGTCCCCGGCAGCACGAGGAGGTCGGGCACGCCGAGCGCGGCGGCCTTTCGGACGTATCGCACGGCCGCACCCGCGGCCGCGCGCGGCTCGAGGTCGTCGAAGTTGCTGATGCGCGGGTAGCGGACGACCGCGATGTCAATCGCGGCGGCGGAGGGCGGGCGCTCGAGCGCGAGCGAATCCTCCGCCGGGACCCCGAGATCCTCGGCGTGCGGCAGGAGTCCGAGGACCGGGATCCCCGAGGCGCGTCGCAGAAAGCGCATCCCCGCATCGAACAGGGACGTATCACCGCGGAATCGGTTCACGAGCAGTCCGCGAACGCGCGCCCGCTCGCGAGCCGGAAGCAGGTCGAGCGTCCCAAGGAGCTGCGCGAACACGCCACCGCGCTCGATGTCGCCGACCAGGAGGATGCGCGCGTCGGCGGCCCGCGCGACCCGAAGGTTCGCGAGGTCACCGGGCCACAGGTTCACCTCCGCGATGCTGCCCGCACCTTCGATCACGACGACCTCGTACGAGCGGCGCAGCGATCGCAGCGCCGTGGTAACGACCGGCCACAGGGCGGATCGGTCGCGCCAGAACCGGCGCGCCTCCACGGACCGGGTCGCCCGTCCGAGGACGACGATCTGGCTGCGTCCCTCGGCCTCGGGCTTCACCAGCACGGGATTCATCTCGGCCGTCGGCGCGATCCCGCAGGCCTCGGCCTGCGCGGCCTGCGCGCGTCCGATCTCGCGCCCGTCGGGGGTGACCGCCGCGTTCAGCGACATGTTCTGCGCCTTGAACGGCGCGACCCGCCAGCCCTCCGCCGTTGCGATGACGCTCTTGCCGACGTCGGAGGCCGTCCCTGCGACCATGACGCACCGCGCGAGCCCAGTCACGTGCGCACCGCGCGCAGCGCCACGGCGAGCCGCGTCTGCGCATCGGGTGGCCGCACCGCGACTCGGATGTGCTCCGGCAGACCGAAGCTCGCGCACCAACGGACGGCGACATGTCGGCGCGCCAGCGCCCGGACGAGCGTTCGCGCGCCCGGGCCGGCACGGGCGAGCACGAACGGCGCGCGCGACGGCACAGGCGCGAGGCCGGCAGCGCGAAGTATGCGCGCGGTCGCGGAGCGCCAGCGCGCGAGATCGCGCAGTGCAGCCGCGCTCACCTTCCAGCTCGCGACCGATGCCGCAGCGCAGGCTTGCGCGGAGACCGCCCAGGGGTCGCGCACGGCGCGCAGCCGCTCGAGCAGAGCCGGCGTCGCCACCACATAGCCGACCCGGATGCCCGGAATGGCCAGGACCTTCGTGAGCGAGCGGACCGCGATCGCGCGGGGATGACCGGCCACGCCGCGTTGGCACGGCTCGGTGAAGGGAAGGAACGACTCGTCGACGACGAGGTGCGCGTCCTGTGGGAGCGAGCGCGCGAGGGCACGGAGCGCCGCGGAGCCTGTCAGGCGTCCGGTCGGATTGTTGGGGTCACACACGACGACGAGCCTCGGCCGCGTCGCCGCAGCACACCGCGCGATCTCTGACGCGCGAAGTTCGAAGCGCGGTGGTCGCGCGCGTAGCTCGTCGATCCGTGCGCCTCGCCGCTCGGCCAGCCGCGCGTACTCACCGTAGGTCGGACCGGCCAGGAGCACGACGTCGCGGGCATCGAGCAGCGCGTCAGTCACGAGCCGCAGCGCCTCCGTGGCTCCTGCCGTCAGCATGAGCCACGAGGGATCGACGCCCGCGTCGCGCGCCAGATGTCGCTCGGCCTCGCGCGGATCGAGGTCCGCGTAGGAGGAGTACGTCGATCGCGCGATGGCATCGCGCACCGCGGACGGCGTCCCGTGCGGCGCGAGATTGGCGCTCAGCTCCAGCCAACCCGCCGGCGCGCCGCCATGCTCGACGCTCAACGTGCTCGCCATGCGAGGAACGCGGCGGTGATGAGAGCGGCGGCGGCGAGGGCGAGGCGGCGCGCTCGAGCGATGTCGGCGTGCCCGGGGTCGCGACCGTCGCCGAGTCGGTGGTATCCGACCTTCTCGAGGCCGAGCCCGAGCGCACCGGCCGCGGCGGCCATGGGCCAGCCGCTGTTCGGGCTCGCGGTCGCCCGCGCGTCGCGGAGCACTATGCGCAGCGCCGTCGTCGGCGAGCCACCGACGATCGGCGCGGCCGCGGCGAGAGCAAGCGCGGTGATCCGCGCGGGGACGAAGCTCAGGAGGTCATCGGTCCGGGCCGCGACGAGGCCGACGTCGCGGTGACGCGCATCCCGGTAGCCGACCATCGCGTCCGCGGTGTTAACGGCGCGGTAGATCGCGGCCCCGGGCAGCCCGGCGAGCCCATACCAGAAGAGCGGTGCGACGTAGGAGTCACAGAGGTTCTCCGCGAGGCTCTCGATCGCCGCGGACGCGACGAGGCGTTCGTCGAGATCGGTCACCGGGCGGCTGACCATCTCGCTGACGGCGGCGCGGGCGCTGCCGATGCCGCCGTCGCGCAGGGCGTCCTCGACCCGGCCCGCGGCCGCGAGCAGCTCGCGAAGCGCGAACGTCGACTTGAGGAGCCAGATCCGGATGAAGGATGGACGCGCGAGCACGGACGCGGCCGCCGCCAGGGCGGCCGGTCCGAAGGCGACCATGGCCCCGGCGGCCCTCGCCTGCGTACCGGTGCGCGGCGCGTACGCGTCCAGCGTCGCAATGGCACGGCCGATATGCACGACCGGATGGACCACGCTCGGCGGCTCGCCGAGCGCCAGATCGAGCGCGACCGCGGCGCTCCAGGACGCGCTCATGAAAGGACGAGCACGACGACAAGCGCGCCAGCGAAGGTGATCTCGCCGACGGCGCCATAGACGTCCCCGGTCATCCCGCCGAGCGCCCGGATCGCGCGCGCGGCGATGAGGGCCGTGAGCGCCACCGCGACGGTGAGGGCGGCGGCGCCAGTCAAGCCGAACGGGAGCGTCAGAGCAGCGGCGAGCGCGGTCGCCGCTACGGCATGCCATGAGCGGACGCTCGCGCGATACGGCTGCCCGAGGCCGGCGGAGCGCGCGTACGGAAAGGCCCAGATGGCCATCGCCATCGCCCAGCGCGAGCAGACGGCCGCGAGCCACAGCGCGCTTCCGCGCACCGGCACTGACGCCAGCGCCGCCGCGTCGAGCAGGAGCATCAGGACGAGCACCGCCACGGCGAACGCGCCGACTCCCGGCTCGCGCATGATCTCGAGCCGTCGCGCCGCGTCACCGCCCCCGAAGAGCCCGTCCGCGGTATCCGCGAGCCCGTCGAGGTGCAACCCGCCCGTGAGCACCGCGAGCGCCCCAAGATCGAGGATTACCACGATCGTGACCGGTAGGGCGAGCGAGAGCATCGCGTCGAGCCCGGCGACCAGCGCCCCGACGAGGGCTCCGACCGGCGCGAACCAGATGATGGCAGAGCCTCGGGGTGGCGAACCGCCTCCGACCGGCAGGATCGTCAGGAGCGAGATCGTCGCGCGTGCCGAGGAAAGGATCAGCGTGTCTCCCGCGCGGCGTCAGGAGCGGCGTCATTGCCCAGCGCGACGCATCCTCCCGGCCGACAGCCCGCCCAGGCACAGTCGCCGAAGCAGTAGTGCTGGCGCGCGCACACGAGGCAGTAACCGTCATGGCAGACCTTGCACATCCCGGATCTTTGATGATCCAGCGGATCGCCGCAACCGCGACAGACCGCAGTCCTCAGAACTCCACTCCCTTCTGCGCGACAACGCCCGCCGTGAACGGGTGCTTCACCAGGCGCATCTCGGTCACGAGATCCGCCGCGTCGATGATCGCGGCTGGCGCGTCGCGGCCGGTGAGGATGAGATGAAGCATGGGTGGCTTCGCGGCGATGAGCGCGAGCACTTCCGGAAGCGAGATGAGGTCCGCCGTGATGGCGCCGAGGATCTCGTCGAGCACGACGACGTCCACGGCGCCCGCGGCGACCACGTCGCGCGCCTCCTCGAAGCCCGCTCGCGCTGCAGTGCCATGCTCCTCGTCGGAGATTCGCGCGTCGCGGAGCCGCTCGATCGTGAAGCCGCGGCCGGCCCGGGTAAGCTCGATCTCGGGCGCGAGGCGCCGCAGCGTGGCCTGCTCGCCGGTCCGCCATGAGCCCTTGATGAACTGGATGATCCGAACTCGCATGCCGTGACCCGCGGCACGGACCGAGAGGCCAATCGCGGCCGTGGTCTTCCCCTTCCCATCGCCGGTGAAGACCAAGACCAGGCCCTTCCGGTGACGGGCGGTCGTCACCGGAAGACCGCCGGATGGAGCAGCCGGGCGTACTCCTCCACCGCGTCAGCCAGCCGGGGCCCCGGCCGGCTGACGATGTCGGGGTCGATGGCGAGGATCCGTCCCGTCCGGACGGCGGCGATGC
>JACPEQ010000103.1 GCA_016183435.1 Chloroflexota bacterium
CGGATCACATCCCACTGGAATGGGCTGAGCCGGAATGTCTGCGCCGTCATGACGCGGTCGCCTGGACGCAGCTCGCCGATCGGCGCGAATCCCTCCGACGTGAGTACCTCGTGGTTCGGGGTTGCGCTGAACTGCGCACGGCCGTTCCCGCTTGGCTTGTCGACCACGACAGTGAGGAACTCGGTCGTCGGGCCGTTGTTGAACCAGCTCACGACCGGACGGGCAACGACCTCACCCGTCCCAAGGTCTGCGGTCAGGACCTCGACCTTGCGCTTCTGGTTGACGAGGGTACCGATCTTCATCGGGGTTCCATCCGCGACCGTCACGCGCGTCGTGTAGGAGAAGCACCCGAACATGACTCCGATCTTCTCGCGCAGCTGGTTGATGAAGATGACGGTCGTCTTCGTCTTCGAGACCGTGCCGGTGATCTTGCGGAGGGCCTGGCTCATCAGGCGGGCCTGCAGACCCAGGTGGGAGTCGCCCATCCCGCCTTCGATCTCCGCCTTCGGCACCAGCGCCGCGACCGAGTCGATGATGACGAGGTCGACCGCGCCGGACCGCACGAGCGTGTCGGCGATCTCGAGCGCCTGCTCGCCGTTGTCCGGCTGCGACACGAGCAGCTCGTCGGTGTTCACGCCGCAGATGCGGGCCCAACCCGCGTCGAGCGCGTGCTCCGCGTCGATGAACGCCGCGGTCCCGCCGGTCTTCTGGACGCTGGCCGCTGCGTGGAGGGCGAGCGTCGTCTTGCCCGATGCCTCCGGGCCGTAGATCTCGACGACGCGGCCGCGGGGGAACCCGCCGACGCCGAGCGCGAGATCGAGCGGGAGCGAACCGCTCGGGATGACGTCGATGCGCTCGCCGGCCGTGCCGCCGAGCTTCATGATCGAGCCCTTCCCGAACTGCTTCTCGATCTGCAGGATCGCCTGGTCGATAGCCTTCGATCGCTCCGTCACGGCCATACCGTCAACTTCCTCATTTCGACGTCGTCGTTCCAACCCCGATAGCGGCGCCGCCTTGCTCGAGGAAGCTTCGGCTCATGCGGCACGGAGGACGCTAGAACTCGCGTTCCTTGCGTTTCGGCTTGATGACCTCGAAGGTCATCGACTCCACGGGAGCGAACGTCGAGCGCTTCTTGAGCTCCTTTTCGAGCTGCTCCTTGGATTTCTTCTTCTGCTTCTTGTCCTTCGGGCTACCGCCACCTGCCGGCATTCGGACTCACCCCTTCCTCAGGTCAATGGAACGATAGCGCGAGATCACCGGGGGGTCGGCGGGGGGCGGAGCCCCCCGCCTGCGCTCATATGATGCCGTCGATGCCGCGCCGTGCTCGGGTGACGACGCGTACCGGCGACCGTGGCGACACGTCGCTCTTCGGAAAAGGTCGCGTGCGCAAGACCGACCCACGGATCGAGGCGCTCGGCGATCTCGATGAGACGCAGGCGGCGCTCGGCCTCGCACGCGCGTCGCTGCGCGGTCGGGATCGCTCGCTCGTGCTCGAGCTCCAGCGCGGCCTCTACCGCGCGATGGCGGAGGTGGCCACCTCGAGGGCTGGGCTGGGCAAGCTCCCTGCGCGCATCGACAGTGCCGCCGTCGGGGAGCTCGACGAGCTCGTCGAGAGCCTGCGCGAGCGGGCGGACGTGGAGGGCCGCTTCGTGGTGCCGGGCGAGGATCCCGCCTCCGCGGCGGTCGACCTCGCACGGACCGTCGCCCGCAGGGCCGAGCGCTCCGTTGTGCGGCTCGTCGACGCGAAGACGGTCAGCGGAGACGACCTGGTGCCCTGGCTGAACCGCCTGTCCGACGTCTTGTTCCTTCTTGCACGAGCGATCGAGCAGAGACACACGCTCGCACGGAGGCGGACCTGAGTCCCGGCCCGAAGGGGCCGCGCACGGACTCGGTCTTCCGAAGCGCCTCCTGGCTCACCTAAGCCAGGGCGGCGGCTCCCACTTGTCCGGCAGCACCGTGACCTTCACGGGCGTCTCCGCGGCCTGCTCGGCCACGGACTGGATCTGGTTGATGAGCATCGGGCCGTACGGGCAGAACGGCGTCGTGAGCACCATCCGCACCTCGGCCTCCTCCGGGTCGTCCAGACGGACCTCGCGGATGAGGTCCAGGTCGATCACCGAGAGCCCTATCTCGGGGTCGAGCACCGCCTGCAGCGCGTTGAGGATCTTCTCCTGTTTCTCGGCGTCGTCCTTCATCCGGTCGACGGGGCTCGGCTGGGCCGCTTCGGTCTTCTGCTCGTCCGCCATCGCTCGTCCTCGCTTCCTTCTCAGCGGCGCCCGAGCCAGCTGACCAGGCCCAGGACGACGGTGAGCACGATGCTGAGCAGTATGGACGTCGCGATCGGGACGTACACGGTGACGCGGTCGTCGCCGAGCCGGATGTCGCCCGGCAGCCGTCCGAGGAACGGCACGCGGTCGGCGAAGGTCAGCGCGAGCCCGAGGGCCGCGATGACCAGACCGGCCACGAGGAGGGCGCGCCCGACCTGCGAGATGTCCATCTGTCATGGACATTGTCCCATTCCGACACTCGCTCGGGGAGACCCCTCGCTCGCGCCCGTGTGCTCGACCTCGTCGCTTCGCGCCTCGGTCTGCGCGCCCAGGGGACGGTCGCTCGCTTTCTAGTCCGCCTCGCCCCCGCTGACCGTACGCATGGGGACGATCTTGTCCTCCAGGTCCTCCATCTTGGAGCGGCCCTCGAAGACGACGCCGCGCTCCACCATCAGCGACGGGGTCGAGACGTCACCCTTCACGCGCGCGGGCTTGTGCAGCTCCACGGCCTGGCTCGCCTTGATGTTCCCGTTGACCTCGCCGTGGACGACGATCGTCCCGCACGAGACCTCGGCGTTCACCTTGGCGCTCTCGCCGATGATGAGCGTGTCGCTCGTCGTGATCTCACCGGTGAACGTGCCGTCGATGCGGACCGTCCCCTCGAACGCGAGCTTGCCGTCGAACTCGGACCCCTTGCCGAGCAGGGCGTTCAGCTCGCCTGTGCCGCCGGCCGCCGCCGCGCTGCGCTCCGTGTACCTGTCCATGTGCTCGTCACCTTCCCTTGCCCTTGCGTCCGTCTGGGTGTCGCGTGTCTCGACCGTCGCGGCCCGGGCCGGCTCCGGCTCCGGTATCTGCTTCTGGTCCTTCTGGTCGTTGCAGAAGGCTCGTCTGAGCATGTCGCCTACCCCCAGCCCGTCACGAGCGGGCGATGCTACGACTGACGCTCCCACAACGGCGTGCCCCCCGGTGGTGTCACGCCGAGGTGCTTGTACGCGCGTTCCGTCGCTACCCGTCCGCGCGGCCTGCGCTGAAGGTACCCCTGCTGCAGCAAGTACGGCTCGTACACGTCCTCGATGGTCTCGGCGTCCTCGCTGACGGCAGCGCCGAGGGTCTCGAGCCCCACCGGCCCTCCCCCGAACTTCTCGACGATGGTGCGCAGGAGCCGGCGGTCATTGGCGTCGAGCCCGGCCTCGTCGACCTCCAGCGCCGCGAGGGCCTCGCGCGCGACGCGCAGGTCGATCCGCCCGTCGTGGAGCACCTGCGCGTGGTCCCGCACGCGCTTCAGCCACCGGTTCGCGATGCGCGGGGTGCCACGCGAGCGCACGGCGATCTCGTGGGCCGCCGCGGGCTCGATCTCGATCGCGAGGATGCGGGCGGAGCGGCCGATGACCTGCTCGAGGTCCTCGGGCTCGAAGAGATCGAGGCGGTACTGCGCGCCGAAGCGGTCGCGCAGCGGCGAGCTCAGCCGGCCGATCCGGGTGGTGGCCCCCACGAGCGTGAAGCGAGGCAGCGGCAGGCGCAGCGTCCGCGCGCCGGGTCCCTTCCCCAGCACGATGTCGAGGTGGTAGTCCTCCATCGCCGGATAGAGGACCTCCTCGACCACGCGCGGCAGCCGGTGGATCTCGTCGATGAAGAAGACCGTCCCGGGGTCGAGGTTCGTGAGGATGGCGGCGAGATCGCCAGCCCGCTCGATCGCCGGCCCGCTCGTCACACGGATCGGCACGCCGAGCTCGGTGGCGATCACGTGCGCGAGCGACGTCTTTCCCACTCCGGGAGGTCCGTAGAGCGCGACGTGCTCCAGCGCTTCTGACCTGCGGCGCGCCGCCTCGATGAGGATGCGCAGCTGCTCCTTGACCTTGCGCTGGTCGATGTACTCGTCGTCGGTCAAGCGGCGCGGCCGCAGCGTTTGCTCGAGCGAGCGATCGTCGTCGCGCGCTTGCGCCGCGACCGCGCGCGCTTCGGTCATGAGTACCGCGCCCTCGCTTCTCGCACGAGCGTGGCGATGCGCGCGACGGCCGATGCGGCCGGGACGTTCTCGACCTCCGTCCGCTCGCGCGGCTTCACCTCGACGGTGCCGGCCTTCAGTCCCCGCGCGCTGACGGTCACGCGGAACGGGATGCCGATGAGGTCGGCGTCGGCGAACTTCACGCCAGCGGACTCGTCGCGGTCGTCGTAGAGGACCTCGACGCCCTCGCGCTCGAGATCGGCCACGAGGGCCTCGGCCGTGGCGCGCACGGCCTCGTCCTTCATCGGAAGCGCGACGACGTGGGTCTCGAAGGGCGCGACGCTGATCGGCCAGAGGATCCCGCGGTCGTCGCGGTGCGTCTCGATGATCGTCTGGACGAGGCGACCGACGCCGATGCCATACGACCCCATGACGAACACCTTGCGGGTGCCGTCCTCGGCGAGGTACGTCGCGTTCATCTTCGAGGAGTAGTAGGTGCCGAGCTGGAAGATGTTGCCCACCTCGATGCCGCGCTTCGCCTCGAGCAGCCCGCCGCACTTGGGGCAGTGGTCGCCGGAGCGGACGTCGTGCGCGTCGACGCGCTCGCCGTCGAAGTCGCGTCCGGGTACCACGTTCCGGAGGTGATGGTCGGCCTGGTTGGCGCCGGCCACGTAGGCCCGCGGCTCCACGGACACGTCGACCAGCGTGCGCGCCTTGAGGCCCACGGGCCCGACGTAGCCGGCGACCCCGCCAGCCGCGGCGAAGTCGGCCTCGTTCGCGAACTTGATGTCCCCGACGCCCAGGATGCGCCGGAGCTTCGGCTCGCTCACCTCGCGGTCGCCCGGCACCACGACGGCGACGACCCCGTCGGCCGAGCGCAGCAGCACCGTCTTGAGGAGGTCGCTCGGGGCGAAGCCGTACCGCTCACGCAGCTGCTCGATCGTCGTGGTCTGCGGAGTGTGAAAGGGCTCGGGCGCCGGCAGGCGGTCCGCCTTGACGGCCTCGTCCACGCGCCGGGTCGCCGCCTCGCGGTTCGCCCTGTGATCGCACTGTGTGCAGATGAGGATCACGTCTTCACCCGCATCGGTGAGGACCTGGAACTCGTGCGCGATGTCGCCGCCCATCAGGCCGGCATCGCCCTCCACCGCGATCGCCCGAACGCCGGAACGGTCGAAGATCCGCTGATAAGCGTCGTGCTGCAGTTGGTAGCTCTTGCGAAGCCCGCCCCAGTCCGCGTCGATCGAGTACGCGTCCTTCATGACGAACTCGCGGACCCGGAGGAGCCCCGCGCGAGGCCGAGCCTCATCCCGTCCTTTGGCGCGGAAGTGGTAGACCATGACCGGCAGCTGCCGATACGACTGGATCTCATTGCGCGCGTGATGCGTGACGACCTCCTCGTGCGTGTAGCTCACGAGGAACTCACGGCCGCCGTGGTCCCGCAGCTTGAACAGGTGGTCATCCATCAGGTCCCAGCGACCGGTCTCCTTCCATAGATCGGCGGGTGCGAGGACCGGCATCTCCATCTCCTGGCAACCGATCCGGTCCATCTCCTCACGGATGATCCGCTCGACTTTCTTCGCGACACGGAACCCGAGCGGTAGCAGCGTGTACAGGCCGGCGGCGAGCGGGCGCGCGATCGCGGCACGCAGCATGAGCTGATGCCCTGGTGTCTGGGCGTCCGATGGCGCTTCGCGGAGCGTGCGACCGAAGAGATGTGACTGTCTCATGTGTGGGACTCCGAGGATCCTCTTCCGACCCTCGCTCGGGGGGACCCCTCGCTTGGGCTCGGGTGCTCGACCTCGCCGCTGCGGCGTCTCGGTCTGCGCGCCCGAGGGACGACTAGCCTAGAGCACCCCAGCCAGCGTGCTCCACACCTTGCGCTGGACCTCGGGCTGTGCGGATACACCCGGCTCGGAGCGGCGCGCGACGACGTCGTTCTGTGCCATGTACAGGAACGACAGGGCCTGCACCATCTCCAGCGCCTCGCCTCGTGCCTCGAGATCCTTCCAGCGGAGGATCTCGGCACGACCACGCGTGAGACGCTGATGGATCCGGTCGAGGCGAACGTAGTCGTCGCTCTCGGGCCAGCGCTGCTTGCTGATGTCGATGCCCATGAGGAATGCGACGTCGACGAGCTCGGCGTCGCGGAAGTCGTTCCCGCGGAACTCGTTCACCGTGCGATGCGGATCGAGGTCGGTGGCCGTCGGTCCCCAGGGCCGACCGTAGAAGCGCGCGTGCCAGACGCGCCCCGCGAAGTGGCACTCGACGAACTCGGCAGCGACCGCGTTCCAGCCCTGCATGTCCGCGCCGTCGAAGACGCATCGCTCGAAGCGAGACGCGCCCGGATCGATGGACCGCAGGTCGGCACCGTCGAAGCGGCACTCGCGGAACACGTTGCGCTGGCGCGCCTTGAAGAGCGGCAGCAGCCGCCGATCGAGGGTCGCCTGCCGGAAGTCGCACCGAACGAACGTGCAGGCGCTCGGCGCGATGCGGTCGAACGTCGCCTTGGAGAGATCGACGTCCCCGATCGTCGCGTGCTGTAGAAGGACGAGCCCGGGGAGGCTCGTCAGTTCGGCGATGCTCATATGTGGGCCCCGCCGATGCTAACGCCGGATCCGCCGGAAGTGATGGCCTTTTCGGCTCAACTTCGGCCGGTCGGATACCGAGTTCGGTGTCGGTCTAGCCTCGCTGACCCGCCGGGACCGACCTCCCCGGGGTGAGCTGCCCCTCGTGGCTGAGCTTGGGCGCCTTGTCCGAGTACGGCTCGAGCCCGTTCTCCACCAGGATCTTGTCCACTTCGGCCATCAGGGCGTCCAAGAGCTCCGACTCGGGGTGGACGCCGACGACCTTGCCCTTGCGGAAGATGGCCCCCTTCCCCACGCCCCCGGCGATGCCGACGTCGGCGTCCTTCGCCTCGCCGGGGCCGTTCACCTCGCAGCCCATCACGGCCACCTTCATCGGGTGCGGCAGCGCCCGCAGGCGCTCCTCGGCCACCTTGGCCAGCGGGATGAGGTCGATGTCGGCACGGCCGCAAGACGGGCAGGCGACGAGCGTGAGGCCCTGGTCGCGCAGGCCCAGCGACTTGAGGATGTCGAACCCCGCCGTGACCTCCATGACCGGGTCCTCGGACAGGGACACGCGGATGGTGTCGCCGATGCCCTCGTAGAGGAGGACGCTCATCCCCGCGGTCGAGCGGATGGAGCCGGACACCAGGGTCCCCGCCTCGGTGACGCCGAGGTGGAGCGGGTACGGGACGAGCTTCGCCAGGCGGCGGTAGGCCGCGATCATCGTCGGCACGTCGAAGGCCTTGACGCTCACGACGACGTCGGTGAAGTCGAGGCTCTCGAGGATGCCGATCTCGCTCATCGCCAGGTCCACCATCCGCTGGGCCTCGTCCCTCGTCTCGTCGGGTGCGCGGTCGCCGATGGACCCATGGTTCACGCCGATCCGGATCGGGGTGCCGCGCTCCCTGGCCTTGCGCACGACCTCGCGCACGCCCTCCTTGTTGTGGATGTTCCCGGGGTTGAGCCGCAGCTTGTGGACCCCGGCATCGAGGGCGGCCATGGCAAGACGCCAGTCGAAGTGGATGTCCGCGACGACCGGCAGGATGCTCCGGCGGACCAGCTCCGGCAGCGCCTCGGCCGCGCGCTTGTCGGGGACGGCCACGCGCGCGATCTCGCAGCCCGCCTCCTGGAGGCGCTCGATCTGCGCGGTCGTCGCCGCGAGGTCGTGCGTCAGGGTGGTGCACATCGACTGCACCCGGACCGGCGCGTCGCCGCCGATCGACGTCCCCCCGACGTAGACGCGCTTGCTCGCGCGGCGCGGGCGAGGGCCCGGCCGCTCGGACGGCGGAGTCAGGTCGATCTTCAGCGGCGCGGCGTCCATACCCGTCAAGCGTACTGCTCACGCGTGCGATGGCCCGCCTGAGCGCGCGGCTCTCGTATTGTTGAGGTGATGCCGATATACGAGTACCGGTGCCCTCGATGCGGAGCGGTCTTCGAGAAGCTCATGCCGATGAAGGCCGAACGGCCGTCATGTCCGCGCTGCGGCGCGCGCGAGCCCGAGCGCCTCGTGTCGCTCGTCGCATCGGCGGGCTGCGTCTGCGGCTCGGGATGCGGCAGTGGCGCGTTCACCTGAGGGTCGCCGGCCAGCTGACGGTCCGTCGGTGACATGACATCGCCCTTCGATCTCGATCCCAGCGCATCCCCGCTCCGGACGTTCGGATCGCTCATCGACCGCACCAGAGCGGATCTCGGCACGCTCGCGTTCGTCTCGGAGTGGACCGGCCCCGGCGAGCGGCTGCCGGTATTCGACACGGAGTCGCTCCGAGACTTCGCCGCCGCAGCAGAACGCCGGCTGTTCCTGGCGGAGCTGCTCGCGTCCTACACGCGCGTGGCCAGCGGCAGGCTGTGGGCACGGACCCCGCGGGGCTGGCGCAAGCGGCGGTACAGCGAGCTCGATCCGGTCTGGCTCGCGGAGGTGATCGAAGCGCTGCCCGAGCCGCGGCGCGCGGCGGCGGTGCGCAGGCTCGGAGATCTCGCGCTGTTCCTCGCCGGCGTCTTCCCGGACCACGCGGGCCGTGAGCCGATGGAGCCGCGGCACCTGGTGAGGGTCGTCCGCGCGATCGAGGAGGTGGCGGGCCGCGTCGGCGCGCCGCCGGTCGCGGCAGGCGCCTTCGACGAGGGCGGCGTCACCGTGCTCGAGTGGCTCGGCCGCGTCAGCTACCGCGCCGCGAGCCGCTACGCGGCCGAGGCGGACGTGGTCGCCGACGTTGCGGATCGCTTCGTCGAAGCGCGCCGCTTCCTGAACGTCCTGACGGACCGGTACATCTTTCCAGTGCGCGAGCGCTGGTTCCCCCTGGGCTGATCGCCCTGCCGTTCCGTGCCGTCGACCCGAGCCGGCGACCGACGAGGATGGTCGACGCCTTCGGCTCGCGCGCCAGGTAGCGCACCTCACGCGCTGGCCCCCGTGTAGGCGCGCAGGCCGCGCTTCCAGAACGCGCGCGACACCATCCAGGCCACGGCCGTCGCGAGGAAGATGAGCCCGACGGTCTGCAGGTCGACGAGCCCGGCGATCGCCTTGGCAGGGACCGTGACGGCGATGCCGACGGGGATGACGGTCGACATCGTGATGCGCAGCCACCCCGGGTAGATGTCGATCGGGAAGCGGCCCGCGTCGATGAACGCCCAGAAGATCGCGAGGATGTTGTCGACGCGCACGAACCAGAAGGCGAGCGTGCTGAGCACGAGCAGGAGCGCGTAGATGAGCACGAGGCCGCAAGCGAGCGTGAAGGCGAAGGCCCCGGCCGACGTGAGGGTGACCGTGGCCGCCAGCTGCGCGAGGCCGAGCCCGGTGATGACGAGGCCGAGCAGCACCTGGAGGGTCTGCACCGTCTGGAAGTGGCGGAAGCTCACCATGAACTGGCTGCTCACCGGCTTCAGGAGGATGAAGTCGAGCGTGCCGTCGCGGACGTGCTCCATGAACTTCTGGAAGCTCGGCTGCATCACGAGCTCCTCCACTCCCTGGACGATGTAGTACACGCCGAGCAAGACGACCATCTGGCCGAGCGTCCACCCGTTCATGACCTCCGTGTAGGCGAAGAGGATCAGCACGGCCGCCAGGCTCGTGCCGGCGACGACGACCATCTGCATGATCTCGAGCGCGAGGTTCACGCGGTACTCGAGCGCGAACTGGAGCTCGGTGCGGACGAACAGACGCAGGAGACGCAGGTAGCGGTCCATCAGGCGCCGACCGCCGTGTACTGCCGAAGGCCGGCGCTCCACACGATGCGGTAGACGCCGATCGCGATCGCGAGCCAGACGACCTGACCGCCGATCATGAGCAGCGCCGTCGCGATGTCCGGACCGCCGCGGAGGATGTCCGACGGGACGCCGAGCATGTACGCGAACGGGAGCGCATACGCGACCGCCAGGAGCGGCCCCGGCAGCAGCGCCAGGGGCGCGATCTGGCCCGAGAAGATGAACGCCGCGCGCTGGTAGAGCGTCACGACCGCGTGGACACGCGTCGTCCAGAACGCGACGCTCGCGAATACCCAGCCGAACGTGAACGCGAGTGCCGCGCCGAGGGCGGTACTGACGGCACCGAGGACCAGATGAGACGGGGTCGTCGTGAAGCGAGCGTCGAACGTGATCGCGATGAGGATCGCGACCGGCACGACCGCGAGGGAGGTCTGGAGCTTCCACAGGATGTTCCCTGTGATCGAGTAGTGGATCGGGTGCAGCGGCCGCAGAAGCTTGGGCGAGAGCCGGCCCTGACGGATCTCCCACTCGAACTCGAAGAAGTCCCAGGCCTGCGTCGCGTGAGTGACGACGATCGTGATGACGAAGTACGCCGCCAGGTCGGAGCTCGAGAGCGCACCGAGGCGACCGCCTTGCGACTCCGCGACCGCGAGCCACGCGGCCAGGAAGATGATCGGCCTGATGAAGGAGAACAGAGCGTAGAGGAACATCGCGACGCGGTATTGCGCCATCTGCTGGAACGCTTGGATCAGCAGCGCACGGTAGATCTGGATCATGTGGCCGCCAGCGCCTCGGGCATGCGCTCCCCCGCGAAGACGCGGTCGATGACCTCCTCGATGGGCGGATCCTCGACGGAGATGTCGGCGAGGCTGCCCTCGAGGTCGCGCACGATGCGCGCGGTCCGCTCTGGGGCGGACTCGCGCGGCACGTGGAGCGTCACGCTCGCCTCGTCGCGCGACGTCACGGTCCCGAGCTCGTCCAGGAAGGCGCTCGCGGCGCCGTCGCGCAGGGCGACCGTGATGACCTTGTAGGGCGCCATGCGCTGCGCGAGCTCGCCCAGCTGCCCGTCGTACAGCAGCCGGCCGTGGTGGATGACGATGACGCGCTTGCACAGCGCGACCACGTCGTCCATGTAGTGGCTCGTGAGGATGACCGTGGTCCCCGCCCGCCGGTTGTGCTCGGCGACGAAGCGGCGGATGCGCGACTGCATCGAGACGTCGAGCCCCAGGGTCGGCTCGTCGAGGAACGCGACGCGCGGCGAGTGGATGAGCCCCGCGGCGAACTCGACCTTCATCCGCTCGCCGAGGCTGAGATCGCGCACGGGCTTGTGCAGGAGCGGCTCGAGCTCGAGGAGATCCGTGAGCTCGCCGAGCGTGGCGCGGTACCGATCCTCCGGGATGCGGTAGATCTCCTGCAGCACCCGCAGCGAGTCCGCCGCGGCGATGTCCCATACCAGTTGCGTCCGGTTGCCCATCAGCAGCGTGATGGCACGAAGGAAGTCGGCGTCCCGCCGCCAGGGAACGTGTCCGACCACGCGCGCCCCGCCGGAGGTGGGATAGAGCAGGCCCGAGAGCATCTTCAGCGTCGTGGTCTTCCCCGCCCCGTTCGGCCCGAGGAAGCCGACGACCTCGCCCGCCTCGATGCGGAAGGTCGCGTCGGTGACGGCCGGGACCTCGCGGAACTTCCTGTTGAAGATGGAGCGCACGGCCGCCCCGAGGCCCTCCTGGCGCTCGTGGACCCTGTAGACCTTCGTCAGGCCGCGGACGTCGATGACGGCGTCGGTCATGCCGGTCTGCGCGCCCGGGTAGGTCGAGCCCGCCGCTGCATCTAGCCGCCGATGAGCCGACGGATGTCCGCGATGCTGACCGCGACGAGCACGCCGAGGAGCAGGATGAACCCGACGGCGTGGATCGCCGCCTCGACCTGCGGCGAGAGGCGCTTGCGGAAGATGCCGCCGACGAGCACGAAGAGCAGGCGCCCGCCGTCGAGCGCGGGGAACGGGATGATGTTCAGGACGGCGAGGTTGATCGACAGCACGCCGATCAGCCGGAGGATCGCGGCGACGCCGAAGCGGCTCACCTCGCCGGTCACGCGCAGGATCTCGATCGGCCCCCCGATCTGAGGCGCCTCAGGCGTCTCCTCCGGCGGGTTCAGCAGCTGGCCCGGCAGCGCGGCGATCTGCCGGACGATGTCGCCGGTCAGCGTCCACGCGTTGGCGAAGGCCTGTGGCAGGCCGCCGCGCATCGGCGCCGTCGCGTCGATGAGCACTATCCCCAGCGGCCCTTCGCCCTCCGGCGGCCGCCGCCGCGCCTCGATCTCCACCGGCGGGAGCCGCTGGCCACCGCGCTCCACGACGAGCGTGATGATCTGGCCACGGTGGGCGCGCGTGTAGCGGACGAGCTCCTGCGACTCCTTGACCGGCGCACCGTCCACTTCGCGGACGATGTCCTTCGCCTGGATCCCGGCCTCTTCAGCGGGTGAGCCGGCCTTGACCTCCTCGACCCGCACGTCGCCCGTCGGGACCGGGCCGCCGAACGCGAACGCCGCGGTCAGCACGACGAGCGCGAGGACGAGGTTCATGAACACGCCCGCGGCGAGGACGATCGCCTGCGCCCACCACGGCTTCGACGTGAACGAGCCGGGCTCGCCCTCACCCGCCTGCCGGATCGCGAAGTCGTCCTGGCCGAGGATCCGCACGAATCCGCCGAACGGGATCGCGTTGATGCTGTAGTCGATCCCGCTCTTCGTGATCGCGAGGAGGCGAGGCGGGAAGCCGAACGCGAACTCGAGCACCTTCATGCCCAGCAGGCGCGCCGTGATGTAGTGCCCGAATTCGTGCACGGCGATGATCACCGTGAAGGTGAGGAGGAACAGCAGCAGCGTGCGGACGTCGTTGAAGATCTGCACCTCCCTGTCAGCCCATCGCCACGGCCGCGTCGCTCAGCGCGAGGCGCACGGCACGATCGACGGCGTGGATCTCGGCCAGTGATGGCGGATCTCCGCCGGCCGGGCCCCCGACGAGCTCAGCACCGCGGCGCAGGATGTCGGCGATCCCACTGAACGGGAGGTCGCCCGCAAGGAAGCGATCGACCGCGATCTCATCCGCGGCGGAGAGCCCGATCAGCGCGCGCCGATCGCGGCCGCGTGCCGTCGCGAGGACGAGGTCAAGGCACGGATAGCGCTCGGGATCCGGCGGGCCCCGGAAGCGCAGGTCGCGCGTCCGGGTGAGGTCGAGCCGCCGCGCGGGGCCGGGCGCGTGATCCCAGAGCAGCGCGTACTGGATGGGCAGGCGCATGTCCGGCTCGGCGAGCTGCGCGACGACGCTCCCGTCGACGAGCTCGACGAGGGCGTGGACGACGCTCTCCGGATGGATGACGACGTCGATGCGGTCGTACGGCAGCCCGTAGAGCCAGTGCGTCTCGATCACCTCGTAGCCCTTGTTCACGAGCGTCGCCGAGTCGATCGTCACCTTCGGACCCATCCGCCAGGTGGGATGCCGCAGCGCGCGCTCGGGCGTGACGCTGCCCAGCTCGTCGAGCGGCGTGTCGCGGAACGCTCCGCCCGACGCGGTGAGCGTGACCCGCGCGACGTCCTCCATGCGCACGCCGGCCAGGCACTGCCACAGCGCGCAGTGCTCGCTGTCGACGGGGCGCAGCCGCTCCCCCGCCCCGCCGCTGAGAGCACGGACGAGGTGGCCGCCGACGACGAGGACTTCCTTGTTCGCCAGCGCCACGCGCTTCCCTGCTTCCAGCGCGGCGATCGTCGCGTCGAGCCCGGCGATCCCCGGCGTCGCCACGAGGACGAGGTCGACATCGTGCGCCGTCGCGAGCGCGACGAGATCGTCGCCGCGGTGACCCGTCCGCGTCACGCGCAGCCGATCGGGATGCGCCTCCACGACGTCGAGCGCCTGCCGCCCGATGGAACCCGCCGCGCCAAGGATCGCGAGACGTGTGGGGGTCACCAGGCCATCATCCCAGACTCGAAGCGAGATAGAGCGCGACCGCCACGAGAGGCGCGACCGCGATGAGGCCGTCGATGCGATCGAGGACGCCCCCATGCCCCGGCAGGAGCGCACCCGAGTCCTTGGCGCCGACCCGACGCTTCAGGTAGGACTCGAAGAGGTCGCCGGCGAGCGCGACCGGACCGATCGCGACGACGACGAGAGCGACGGATGCGCGAGGCAAGCCGAAGAACGCGCCGACGCCGAACGCGGCGATGGCCGCCGCGAAGAAGCCACCGATGGTCCCTTCCCACGTCTTGCCGGGGCTGATGCGTGGGGCGAGCTTCCGCCGGCCGAACACGGATCCGACGGCGTACGCGGCGACGTCGGCCGCCCATGTCGGCAGGATCGCGAGGAAGAGCCATGCCGGCACCGTCGGATCCCAGCCGTGCGCGTTCAACGTCGCTCCCGCGGCTCTGAGCCCGAAGAGCGACGCGAGGCCGGCGATGAGCAGCGCGCCCTCGATCGCCACGACGCCGCCGGCGCGGCGCAGGGCGGTGAGCTCCCGCCCCGCGAGCACCAGTGCGACCGCCAACAGCAGTCCGAAGACCGGGAGTGGCGCGAGGATCGCGGCGAGGACCACCCCGGCATAGACGATCGCTGTCGCGGTCCGGCGACGAAGGCCGGTCAACGGCCGAAGCGTCGCTCTCGGGACGCGTACGCCGCGAGCGCGTCGTCGAGGTCCTGTACCGAGAAGTCGGGCCACAGCACCGGCGTCGCCCACATCTCGGCGTATGCGACCTGCCACAGCAGGAAGTTCGACACGCGCAGCTCCCCGCCGGTCCGGATGAACAGGTCCGGATCCGGGATGTCGGGCGCGTACAGCCGGCGCGCGATCGCGGCCTCGTCGATCGCGTCGGGCGCGAGGCCGTCTCGCGCGATGGCGCGCACCGCGTCGACGATCTCGGCCCGGCCGCCGTAGTTGAAGGCGATGGTCATCGTGTCCGTCCCGCACTCGGTCGCGTGGATCGCGCCGGCGATCGCCTGCTGCAGCCGCTCCGAGAGCTCGCCGATACGGCCGATGACGCGAAGGCGGACGCGGTCGCGCACCAGCGCGTCGGTCTCGCGGAGGATCGTCTCTTCGAGCAGCCGCATGAGCGCCTCGACCTCGGAGGGATCGCGCTTCCAGTTCTCGGTGGAGAACGAGTAGAGGGTGAGGTAGCGGACGCCGCGCTCGCGCGCGTGCCGTAGCGTACGGCGGATCGTCTCGACGCCCTGCCGATGTCCGGCGATCGCCGGCAGACGGCGCTGGCGCGCCCAGCGGCGATTGCCGTCCATGACGATCGCGATGTGGCGCGGGACCGCGTCCGAGGCCACCGCTATACCTGGATGATCTCCTTCTCCTTGGCTTCGCCGAGCTCGTCGACCTGGAGGATGTAGCGGTCGGTGAGCTTCTGGAGCTGCTGCTCCAGGCGCTTGAACTCGTCCGCGGAGATGCCCGCGTCCTTCTCCTTCTTGCGCATCTCGTCGTGCGAGTGGCGGCGGAGGGTCCGGATCTCGACCCGGCCCTCCTCCACCTTCTTGTGCAGCAGCCTCACCAGGTCCTTCCGGCGCTCCTCGGTGAGCGCGGGGATCGGCAGGCGGATCACCTGGCCGTCGTTGCTCGGCGTCAGGCCGAGGTCGCTCGCGAGGATCGCCTTCTCGATCGGCTTGATGAGGTTGCGGTCGTACGGCTGGATCTGGATGGTCCGGGGCTCCGGCGCATGGATCTGCGCGAGCTGGATGAGCGGCATCGGTGACCCGTAGGCCTCGACCTCCAGGCCCTCGACGAGCGCGGGGGCCGCGCGACCCGTCCGGATCGTCGTCAGCTCGTGCCGCAGCGCCTCGATCGCCTTCTTCATGCGTGTCTCGGTCTGGGGGATGATCTGCGCGAGCGTCGTCTCCGTCATCTCAGGAGTGCACCAGCGTACCGATGCGCTCGCCGAGGACCGCGCGGCGCAGCGCGCCGGCGGCCGATATGTCGAAGACGAGGATCTCGATGTCGCGCTCCGCCGCGAGCGCGGCGGCGGTCTGGTCCATCACGGTGAGCTTCTTCTCCAGCATCTCCTGGTACGTCAGCTTCGCGTACTTGCGTGCGGTCGGCACGACGCGTGGGTCGGCGTCGTACACGCCGTCGACCTTGTTCTTGCCCATGAGGATCACGTTCGCGTCGATCTCCGCCGCGCGCAGCGCCGCCGCCGTGTCGCTCGTGAAGAACGGGTTGCCCGTCCCCGCCCCGAAGACGACCACACGGCCCTTCTCGAGGTGGCGGATCGCCCGGCGGCGGATGTAGGGCTCCGCGACGGCCCGGATCTCGAGCGCCGACTGCACGCGCGCCTGGATCCCGACCGCCTCGAGCTGCGATTGCAGCGCGAGGGCATTGATGACCATTGCGAGCATGCCCATGTAGTGCGCCGTGGCCTCTTCGATGCCCTGCTCCGCGACCGACGCTCCGCGCATCCAGTTGCCACCGCCGAGGACGATCGCGGTCTCGACGCCGAGCTCGTGGATGGAGCGGATCTCATCGGCGAGGTAGCGCGTGTACGTCGGGCTGATGCCGAAGCTACGGTCGCCTTGCAGCGCCTCGCCGCTCAGCTTCAGCAGGACGCGCTTGTATTTAGGCGGCAAAGCCGCCTCCTCTTCTCGCAGGGGGCTCCGCCCCCTTCCACCCCTGGATCATCGCTCCACGTCCGGCAGCGGAGTCTAGGCCGGCGTGCCGAGCTGGAAGCGGGCAAAGCGGCGCACGCGGACGTTCTCGCCGGTCGACGCGGCGATGGCCGTGACGAGGTCGCCGACCGTCTTGCTCTGGTCACGGATGTATGGCTGCTTCAGCAGGACGGCGGCCTCGAGGGCCTTCTTCTCGTCCCCGTGCTCCTTGACCAGCTCGGTGCGCGCCTCCGGCGCGAGCTCGTCCTCGGACACGACGATGGGCGACATCGCGGCGATCTGCATGGCGATGTTCTTCGCGAGCTCGCGGAACTCCGCGGTCGCCGCGACGAAGTCGGTCTCGCTGCTCAGCTCGACGAGCGCGCCGATCCGTCCACCCGAGTGGATGTAGGACTCGACGACGCCCTGCAGGGCCTCGCGGCCGGCACGCTTCGCCGCGGCGGCCAGCCCCTTCTGGCGCAGGACCTCGCGCGCTTTCTCGAAGTCGCCTCCGGTCTCTTCGAGGGCGCGCTTGCAGTCCATCACGCCCGCGCCCGTCTCCGAGCGGAGGCGCTGGACGTCCGTGCTCGACACCGACGTGGGGGGTCGGCGGGGGGCCTGCCCCCCGCCTAGCTGTGTCATGGCTCCGTCCTCTTGGTGGTCTTGCGCGGCGCGGTCTCTCTCTTCTCGGCGGTCGCCGTTCCGGCGCCGCCTCTGGCCGCAGGCGCCCTCGCCGCCGGTGCGGGCTCGCTCGCCGGCATCGTGCCGGTCGCGTCGGCAGCCGGTGCGGCGATGGACTCGTCGCTCGCGGGTGCGCTTTCGGGCTGCAGCGAGGCGTCGGCCGCCTCCGCGGCCTCCTCGGCATAGCCGCCGATCGGGTACTCCTCTTCCTCCTCGGGCTCGTACACGCGCGGCGTGCGGCGCGCGCGCGGAACGCCCACCTCGAGCTCGCCGGCCGGCACGGGCGCATACCCCATCTCCTCCGGCGTGGCGGTCTCCTTGCGGCCGGCGTCGAACTCCGCGCGGCCCTCGATCACCGCGTCGGCCACCTTCTGGCAGATGAGCTTGACGGCCCGGATCGCGTCGTCGTTCGCCGGGATGATCACGTCGATCAGGTCGGGGTCGCAGTT
Organism: Chloroflexota bacterium; assembly: GCA_016183435.1. Taxonomy (GTDB): domain Bacteria; phylum Chloroflexota; class Limnocylindria; order P2-11E; family P2-11E; genus JACPOT01. The sequence goes on from JACPEQ010000103.1 coordinate 17,727, forward strand.
GGTGTCGACCATCGCGATGATCGGGACCTCGAGACGCCGCGCCTCGTCCACCGCGATGTGCTCACGGTGCGGATCGACGACGAACACGGCCGCGGGCGGGCGCTTCATCTCGCGCACGCCCGAGAAGAACCGGTCGAGCTGCGTGAGCTGGTCCTCGAGGACCTGCGCGTCCTTCTTCGGCAGCGCCGCGAAGTCGCCGCGCTCCTTGCGCTCGATCAGCTCGTTCAGGCGGTCGATGCGCTTGCGGATCGTGACGAAGTTCGTGAGGAAGCCGCCGAGCCAGCGCTGGTTCACGTAGGGCATGCCGCAGCGCTTCGATTCCTCGGAGATCGACTCCTGCGCCTGCTTCTTCGTGCCGACGAAGAGGACCGTCCCGCCGCTCGCGGCCAGATCGCGGACGAACGCGTAGGCGTCCTCGATCCGCGTGAGGGTCTGCTGCAGGTCGATGATGTGGATGCCGTTCCGCTCCATGAAGATGAAACGGCGCATCTTGGGGTTCCAGCGGCGCGCCTGGTGCCCGAAGTGGACCCCGGACTCCAGGAGCTGCTTCATGGTGACAACGGCCACGTCGGATCTCCCTTATTCCCTCCGCCGTGCGCCCGTTCGATAGCCAGGGAGTCGGCACGGCGTGCGAAGTACCGAGCGTCGCGCTCGGTCCAGATCCAGTCTAACCCCCGGGATGGCATCGGGTCGGCGCACGACGTCGTCGGCTGGAGACGCCCCGGACGGCCCGGCCCGGCTCCGATCGGCCCGAAACGGAAGAGCCCGCCGGGTCACCCAGCGGGCTCTCACATCTCCGTGTCCGATCGGACTACGTGAGGTTGTTGCCGATGTTGCTGAAGATGTTCTGGAGCTGGCCGCGAAGGAAGATCATGGCGACGATGACGGCGATGGCGATGACAGCAATGATGAGTGCGTACTCCACGAGGCCCTGGCCTTCGTCGTCACGGATGAACTCGAGCACCTGGCTCACCTCCTCTCATCCGAACGGCCCACGCAGGCACACGCCTTGCTCGCTCGGTCGCGAGTCTAGAACGATCGCCCAGCAGGGAACGTTCGGCGCCGTATCAGCGGAAGTCGGGGTGGCCGCGGCGGTGGACCTGCTCCCGCAGTGTCTCCAGCGGCGTTCGCGGGCGGTCCTGCCCCTTCCGTACGCCCTCCGGCAGCCGCAGGGCGACGCGGTCCCGGAGCTCCTCCACCGTGCACCCGAAGATCTCGCCGGAAGTCTCGAATTCCGCCCGAAGGCGCAGGAAGCCGAACTGCTCGTGCCTTGACACGTCGAGCCCCCGGCAGAGCTCGTCGAGCAGCAGGAAGTACCGCTGGACGGTCTCAGCCGGCAGCCCGGCGAGCCAGCCGTCGAGCGCGCGCGCCTGACGCTCGTCCATGTGAGTGAAGCCTACCCGTACCCCGGGCGCGCAGACCGAGGCGCGAAGCGACGAGGTCGAGCACCCGGGCAGAGCGAGCGGTTCATCCGCGAGCGAGGTCGGAACTGGCCACGAGGTCGGCCACGGAATCGCGCCGGACCCGGCGGACGCGCACGTCCGGCAGGGACGAGATGAACGTCGGGCCGTACTCGCGCTCGATCACGCGGCGGTCCATCAGGACGACCGCGCCCCGATCGGTGCGCGTCCGCAGCAGCCGGCCGAAGCCCTGCCGAAGGCGCAGCGCCGCCTGGGGCAGCTGGAATTCGCGGAAGGGGTCGTCGTAGCGCTCCGCCCGGCCGGCGACGAGGGGGTCGTCGGGAACGGCGAACGGGAGCTTCGCGATGACCACGCACCGCAGCACGTCGCCCGGCAGGTCGACGCCTTCCCAGAACGACTGCGTCCCGAGGAGCACCGCGCCGCCCTGCATGAACCGCTCGACGATCGCCCGGCGGGAGCCGCCGAGGCCCTGCACGAGCACAGCGAGGCCTTCCTCCTCGAGAGGCTCGAGCAGCTTCGCGACGTCGCGCATCGCCTTGTGCGACGTGAAGAGCGCCAGCGTCCGCCCGCCGATCGCTCGCGCGATCTCCTCGACGGTCAGCGCGACGTCCGACGCGAACGCGGGGTCGCTCGGGTACGCGACGTCCGTGGGCACGATGAGCACCGACCGCCCGGCGTGGTCGAACGACGAGCCCAGCACCAGCGCCGCGGCGAGGTCGCGAACGCCGAAGCGATCGAGCGCGAAGCCCAGCGAGCCTGCGACGGCGAGCGTCGCCGACGTCATCGTCACCGACCGGAAGCGATCGACGAGCGAGCGCCGCAGCGTCGCGCCCACGTGCTCCGGCGCGACGTAGAGGCCCGTCGTGCGGTCGGCCTGTAGCGCCAGCCACACGATGTCGCCCGGTCGCACGTCATGGATGCCGCGGGTGATCGCGAGGCGCGTCCCGAGGATCTCGACCGCCGCGCCCGCCAGCTCGTCGCGCTCGTCCTCCTCCTCGGCCGTCGCTCTCGCTTCGAGCCGGTCGCATTCGCTCATGATCCCGGCGAGCGCGTCCTCGAGCCGTTCCGCCGCGAGCTCCACCGGCAGCCAGCGCTCGTCGCCGGACCGCAGGGCGCCGGTCACGCGCATCTTGTCCTCACCGCCGGGAGCGTTCGCGGGCAGCAGGGCGGCGAGCGTGGCGAACGTCTCGGTGGCGCGCTCGCGCGCGCTGTCGACCTCGACGCGCAGCGCCTCCGCGTACGGGGCGCGCTCGCCGCGCAGCGCGGCGAGCACCAGCGGTGATCGCGCGACGCGGTCGAGGTCGCGGCGGAGGCGCGAGTCCTCCAGGCGGAAGCCGAAGACGTCCGACGCGACGTCTTCGAGGTGATGCGCCTCGTCGACGACGGCGTGCTGCGCCTCCGGCAGCAGGGTGCTCTGCATCCGCGCGTCGTAGAGGAGCAGCGCGTGGTTCACGACGACGATGCCGGCCTGCGCCGCTCGCTCGCGGGCGCGCTGCAGGTAGCACCCGCCGGCAACGCGCGCGCAGCGGCGGCCATCGCACGTCTCATCGTCCGATGAGATCCGCGGCCACAGCTGCCCCTCGCCGCCCATGAGGTTCAGCTCCGAGCGATCCCCGCTCTCGGTGACGCTCCGCCACACCAGCGTCTTCAGGGCGAGGCGCACCTCGTCGCGCGTCGACGCCGCGGTCCGGAAGATCTGCCACCGTCGCGGGCACAGGTAGTTGGATCGGCCCTTGAGCATCGCGACCGGCAGGTCCGTCCCGAGCGCGGCCTGCAGCGCCGGGAGGTCCTTGCGCATCAGCTGCTCCTGCAGCGGGAGCGTGTGTGTGCTCACGATGACGCGCTCCCCCATCGCGGCGCGACGCAGCGCGGGAACGAGGTACGCGAGCGACTTGCCGGTGCCGGTCCCGGCTTCGGCGACGAGCACGCCTCCGGCGTCCATCGTGGCCTCGATCGCTTCGGCAAGCTGCCGCTGCTCCGGACGCTCTTCGAATCCGGGCCATGCTCGCTCGAGCTGGGCGAACGCCTCATGGACCAGCGCTCGGCCGGGTGACGCACCCGCTGGGGGGCCGTCGCGTCTCGTCCCTCTCTCCGTCGCGCGGGCGCCGGTCGAGACCTCTTCCTTGTCGATCGGTCGTCCGTCAGCGGCGCCCGCTCGGCTCCGCTCGGTCGGGCCGAGATCGCGCCGGCCCCCCGCGACATCACCCAGCCTCGCGCTGGGCGGCTCCGGCGCCCAGCTGGACAGAAGCGCTCGCTCGAAGAACTGCGCGTACGCGGGACCGAGGAGATCGGCCTGCGCCCGGCACTCCTCGAGCACGACTGGGGGCAGGTCGCGGGCGCGGCGGGAGAGCGCCGCCAGCACGCTCGCGCAGGTCAGCGCGTCGTGGAGCGCTCGGTGAGCGGCCTCGGGGACGATCGCCTCGTCCGCGGCGAGGCTCTGGAGCGCGTAGGAGGGCGCCCCGGGCAGCAGGATCGACGCGAGCTCGGCCGTGTCCAGTCGCGGCATCGGCTCCGTCATGCCGGCCCGCTCGAGGAAGGCCGCGTCGAAGCCGACGTTGTGGCCGACGAGCGTCGCGCCGTCGCCCAGGAAGTCGCGCAGGCCGGAGATCGCGGTCTCCAGCGGCGGAGCACCGAGCAGGTCGCTGTCACGGATGCCGGTGACGCGCGAGATGGCCCCAGCGAGATCGCGGCCGGGGTCCACGAAGGTGACGAAGCGGTCGGCAGGGGCGATGGCCCCGTCGCGCTCGACCGTGAGGCGCACGGCGCCGATCTCGATGATGCGATCGACGTCCGGGTCGAACCCGGTCGTCTCGAGGTCGATCGCGACCAGCTGTTCCGCGGCTGCCTCTTCTAGGCGGGCGCCGTCCCGCTGGAGCGGATCCGAGTCCCCGTCTCGAAGCGGCCGAGCCCCGCAACGCGCTTCCGAAGCGTACTAGGGATAGATCCCCCGCGTCAGCGTGGCGTCGGCGACGCGGCTGACGGCGAGCATGTACGCCGCGGTACGCATGTCCACCTTGTGCTTGCGCGAGAGGTCGAGGACGTCGTTGAACGACTTCACCATGACCTCCTTCAGCCGCGCGTTGATCGTGGCCTCGCGCCAGAAGAGGTTCTGCAGATCCTGCACCCACTCGAAGTAGGACACCGTCACGCCGCCGGCGTTGCAGAGGATGTCCGGGATGACCATCACGCCGCGGTCGTGGAGGATCCGGTCGGCCTCCGGGCTCGTCGGTCCGTTCGCCGCCTCCGCCACGATCTTGGCCTTGATGTTCGGCGCGTTGTGCGAGCCGATCTGGTTCTCGATCGCGGCGGGGATCAGGACGTCGCAGTCGAGCTCGAGGAGCTCGGTGTTCGTGATGCGCTCGGCACCGGGGAGGCCCTGGACACGTCCGGTCTCGCGCTTGAAGGCCTCGACCTTCGTGGCGTCGAGGCCCTTCGCGTTGTGGATGCCTCCGCTGGTGTCGGACACGCCGATGACCGTCGCGCCGAGCTCGGCCATGAGCTTCGCCGAGTGCATGCCGGCGTTGCCGTACCCCTGGACGACGACGCGCGCGCCGTCGAGGTCGAGGCCGATCGACTTGGCCGCCTCGATGATCGTGTACACCGCGCCGCGTGCGGTCGCCTCGCTGCGGCCCTCGCTACCGCCGATCGAGAGCGGCTTGCCCGTGACCACGGCCGGCACCGTGTGGCCGGCGTGCATCGAGAACGTGTCCATGATCCAGGCCCTCGTCTGGGCGTTCGTGTTCACGTCCGGCGCCGGGATGTCGCGGTCCGGACCGATGAGCAGGGAGATCTCGGTCGTGTACCGACGCGTGAGCGTCTCGAGCTGCTGCGCCGTCATCTGCTTGGGGTCGCAGATCACGCCACCCTTGGCGCCGCCGTACGGGATGCCGACCACCGCGCATTTCCACGTCATCCACATGGCGAGCGCCTTCACCTCGTTCAGCGTCACGGAGGGGTGGTAGCGGATGCCACCCTTGCCCGGTCCACGCGAGGTGTTGTGCTGCACGCGGTAGCCGGTGAACACCTTCACCACGCCGTCCTGCATGCGCACCGGGAAATGCACGCTCAGCTCGCGCTGGCACTCGCGCAGGACCCCGCGCATGTTCGGATCGAGGTGGAGCTTGTCCGCGGCGATGTCGAACTGCTCCAG
>JACPEQ010000099.1 GCA_016183435.1 Chloroflexota bacterium
CTCGTCGACCTCCACTCCCTCGCGCCGAAGCTCCTCATCGGTCGCGCGGAGCATGTCGAAGTACAGCTTGCGTTTTGCGGCTTCGTTGAGGAACCCGCTCACATTCGTAGTGCGCTCACGGATCTGCCGCAGGACGGGAGCCTCCAGGGTGGCCGAGATCTTGGCATAGCCGGTGGGCGCAGGGAGGTGCTTCTTCACGACGAGATGCTACTACGGATACTACTAGCGCAGGTGTGTGACGGGGAGGCCCTGCTCGAGCCAAGCTGTGAAGCCGCCGATCACGTCGGTGGTACGGGTGAAGCCGATCTCGTGCAGCCGCAGCGCGGCGAGGCTCGACGCGTAGCCGCCGGCGCACATCAGGATCAGACGATCCTCGTGCCCGGCGATCTCGGGCGACGCGCTCGCGGACGTCGGGTCGACGCGCCACTCGAGGACGCTCAGGGGAACGTGGACGGAACCGGGGACGATGCCGCGCTCCTGCCGGTCGTCCGATGAGCGCGTGTCGAGGAGAAGCCACCCACGCTGCATCGCGTCCCATGCCTCGCGCGGAGTGAGTCGCTGGAGGCGCGCCTGCGCCTCGGCCAGGACGTCTCCGATGGTGCGCCTCACCCACGCGGATCATAGGTGTGAAGTGAGGCCGATCGACATCAGACGCGTTCCTCTTGACCGCCGCCTGTCTGGGTGGGGCTGTCCGGCGTCGTCCGAAGCCCCGCAGGCAGGGCGGATGCTGGACCGCTGCCGTACCCTCTTACTACGAGTCTGTAGTAGGAGAGAAGAGGGATGGATGCTGCGGACGTCGAGCGGACCCTGCGCGCCTGCGAGGACGCGCTCACGGAGCGCGAGCGGGTGGACCTGAGCAGCCTCGGGTTCTGGAAGGCCGTGAGCGCCGCGAAGCGCGACCCCCAGCTCGTCGCGCGCTACGGCGAGCGCATCGCGCGGATCGACCGCGCCGCGTTCGAGCGCACGGTGCGGCTGCGCTTCCCGGCCGCGCTCGGCGTCGCCGTCGACCTCGCGGGCGCGGCCGTCGGCATCGGCCTCATGGCGCTCACGTTCACGGGGTCTCCGGCGACGGCGCCGTTCTGGGCCCTCCACCCGTGGAAGGAGCTGATGTTCCTCGCCGGCATGGGCGCGGTCATCGGGACGACGCACACGCTCGCGCACTGGATCGTCGGCAGGCTGGCCGGGATCCGCTTCACGCACTGGTTCACCGTGCCGCCGGCGAAGCCGCAGCCGGGGTTCAAGATCGACTACGCCTCGTACCTGCGGACGCCCGCGGCCGCGCGCGCGTGGATGCACGCGTCCGGCGCGATCGTGACGAAGGTCGTGCCGTTCGCGGCATACCCGTTCGCGCTCTCCGCCGGTCTCGAGCCCTGGGCGATCTGGGTCGTGCTCGGCGTCGGCGTGCTGCAGCTCGTCACCGACGCGCTGTTCTCGGTGCGTGCCTCGGATTGGAAGAAGTTCCGCCGGGAGATACGCCTCGCGGGCTAGGCCGAGGTCTCCTCGGTCGAACGGCGGCTTGCGCATCTTCGGGTCCTCGGTCCAGGTCTCATGCCCCGAGCGCCTCGCGCGCCGCGTCGATCGCGTCGGGACGTGAGTCGACCGGGATCGTGCAGGTGCCCGCCGCGATCCACCGTCGCCCGTGCGTGCGGTCGACGCCCGCGCGCGCCTCGATCCGGCCCTGCGCTGGATCGGCGAACGCGGCGTCGCTCAGCCCGCCGACCGCAGCCTTGGTCGGCACGGCCTCGAGGAACGCGTGGAGCGGCGGGTTCCTGAGGCCGAGCGCATTCCACGACACCGCCGCGACGTCACATACGCGCGCCAGCGCGATCACCGGCGCATCGTCGCCGCACACGTGCAGCACGTTCAGCTTCGCGCCGCGCGCGCCGTCGAGGACGCGGAGGTCGTACGGGGTGCCGAAGCGCGCGTACTCCTCGTCTGAGAGATAGCCGCGCGACGCGGCCGGCGTCGTCGCGAGGAAGATGCCGTCCGCGATCTCGCAGCACGCGGCCGCGAGCGCGCGGAACGTCTCGGCGATCGCATCCAGCGCGGGACCGACGGCCTCCGGGTGCTCGCGCAGGTCGGTGGCGACCTGCTCCGGGGTCGCGAGCTTGCCCAGGACGCCGAGCGGCGTGAAGATCGTCGCGAGGAGCGGCACCTCCGGGAGCGCTTCGCGGACGAGCCGCAGCCCGAGCAGCAGCTCCTGGAACGCGGGCTCGCTCTCGCCGCGGCGATCGATGCGCGCCCAGTCCGTGGTACCTGCGACCGCGTTCCGCACGAGCCGTGCCTTCTCGGACCCCACGTATTCGTAGCGCGTGCCCCACGGCTCGCCGTGATAGGACGAGCGCGTGTTGAGCTTGACGAGGTCGAGCTGATGTCGCTTGGTGAATGCGATCGTCGTGTCGGCGAGGCGCCGCGGGTCGGCCTCGTCCGGATAGAAGTGGCGCCACACCGCGAACGGGACACGGTCGACGGGCTCTCCGCGGACCGCCGCGAGGACGCGCTCCCGCGCCTTCACCGTGGCGCACGCTCCCAGATGGCGAGGTCGTGTGCGAAGAGGACGCGCCACGGATCGAGCTCGGCGAAGCGGTCGACCCAGGCGGGGTAGTCGGCATGGGGCTCGCCGCGCTGCCGCAGCGCGCGGGCGTAGTGCGAGATGGCGTGCTCGGAGGCGAAGTTCTGCGCCTGGCCGGCCAGGACGATCCGCCCCTGCCTGGTCTCCACGACGAGCGACTGATGGCCGCTCGTGTGTCCGGGCGTCGGGATGAGGCGCAGGCCCGCCGCGACGTCGCCGTCGCCCTCGAGCGTCTCGATCCGCGCGTCCGGATAGTCGACGACGTCCGACGCGATCGTGTAGTCGGGCGCGCGGGCGTTCTCGAGCTCGGCCTTCTGGCACAGCACGGTCACGCCGGGGAAGCGGTGGTTCCCGCCGCCGTGGTTGAAGTGGAAGTGGCAGTTCGCGATGGCCCGGACGTCCCTGGCCGCGACGCCCTTCTCCGCGAGCGCCGCGACGACGTCGCGGCGGACGACGGTGTAGTGCCGGGTGTTCTCGTCGTTGCCCTGGCCGAAGCCGGTGTCGAAGACGAACGGGCCCTGGGGGTGGCGGATGAGGAAGCCCGTCACGGCGATCTGCTTGCCGGCCAGTGGCGGCCCGACACGGGCCGCGATGTCCTCCGGCACGGTGTAGTGGCCGAGCATCAGCCGTTCGATCGCGCTGACGTCGATCACAGGGCGCTCTTCGTGCCGCGCTCGAGCGCCTCGAGGTGCGCGGCGTAGTGCAGCGGCACCGCGAGGAGCCATCCGATGCAGTTCATCTCGCCGTAGTACGGCTGGCGCGCGGTCGCCTTCATGTTCGGGTCCCCGGGGAACTCCGCGATGAGCTTCTCCAGCCGCTCCTCCGCTTTCGCGGCGAGCGATGCGAGCCCGTCGCGCGTCGCCGATCCGGCCACCGGCCGTGGCTGTCCGGTCGGGCCGGGCGGCTCACCGCGCGCGAGCCGCAGCGCGATGCCGCTGATGCCGCGCTCGACCGTGAGGAGATGGAGCGCGACCTGGCCGAGCCCCCAGTCGTCGTCCGCGCCCGCGCCGAACGTCGCATCGTCGGCGGCCGCGACGCGCGCGAGCAGCCGCGTGCGCTCCTGGCGGATCCTCCCGCTGATCACTCCGAGGGCTTCCTTGATGAACTCCGAGCGGTCCGGCGGCTCGTCCACGATGCGGAAGCTCACGATCGCTCCTTCTCCATTCCTCGTCGCCGCTCGTCACGCCGATCGACACGCCGGGGATCGGGTAGCGCGCCATCTCCTCGACGACGAGCGGCCCGATCTCGTCCCGTACCGGCTCCGCGACGGTCGCCGCACGAGCATCGCAGGATGTTGTCCAGTTAGCAGACGGGCGCGTCCCACGGTGATAGTGTCCGCGGCTCCGTGACCACCAACACCGCCATTCCGGCTGGCTACGCCATCGAGCAGGTCGACCTTCACGAAGCGGACGATCGCCTGATCGACCGCGTCGTGGCGTTCTGGCACGCGATGGACGCCGAGGCCGTTCCCGAGGATCCGCCGATGCCGGCCGAGGGCCTCGTCGCGCGGCTGCGCACGCGGTCGCAGTTCGGCGACCGGACCGACTGGATCGCCTCGAGCGGCGACGAGGTCGTGGGGCGCATCGCCGTGTTCGAGAACAAGAGCGGATCGAACGAGCACATCCGCGAGGTCATGCTCCACGTGCATCCGGAGCACCGCCGCCGCGGGATCGGCAGCGCGCTGTTCTCATCCGCTATGGCCGCCATCCCCGACGACGGCAAGACGAAGCTCGTGGCGGGCTGGACCACGAACCGGGTTCCCGCGGGCATGGCGTTCGCGGAGCGGCTGGTCGCGAAGAAGGGCATGCACATGCGCGTGAGCCAGGTCTACCTTCGGGCCATCGACCGCGCGCTCATCCGCGAGTGGGCGAACGTTCAGCCCGCCGGGTATCACCTCGAGTTCGTCGAGAACGACATCCCGGACGCGCTCATGCCCGCGATGCTCCAAGCCTTCACCGCCATCAACCGCATGCCGCGCGAGGACCTCGAGATGGAGGACTGGAAGTTCACCGCCGAGACCATCCGCGACTGGGAGCGCCAGCGCACGGCGCGCGGGCAGGTCCAGTGGATGCTCCTGGCCATCGAGGACGCGACGGGCGCGGGCGCGGGCTTCACGAATGTCGTCTTCGACCCGCGCATCGAGGCCGTCGTGCATCAGGGCGGGACCGCGGTGGATCCCGCGCACCAGGGCCGCGACATCGGCAAGTGGCTGAAGGCGACGATGGTCGAACGGATCCTCGCGGACCTGCCGAAGGCCCGGTTCATCCGCACGGACAACGCGGGCACGAACGCGCCGATGCTCGCGATCAACGACCGCATGGGCTTCCGCGAGGCGTGGTGGATGGACATCTGGCAGATGCCGCTGGCCGACGCGAAGGCGTACGCGGAGGCGCGCGGCCTCTAACGCGTCACCTCGCGGTCATCAGGACGCCGATCGCGCCGAAGACGATCCACACACGGGCCAGGTGAGTCGAGCCCGAAGGCGAGCGCGGCCGCGGCGACGAGCAGGAGCCGCGCTATCCGCAGCGACACCCTCATGTGGAGAATGTACGCAGATGGCTGAGCTCGCACGGCGCGTCGGCCTCGGCCTCGCGGCGCGCGGTGACGTCGAGGACACGATCGGATGGGTCCGGCGCGCGCGTGACGCCGGGCTCGAGTCGGTGTGGTTCCACGACTCCTACTTCGAGCGCGACGCGGTCACGTACGCGACCGCGGTCGCGTCGCACGTGGACGGGATCCGCGTCGGCCTCGGCGCCCTGAACCCGTACACGCGCCACCCCGTGCTCATCGCGATGACGGTGAGCGCGCTCGACGAGATCGCGCCAGAGCGCATCTCGCTCGCGCTCGGAAGCGCTCTCCCGCTGCGCCTGGGGCAGATGGCGATCCCGTACGACCCGACGGAAGCGGCCTCGCGCGTCGGCGACGCCATCGACACGGTGCGCAAGCTCTGGTCCGGCGAGCGGCTGCCGCCCGCGAGGGCGGGCCTGCCACCGCTGCAGCCGATGTTCCCGCCGGTGCACCGCATCCCGATCTACGTCGCGGGCTACCGGACGCCGATGATGGAGCTCGCGGGACACAAGGCCGATGGGTACATCGCGCGGCCCGCGGAGTCGATCGCCGGTCTGCGGTACCTGCTCCACAAGATGAGGCGCGCGGCGCTGGCCGCCGGCCGCGACCCCGACGGGATCGACACGACGGGATACCTGCTCACGCTCATCGACCGGACGCGCGCCGAAGCGCTGAACCGGGCGAAGCGGGAGCCCTTCGTCATCTACATGATGTCGATCCTCTCCGACGTCACGATCCGGCGCGCCGGGTTCGAGCCCGCGATGCGCGACGCGATCGCGGCGAAGTGGCGCGCCGAGGACTACCACGGAGCTGGGCAGCTCATCCCCGACGACCTGCTCGACGCGTTCATCCTCTGCGGGACCGTCGACGAGGTGGCCGCGCGGGCCGACGAGTACCACCAGGCCGGCATGAAGCTCCCGCTCCTCCAGCCGATCGTCCAGGACGAGGACCAGACCGAGCTCGCGATCCAGGCCGCGGTCGCGTACGGCGCGGGGAAGGCGCGCGCGGTCGCGCGCCAGGCATTGGCCGAACAGCGCATGGACGTCGGCGCGCGCCTGTGGCGCCGCTTCTCCGCGTACACCGAGATCGCGCGGCCGTTCAGCTTCACCGCTTCCACGACACCGGTCGCCGCCGGCGGCGCGATGGCCGCGCTCAACGGGATGTTCGACGCGCCCCTCTTCCTGGCATCGCTCCTCGGCTCGGTGACGCTGCACATCGGAACGAACGTGATCAACGAGATCTTCGACGTCCGCAAGGGCGTGGACTCGATCACGTCGCCGCGCGCGAGCCACGCCATCGTGAAGGGCCGCGTGACGGAGCGCGAGGCCTTCGCGCTCGCGTTCGCCGCGTTCGCCGTCGCGACGCTCGTCGGCGTGGGGCTGGTCGCGGTGCGCGGCTGGCCGATCGTCGGCCTCGGCCTGCTCGGCCTGGTCGGGGGCTACACGTACACGGCCCCGCCGTTCGAGTACAAGTTCCACGCGCTCGGCCTGCCGCTCGTGTTCCTCCTCATGGGGCCGCTCATGGTCGGCGGCGCGTACTTCGCGATCACCGGAACGCTCGTGCCCGAGGTCTTCTGGCTCAGCCTGCCGGTCGGGCTCCTCGTCACCGCGATCCTGCACGGGAACGAATGGCGCGACATCACCGAGGACACGCGCGCGCTCGGTGACGCGACGTTCGCAGCGCGCTTCGGCCGGCGGGCGTCGTACTGGACCTATGTGGCGCTCGTCGTCGGCGCCTACATGGCGCTCGCGGTGGGCGTGGTGGTCGGGGTCGTCCCTGCCTACTCCGTGCTCGCCGTCCTCTCGCTGCCGCTGCTGGTGCGCGTGATCCGTGCGAGCGAGCGAGGCATCCAGGGTGAGCAGCGCGCCATCGCGATGATCGACATCGAGACGGCACAGCTGCACGCCGCCTTCGGCGCGCTCCTGGTCCTCGGCCTCGTCGCAGCGGCGTTCACCCGCTAGCGCTCTCGTTCAGCGCCGCTAGGATCGTTCGATCGCACGGCCGACGGCCCTCGGGACGCTCGCGGGCATCGCGCTCGCCTACGCGCATTTCAGCCGCACGTTCGGCGGCCCGCGCGAGCGCTTCTGGCACCGCATGACCACGACCGGCGTGACGCTCGGCGCGCTCGCCCTCGCGAGCGGGGAGCGCGTCCGGCCGCGGTGGCGTGACATCCCTCTGGGGTTCGCGATCGCCGCCGGCCTGTTCGCGATCTTCCAGATCGGCGACCGCACGGCGCGCGAGATCATGCCGCGCGGGAACGAGCAGATCAAGGAGATCTACGCGCTGCGCCAGATCCGGCCGAAGGAGGAGATCGCGCTGCGGCTGGCGACGGTCGTCGGCCCCGCGGAGGAGCTCTTCTGGCGCGGCTGGCTGCAGCGCCGCGTCGGCTGGCTGCCCGCGTCGGCGCTCTACGCGGGGGCGCACCTCGTCACCGGGAACGCGACGCTCATCGGCGCCGCTGGCGTCGCCGGCGCGTACTGGGGCGCGCTCGCCGCGCTCGGCGCGCCGATGACGGCGCTCATCGTCAGTCACGCCGTGTGGGACATCTGGATCTTCCTCGTGCAGCCCACAGACAAGGTCGAGGCGCCGGGGGCGGACCCCGGCGCCTCGCCGCACTAGAGGAGGGAGGGAGGCTGGTCTAGGGACGGCCGCCGCGAGGACCGCCGCGTCCGAAGCCGGGGCCGGGTCCCGTGGGACCGCTGCGCTCGACCATCGCGGTCACGCGCTCGGTCAGGCCGGTCTTGAGCTTCGTCGCCTGGTCCGCGGTGAGCTTGCCGTCGGTCACGGCCTTGTCGATCTGCGCGGTGTGCGCCGCGACGATCGCGGCGATGAGGCCATCCTTGGTCTTGCCCGAGGTCGCCGCGGCGATCTCGGCGAGCGTCTTGCCGGACTGCAGCTGCGTGCGCAGGTCCGCGACGCTGATGCCGAGGTACGTCGAGGCCGTCTGCACGACGTCGACCGCCACGTGGAGCTCGACGCGCGGGCCGAGGCCGAAGCCGGGGCCGCCGCCTCGCTGCGGGAAGCCCTTCTGGTCGACGAGCTCCGCGATCCTGGCGGAGTGCGCGGCGGTGAGCGCGGCGATGAGCCCGTCACGCGTCTTGCCGTGCGCGACCGCGACGTCGGCCATGCTCGTGTCGGTCCCCATCTCGGTGCGGAGCTGGTCGACGGTGATGCCGATGAAGTCGGCCGCCGCTTTGAACATGTCCGCGCCGCCGGGTCCCCGGTGCCCGACCGCCTGGTCGGCGTTGCCGGCGATCTGCGCGGCGGCCGTCGAGACGAGGGTCGGCGCGAGCGCGATCCCGCCGAGGAACGCGAGCGCGAGCGCCGCGCCTGCGACCGGGAGCTTCACGTTCGTGATCTTCATGTCGGTTCCTTTCCTTTCGCGTTCTGTCGTCATCCAGAGAACGCCTCGGCGACGGTGCGGAGATGAGGACCGCGTAAGGGATCGGCTCTTCTTACCGAACTCTTAGCGCCGGACGGCTACGCTCGCCGCGATGCAGCTCCTCGTGATCGAGGACGATCCCGCCGTCCGCGGCGCGGTCGAGCGCGCGCTCCGCGCGGCGGAGCACGAGGTCACCACAGCGAGCGACGGACAGCGTGGTCTCGACCTCGCCACGACGCGCGCGTTCGACGCCCTCGTTCTCGACCTCGGCCTTCCGGGCATCGACGGGCTGGAGGTGTGCCGCCGCCTCCGCGCCTCGGGCATCCAGGTGCCCGTGCTCGTGCTGACGGCGCGCGCTGCCATCGCGGAGAGGGTCGAAGGTCTCGACGCGGGCGCCGACGACTACCTCGTGAAGCCGTTCGCCCTCGACGAGCTGCTCGCGCGCGTGCGTGCGCTCGAACGGCGCGCCCGCACCGACGGCCGCGGCCGGGGGCTCCTGCGCTTCGCGGACCTCACCTACGGCCCCGACGCGCTCGAGTGGAAGCGCGGCGAGCGCAGGCTGGAGCTCACGCGCACGGAGCACCAGCTGCTCGAGCTGTTCCTCGCGAACGCACGCAAGGTCCTCGACCGCCACACCATCTTCGACAAGATCTGGGGCTACGACTTCGGGCCCGAGTCGAACGCGCTCGACGTGTACATCGGCTACCTGCGGCGGAAGCTCGAGGCGGGCGGGGAGCCGCGCCTCATCCAGACCGTGCGCGGCGTCGGCTACGTCCTGAAAGAGCCGTGACCTACTGGCTGCGCGTCACCCTGCTCGCGACGGTCGCGGTCGCCGTCGCGATCCTCGCCGCGTCCGGGCTGATGTACCTCGTCGTACAGCGGCAGCTCGTGGCCCAGGCCGACCAGACCCTCGCCGACACCGCGGAGTTCGTGCAGGCGCTCGACGCGCGCCGCGATCCCCGCCGCGCGCTCGGGCCGTTCGGCCGCGCGACGCTCATCTCCGGGCGGCCCGACGTGTTCGCACAGGTCGTCGCGACGACCGGGGAGATCCCGCGCGCGGATGGAGCGCCGATCGCGTCGCTCGTGTCGGGCGAGGTCAAGGACGTCGCCGCCGGGAAGCGCGCGTCGTACACCGGCGACCTGTTCGTGAAGGGCAGTGACGGCGTGACCACGTACCACGTTCGCATCCACGCCATCCCCTTCGGCCAGGGACAGGCCCTGGAGCTCGCGCGCATCGTGGACGAGATCGACGCCGCGCTGGCGGAGGTGCGCAACATCCTCGTCGGCGTCGCCGCCGCCGGTGTCGCGCTCGCGGCGCTCCTCGGCGCCGTCGTCGCGCGCGGCGCGATCGCGCCGGTCACGCGCCTGACGCGGACAGTGGAAGAGGTCGCCCGCACGCGCGACCTCACCCGGCGCGTGGCCGCCACCGGCCGGGACGAGCTCGCGCGCCTCGCGCGCAGCTTCGACGGCATGCTCATCGCGCTGGAGATGTCGCTGCGGCAGCAGCGGCAGCTCGTCGCGGACGCCTCGCACGAGCTGCGCACGCCGCTCACGAGCCTGCGCACGAACCTCGAGCTGCTCGCGCGCGGCCATCCCGAGGATCCGGCCGAGCGGCAGCAGCTGCTCAACGACCTCGTGGCGCAGATCGAGCGCCTCTCGACGCTGGTCTCCGACCTCATCGACCTCGCGCGCGACGAGGAGGCGCCACTCCCGGTCGAGGACGTCCGCCTCGACGAGGTGGCGGCGACCGCGATCGACGAGATGCGCGCCCGCTACCCGCAGGTGAAGTTCCGCGACGTGCTGCGGCCGACGTCGATCCGCGGCGTGCGGCCGCGCATCGCGCGCGCGGTCACGAACCTCCTCGACAACGCGGCGAAGTGGAGCTCGCCGTACGGGGTCGTCGAGATCAGCGTCGACGGCGGCGAGGTCGTCGTGCGCGATCACGGTCCGGGCATCTCGCCCGAAGACTCCGTGCACGTCTTCGATCGGTTCTGGCGCGCGGCGAACGCGCGGCATCTGCCCGGGTCGGGGCTCGGCCTCTCGATCGTCAGGCAGGTCGCCGAAGCGCACGGTGGCTCGGTCACGCTCGAGCATCCGAGCGACGGCGGGGCGCGCTTCCGTCTGCATTTCGCCGCGTCTTAGGGGATCCTCAACTCCGGGGGCCGTTCGGATGGTCTCCTAGTGACCATGGCGATCATGCACGAGATCCCCACGGAGGAGACGCGGGCCTTCCCGCTGCACGCGGTCGAACGGCCGCGCCGGCGCGGCGCCGGTCCGCTCGCCGTCTCGATGTTCCTCGCCGGCGCGATCGTCGGTGGGGTCAGCGGCGCCGCCGGAGCGAGCCTCATGCCGCGCGCCGAGGTGAGCGCGCCGGTCCCGCCGCCCGCGGCCACCGCCGCGCCGACGCCGACCAGCGAGAGCCCCCTCGTCGCCGCCGTGGGCGAGGTCCTGCCCGCCGTCGTGACCGTCGTGAACCGCGGTACCAGCGGCAGCGAGATCGGCAGCGGCTCGGGCGTGGTGATCGACAAGGACCTCGGGTACGTCGTCACGAACAGCCACGTGGTCGAGCAGACGCGCAGCACGGAGCCCGCGCGCTTCTTCGACGTGATCCTCTCCGACGGCACGCGTCGCAGCGCGGTGGCCGTCGGCAACGACCCCGGGAACGACGTGGCCGTCCTCAAGGTCGAGGGCGGCCTCCCCGCGCAGGCCACCCTCGGCGACTCGACCGCGCTGCCCCTGGGCGCCCAGGTGGTCGCGATCGGTAGCCCAGGCATCCCCGGCGGCCGCATCTCGCGCGGGTCGCTGCTGCAGAACACCGTCACGTCGGGGATCGTCAGCGGCCTCGGCCGTCAGCTCCCGCGCGCCGACCTGCGCAACGGCGGGTCGCTCACCGACCTCATCCAGACCGACGCCGCGATCAACCCCGGCAACTCCGGCGGACCGCTCGTGTGGGTCGCGACGAAGCAGGTCATCGGGCTGAACACCCTCGTGGTCCGCGGGAGCGGCGAAGAGGGTCTCGGATTCGCCGTCTCGAGCGCCCGGGTGAAGGAGATCGCCCAGCGGCTGATCGCTCGCGGCAGCACCGGCCGCTGACCGGGGCTTTCGTCTTGATCGTCGACCTGCTCTAACCTCAGCGGCTCATGCCGCTCGCCTTCGCCTGCATCGCGCCGCACGGCGGCCTCGCCATCGAGGAGCTCTGCGCCCCCGAGGACCGCGACCTGGCGCTCGCCACGCGCCGTGGCCTCGAGGAGCTCGGCCGCCGCTTCGACGCAGCGGAGCCGGACGCGGTCATCGTGCTCACGCCGCACAACGTCCACGTCGAGGGCGCGATGGCGGTGGTCGTCGCCGCCAAGCTCGCGGGCGAGCTCAGGGAAGGCGGCGCCGGGCGAGGCGCCTTCGATCCGACCGCGGGCACACGCTCGGTCTCCCTCCACGTCGCGACCGATCGCGAGCTCGCGCAGACGTGCCTGGACGCGCTGCGCGGCGCGGGGATCCCCGCGGCCGGGGTGAGCTACGGCGCGAACGACGCCGCCGCGGCCACGTTCCCGATGGACTGGGCGATCCTCGTCCCGCTCTGGTTCATGGGCAAGGATCGCGTGCCGGCGGTGGCGATGGCGCCGGCGCGCGAGCTGTCGCTGGAGGCGCACATCCGGGCGGGAGAGGCGTTGCGCGAGGCGCTCGAACGCTCGGAGAAGCGCGTCGCGCTCATCGCGAGCTGCGACCACGCGCACACGCACGACGAAGCGGGCCCGTACGGCCACAGCGCGGCCGCGCGTACGTTCGACGCGAAGGTGGTCGACATCGTCCGCCGCGACCGCCTCGAGGAGCTGCTCGCGCTGGACCCCGGCCTCATCCGCGACGCCAAGCCCGACAGCTACTGGCAGATGCTGATGCTGCACGGCGCCCTCCGCGGCCAGGGCTGGCGCGGCGAGCTGCTCTCGTACGAGGCGCCCACGTACTTCGGGATGCTCTGCGCGTCGTACCGCCGCGCGGCGGGGTAGTCAGCGCCGAGCGGACCTCCGCCCGTATGCTTCGCCGTCAGGGGGAGCATCTGATGCCGCTTCGTGTCCTCATGTGCCTCGCGCTGCTCGCGACGTGGGCCTGTGGTGGGGCGATACGCGTGGAGCCGAGCCCCGCACCCACGGGCGACCCCACAGTCGGCCTGACGGTGCCCGCCGGGCCGGTGCTGTTCGAGCCGGAGCAGCTCATCTTCCCGCCGGAGGCCTTCCCGCTCGGCGGCGTCGAGGTCGCCCGCGACGCACCGATCGCCGCGCACGCGTGGGAGCGGCAGTTCGCGCTGCATTCCTCGCCCGACTTCCGCTGGTTCGTCGTCCGCCTCTACGTGCTGGAGCCGGACATCCCGTCGTCGAAGTTCGTGGGCGACAACGACTGCGACTCGATGACCTGGGAGGGCGAGCGGCCGCTGATCGAGCAGATCAAGGCGCCCCCGCGTAGCGGCGACGGCGCCCGCGCCTGCCTGTACCAGTTCCCGGACGGGCAGCGGGTCCTCTACTACACGACCGGCTTCCGCAACGTCGGCATCGTCGTCGGTACACAGCCGCGGCGCGAGGAGATGACCGACGGCCTGGCGCTGGACTGGATCGCGTCGCTCGCGCGGAGCCAGATCGCGATCATCGGCGGGGTGCTCGCGAAGGGGCGGTAAGGGGGGTGGAAGGGGGGCCTGCCCCCTCCGATGACTAGCGCTCCGCGATCGGGACCCAGGTCTTGCCCGCGGGTCCCGTGTACTCGGACTCCGGACGGATGAGCCGGTTGTCGCCGTGCTGCTCCATGACGTGCGCGCACCACCCCGCGATGCGCCCGAGGGCGAAGATCGACGTGCCGAGGTCCGCGGGGATCCCGAGGAACGTGTAGGTCGTCGCGGCGAAGAAGTCGACGTTCACGACGTTGACCTTCTCGGCGGCCGACGGCGACATCTTCGGCCGGCGCGTCGCGATCGCATCCACGAGCCGTTCCTGCATCTCGAAGTAGCGCGGCCCTGTCCAGTCCTTCGAGAGCTCGGCGGCGAAGCGCCGGAGATGCTTCGCGCGCGGATCCTCGGTCTTGTAGACGCGGTGGCCGAAGCCGCTGAACTTGTACTTGCGCTCGATCGCCTTGTCGACCCACGTCTCGACGTGGTCGGGCGAGCCGATCTCGTCGAGCATCCGCATCGTCCCGTCGGTCGCGCCGCCGTGCAGGGGACCCTTGAGCGCGCCGAAGGCGGCGGTGACCGCGGCGTGCATGTCGGCGCCCGTGGACGCGGTCACGCGCGCGACGAACGTCGATGCGTTCAGGCCGTGCTCCGCCTGGATGATCATCGCCGCGTTCATGATCTCCGCGGCGCGCGGATGCGCCTTCGCGCCCCAGGTCATGTGCGCGAAGTTCGCGGCGTGCCCGAGCGACGGCTCCGGCGGGATCGGCTGCTCGCCGCGCCGGCGGCGGATGTACGCGGCGAGGATCGTCGGGAGCTTCGCGGTCAGCCGGATCGACTTGCGGTACTCGGCCTCCTGGGAGTTGTCGCCCTCCTCCGGATCCTCGGTCGCGACGGCGGACACCGCGGTGCGCAGGACGTCCATCGCGGTGGCCTGCTCGCTGGTCTCGGCGACCAGTCCGCGGACGAACGGGGAGAGCGCGCGATGTCTTGCGATCTCTGCCTTGAAGTCGCGCAGCTGGGAGCGGTCGGGGAGCTCGCCGTTCAGCAGGAGGTGCGCGACCTCCTCGTACTGCGCGTGCGCGACGAGGTCGTCGATGCTGTAGCCGCGGAAGACGAGTCGCTGGTCCTCGACGAGCCCGATCGCGGTCGTCGTCGCCACGATGCCCTCGAGGCCCCGAACGGTCGCCTGCGGCCGCGCTTCCGCCATGAGAAAAGCATGTCATAGCCTTGGGACGTCCGCCCGAGGTACTACCCCGCTATGGCTACTTGACGGCCTGGCGACCGAGAGTAAAGTTTTGCCCGGCTCCGGATAGGAGCGCTGAACCCTGACAGCCCCTCATCCCACCCACCAGCGGAGGGCGGCGGCATTACGGCCGGCGCCCTTTCGCTTTATATGAGAGGGGTATGGCACTCCCCGGACACGCCGTGAGGCGACGCCGCACGCCTCTCCTCACCCGGTCCGTGCTGGAGCGACGGCGTCCCGTGGACTGGCGGCGCTACTCCAGGCGCGTCCGGATCGCCCAGCGCACGCTGCCGCGCTTCGAGCATCCGGTCGCCATCAGCCTCGCGTTCTCGCTGCTCTTCGCGGTGCTGGGGATGTCGCTGCTGAACCTCGTCGGCATCGGCCTCGGCGCCGGGCTCCAGCAGCTGGGCACGTCGGTGGTGGGCTCCCTCCCCCAGGCGAAGGGTGAGGGGCAGATCGTCCTCACCGAGCAGCAGGTGACGATCAGCGCCGCCCCGGTCCTCGACGCGCTCCCCGAGTTCACCAAGAGCAATGCGGTGACGATCGGCGGGAAGGTCCCGGCCTTCGCCGCGCTGGCCGGTCGGCAGATCGAGGTGGCGCTCAACGGATCGGTGGTCTCGACCGTTCCGCTCCTCAGCGACGGCCGCTTCAGCGGCGGCGCGCTCACCCTGCCCGATGGGACGAGCACGATCATCGCGCGGCTCATCGACGGAGCGACCGAGGTCGCGGTGAGCTCCGCGACCGTCGTCGTCGACCGTTCGGCACCCGCGCTGACGATCACGCGTCCGAAGGCGAACGAGACCGTCGAGGGGCCCGAGCTCGTCATCGAGGGGAAGACCGAGCCGGACGCGGAGGTCACGGTCAGCGGCCGCGCGCTACGCCCGAATCCGGACGGGACGTTCGCCGACCGCATCTCCGCGCCGATCGGTCCGCTCACGCTGCAGATCGCCGCGAAGGACAAGGCGGGCAACGAGACGAAGACCGCGCTCTCGGTGACGGTGAAGCAGAGCTCGCTGGCGCCGGCGGCGGCCGTCACGCTGGGCATCACGCTCGACCGGGTGAAGGTCCGACCGGGCCAGACCGTGGTGGTGAAGATGATCGCGACGGAGAACGGGAAGCCGAAGGCGGATCTGTCGGTCACGCTCCAGGTGGGCGTGTTCACGGTCGGCACGTACAAGACGGACCCTACCGGTGTCGCGACCGTCGGCTTCGCCGCGCCGGACCACGAGGCCGACGACGTCGCGATCGTGGCGCTCGGTGGCGGCACCGCGGCGCGCGCGACTCTGACTGTTTCCAACAAGCCCTGATCTCGCAGGGGGCTGCGCCCCTTCCACCGCCGCGCGCGCGGGCTCCGCGCGTACGATGCCGCGGACATGACCGACCCGAACACCGTCCTCTTCGCGCTGCTCGGTGGGACCGCGCTCCTTCTCTACGGCGTGCGGCTCGTCGGCGAGGGTCTGCAGCGGGCCGCGGGCGCGCGGCTGCGGCAGATCCTCCAGGGCCTGAGCGGGAACCGGCTGAAGGCGCTCGCCGTTGGCGCGGGCGTCACGGCGGTGCTCCAGTCGTCCAGCGCGACCTCCGTCATGCTCGTGGGCTTCGCGTCCGCCGGGCTGCTCTCGCTGCGCCAGACCATCGGCGTGATCCTCGGCGCGGACGTCGGCACGACCGTCACGGTCCAGCTCCTCGCGTTCAACCTGCTCGCGATCTCGCCGGCGATCGTCTTCGCCGGCTGGGCCCTGTCCGCGCTCGGCCGCGGCGCCGTCAGCTACGTCGGGCGGGCGATCCTCGGCTTCGGCTTCCTGTTCCTCGGCATCAAGCTGATCTCGGACGGGACCGTGCCGCTGAAGGACAGTCCGCTCTTCCGCGAGGTGCTCGGCGCGCTCGTCGGGCAGCCGATCCTGCTGCTCGTCATCGCCGCGGCGTTCACGGCGCTGGTGCACTCGAGCGCGGCGACGATCGGCCTCGCCATCTCGCTCGCGACGAACGGCCTCATGCCGCTGGAGGGCGCGATCCCGGTCATCTACGGCGCGAACATCGGGACCGCCGGCACCGCGCTCGTCGCCTCGGCCGGCGCGAACGTGGAGGCGCGGCGCGTCGCCGTGGCGCACGCGGCGTTCAAGATCGCGGGCGTGCTGCTCTTCCTGCTCTTCACGCCCCAGTTCGCGGAGCTCATCCGGGCGATCGGCGGCGACGCGCCGCGCCAGATCGCGAACGCGCACACGCTCTTCAACGTCGCGCTCGCCGTGCTCTTCCTGCCCGGCGCGGGTCCCGCCGCAGACATCATCACGCGCATGATCCCGGAGACGCGGCGCAGTGCGGAGGGCGCGATCTACCTGAACCCGCAGGTCCTCGACGCGCCGGCCGTCGCGCTCGGCCAGGCCCTGCGCGAGACGCTGCGGATGGGCGACGTCGTGGTGCGATCGCTGCGCGACGTCATGCCCGTGTTCGAGCGCGACGACGAGGCGCTCATGAAGGAGATCATCAAGCGCGACGATCAGATCGACCGGCTCGAGGAGGACATCAAGCGGTACCTCACGAAGCTGCGCGAGCAGTCCCTCACCGAGGAGCAGTCGGAGCGCGAGACCGCGCTCCTGTTCGTCGTCGTGGACCTCGAGGCCACCGGCGACGTGATCGACAAGCAGCTCATGGAGCTCGCGGAGAAGAAGATCCGCGGCAGCCATCGCTTCAGCAAGCAAGGGGAGAACGAGATCCGCGACCTGCACACGAAGGTCGTGGAGAACCTGGAGCTCGCGCTCGGCGCGCTCGCCTCGGGCGACGGGTCCGTCGCCGAGAAGGTGTTGCGCCACAAGTCGCGGATCAGCGAGCTCGAACGGCGCTACCGCCAGTCGCACATGGCGCGGCTGAAGGAGGGGCTCAAGGAGTCGATCGACACCTCGAGCATCCACCTCGACGTGCTCCTCGCGCTACGTCAGATCAACTCGTTCGCGACGGCGATCGCCTACGCGGTGCTGGGACGGCACTTGCCCGGCATCAACGGGAACGGCCATGCGGAGCCCGCCGCGGCGTCTTCGGAGGAGGCCGCGAGCTGACGCGCGCGTTCATCGGGACCTCCGGCTGGGCGTACGTGACCTGGAAGCCGACGTTCTATCCGCCCGAGGTCAAGACCGCCGGGTTGCTGCGGTATTACGCGACGAAGCTGCCGACCACCGAGGTGAACTACACCTTCCGCCACCTGCCCACGGAGAAGACCGCCGCGGGGTGGCTCGCGGCGACGCCGCCGGACTTCGTCTTCGCGCTCAAGGCCTCCGAACGCATCACGCACATGGACCGCCTCACGCACCCGGCGGAGACGCTGCCGCTGTTCTTCGAGCGCGCCGCGCTCGTCGGCGACCGGCTCGGGCCGATCCTCTTCCAGACCCCGCCGACGCTGAAGCGCGACGACGACGTGCTCGCGGGATTCGTCGCGTCCCTCCCATCGGATCGCCGGTGCGCGCTGGAGGTGCGGCACCCGTCCTGGTACGACCCGGCCGTGTACGAGCTGCTCGCGACGCGGGGCGTCGCGCTCGTGCACGACGACGGCGAGGGCCACGCGCCGTCGCCGCTCGAGACGATCGGGGCGACCGCGCCGTTCGCGTACCTGCGGCTTCGCTCGGAGACGCCGTACGAGGACGACGCGATCCGCCGCTGGGCGTCCGTGGTCGCGGAGCAGGTGAGGGCGGGGAAGGACGTGTACGCGTACCTGCGCCACGACGACGACGGGCAGATGGGCGTGGCCGCGCTGCGGCTGCGCGAGCTGCTGATCACGGACGGCATCACCGCCTGAGCGCCGTCGTCGTCACCGCCGTCGCCGTCGCGTCGATGCTGGCGTACGCCGTCGCGGCGTATCTGATCCTCGCGCGCGCGCGCCGCGAGCGTCCGGCGACGGTGGCGCAGATGGGCGGGCTCGCGGCGTACAGCCCGTACTTCGTCTGGGTGCCCTACGTCGTGATGGCGCTCCGCCCGGGCCCCGAGGTCGGCGTGCCCGACGCGCTGCGGTGGATCGGCCTCGTGCTCATCGTGGCCGGGCCGCTCCTGCAGATCTGGGCCGCTGCCACGCTGGGGCGACACTTCGACGTCGAGATCCTCGTGCACGGCGCGCACGAGGTCGTGCGCAGCGGCCCCTACGGCCTGGTGCGCCACCCCATCTACACGGGCATCGCGCTCCACTTCATCGGTGCGATGCTCGCGACGGGGAACCTGCTGTTCATCGCGGGCACTCTGGTGGTCTCGTTCCCCGCGCTGTATCAGCGAGCGTCGGCGGAGGAGACGCTCCTGCGCCAGACGCTCGGCGAGGAGTACGAGCGCTACGCCCGCGACGTACCGATGCTCGTGCCGCGGGTGAGGTAGGGGTGGAAGGGGGCGGAGCTGCCTGCGACGGTGAAGCGAACGGTACTAGGGCTCTGATGTGACGACGACGGTGGGCAGGAGGAAGGTGACCCAGGTCTGGCCGGGGTTCAGCAGGATCTGCTCGCCGCCGGCGTCATGGAAGGAGAACTGGTCCAGGACGCCCTCACGGTTCCAGGCGCCGTCGGCGCGGCGGCCGTCGCGGAAGACCGTGGCCTTGCCGCCGCCGGTCATGCGGTAGTCGAGGCCCTTCGAGCCGAAGACGTCCTGGATGACGCTCGTCTCCCAATAGTCGGTGTGGATGACGATGACGTTGCGCGCGAGGATCGGGACGTTGCCGTCGGGGTCCACCGTGCGTGTCCCTGCCTGGCTGCGGCGGTACCCGCGCGACCCTTCGTCGTACGTGTAGGTCGCCGGATCCCGGAGCGGGATCGTCACCTTCGACGCCTCGGTGCTCGCCTTGAACCCGCCGGCCGTCACGTCGTGCTCGAGCGAGGTGAAGAACCGGAGCGGCGGCACGTCGACCGGGTCGCCACCACCCTGCTCGTTCACCGCCATCCGCGCGAGGGTGAGGTCGACGAAGAGGTTGTTCGGGCCCGGCCGTCCGGCGACGCGGTAGTACGGACCACCCTTCCGCTCGGCGTCGACGCTGATCATGTTCCCGGCGCGGATCGAGTTCGTGACGGCGTCGCGCTCCTCGACCGTCGCGCCCGAGGCGACGAGCGCGCCCCGGAGCATCTGCGTGATGTGCAGGTCGCTGAAGCGGTAGCTGCGAACAGGTCCGACCGACTTCGCGTCCTGCGAGTGGAAGATCGCGGAGTGCCGGGTGATCCCGCCCTCGACGATCATCTCGAAGACGATGTCCGCCTTGGACAGCCCGACGTGCGGGCGCGCGGCGGGGTCGTTCGGAAGGCGCACGTTGAGCGGGCGGCGCTTGGTCTTCACGGGATCGTCCGCCCTGATCCCGCTGAGCGGCCAGTAGACGGGGGCCGGCGTGGGTGTCGGTGCGACCGTCGGCGCGGGAGCGGCGACGATCGGTCGCGCCGCGGGAGCGGCCGACGGCGACGGCTCGTTGGGGCTCGGGGAGGGGACGATCGTGCCGCCGCCGCACGCGACCGCGACGAGCGTCAGGACCAGGACCGCGATCGTCCCTATCCGCAGTGCAGGCGTCACGATCGCCTCGAACGTATCACCCGGGGGCCGGAACGCCATATCGGGACGGTGTGCGTAGCGCGTGCCAGCGCGGCGTCCGGGACGGCCTCCGCCCGCCCCCCTTTAGAGCGGCCGTCCGGTGAGCTCCCGCACGACCGGCGCGAGGTCGTCCACGTGCGGCCCGCGGAGCGTGAAGTAGGTGACGTGAAGGTCGGCGGCGAGCCGCAGGATGTGCGCGCGGACCTGCGCGATCGTGCCGATCGGGCGATAGATCGACAGCGCGATGTGCTCGCGCGGCACGCCGCGCTCCTTCGCGAGCTCATCGATCGTGCGCTCCGGATCGTCCGTCAGCACGACGTCCTGGAACATCGACAGCTCGATCCGATCGAAGCGCTCGGCCGCCGCCTGACGGACCCAGCCGATCTTCTCCCGCGCCGCGTCGATCGTCGCCTCGCGCGGGTCGCGCAGGCGTCCCTCGCGGTCGAAGAGGCCGAGGATCGCGACGATGTCGGCCTCGCGTCCCGCCAGCGCCAGCAGCCGCGGACCACCGCCGGCGATGAGGAACGGCGGGTGCGGCCGCTGGATCGGATGCGGCCGGCACTGCGCCTTCTCGTGCCGGTAGAAGCGGCCGCGGTGCGTGACCTCCTCCTCGGTGAAGAAGCGCTTCAGGAGCGGCACGGCCTCCTCGAGCCGCTCGACGCGAACGCGGCCGCGGTCGTACGGGATCCCGAGGCTCTCGTTGTCGCGGATCCACCAGCCGGCGCCGATGCCGAGCTCGAAGCGGCCGTTCGACAGGACGTCCAGCGTCGCGACCTCGCGCGCCAGCATGAGAGGGTTGCGGAAGTCGTTGTCGATGACGAGCGTGCCGAGCCGCGCGGTCGTCGTCACGACGCTCGCCCCGGCGAGCGCCACGAGCGGCGCCCAGGCACCACCGGCGACGTGGTCGGGCATGAGGATCGTGCCGTAGCCCATGGCCTCGAGGTCGCGCACGCGCGTGAGCCAGTCCGATCCCGGAGGCGGGCCGCCCAGCTGGGTCGAGAAGCGCAGCTCGCGCGCCATCAGGCGCGCAGCGCCTCGCGCACCAGAGCGGGGATCTCGCTCGGAGCGTTCGCGACGGGGATCCCCGCTTCCTCGAACGCGCGCACCTTCGACCCGGCGGTGCCCTGATCCCCCTGCACGATCGCGCCGGCGTGGCCCATGCGCTTGCCGGGCGGGGCGGAGCGTCCCGCGATGAACGCGACGGCCGGCTTGCGCCCGAAGGCCCGCATGTACTCGGCGGCCTTCTCCTCGGCGCTGCCGCCGATCTCGCCCACGATGACCATCGCCTCGGTCGTCGGATCCTCGTTCAGGAGGCGCACCGCGTCTGGCGTCGGGAGCCCGACGATCGGATCGCCGCCGATCCCCAGGCACGTCGACTGGCCGAGGCCGGCGCGCGTGAGCCCGTCGGCGATCTCGTACGTGAGCGTGCCGCTGCGCGACACGAAGCCGACGGAGCCTGGCGAGAAGTTCTCGGCGGGCATGATCCCGATCTTGCACTCGCCGGGCGTGATCGCCCCGGGGCAGTTCGGGCCGATGAGCGTGGTCCTCGACTCGGCGAGCACGGCGGCGATCTTCAGCATGTCGTGGACCGGGATGCCCTCGGTGATGCACACGACCAGCGGGAGGTCCGCGTCGATCGACTCGAGGATCGCGTCGGCCGCCCCGGTGGCCGGCACGAAGATGAGCGAGGCGTTCGCGCCGGTCGCATCGACGGCCGCGGCGACGGTGTCGTACATGCGGATGCCGTCGCGGTCGGTGCCGCCACTGCCCGGGCTCACCCCCGCCACGACCTGCGTGCCGTACTCGCGCATGCGGCCGGCATGGAAGCGGCCCTCGCGCCCCATGCCCTGGACGAGCACCCGGGTGTTCCGGTTCAGCAGCACGCTCACGGCTTCCTCGCGGGGGTGGAAGGGGGCGGAGCCCCCTGCGAGGAACGGGCCAGGCGCACCGCTTCGCTCGCCGCCTCGTCCATCGTCTCGCGCGAGACCAGTGGCGCGCCCTGGAGGATCGTGCGGCCGGCCTGAGCCTCGGTGCCGGACAGGCGGATGACGAGCGGCACGCGCGGCGGCTGCGCGCGGATCACGTCGACGATCCCGTGAGCGACCTCGTCGCCGCGCGTGATGCCGCCGAAGATGTTGATCAGCACGCTCTTCACGCGTGGATGCGACAGGACGACCTCGAGAGCCGCCTTCACGACCGCCGCCTTCGCGCCGCCGCCGACGTCCAGGAAGTTCGCGGCGCGCCCGCCGGCGTTGCGCACGGCGTCGAGCGTGCTCATGACGAGACCCGCGCCGTTGCCGATGACCCCGACGTCCCCGTCGAGCTGCACGTAGCTGAAGCCGAGCGCGCGTGCGCGCTCCTCGAGCCGCTCGTCGGCGAGCGTCTCCTTCCACGTGGCCAGCTCGGTCTGCCGGTACAGCGCGCTGTCGTCGACGTCGAGCTTCGCGTCGCCCGCGATCACCGAGCCGTCCTCCTGGACGAACAGCGGGTTGATCTCGAGCAGGTTCGCGTCGGCGCTCACGAACACGCCGTAGAGGCGCTCCGCGACCGCGGCGACCGCGGCGACCAGCTCCTTCGGCACGCCGGCCTCGAAGCACAAGCGGCGCGCCTCGAACGGCAGCAGTCCCAGGCGCGGATCGGGCCAGCCGCGAGCGATCCGCCCGGGCTGCGTCGCGGCGACCTCCTCGATGTCCATGCCGCCGACCGTCGAGAGCATGACCACCGGGCGCCGCCTGTCGCGGTCGATCGTGACGCCGAGGTACAGCTCGCTGCGGACCTTCGCCGCGCGCTCGACGTAGACCTTCTCGACCTTCAGTCCCTTGATGTCCATGCCGAGGATCGCGCGCGCGGCGGTGCGCGCCGTCTCAGGGTCGTCGGCGAGCTTGATCCCGCCGGCCTTCCCGCGGCCGCCGGCGTGCACCTGCGCCTTCACGGCGACGCGGCCGCCGATCTCGCGCGCCGCGTTCGCGGCCTCGTCGGGCGTCGTCGCGATGCGGCCCCGCGGTATGGGGATGCCGGCGCGCGCGAGGACCGTCTTGGCTTGGTGCTCGTGGAGCTTCACCGGCCAGCCGAACATAGCGCACTGTCGCGTGCGACGTACTCGGAGCGTTCGGCGAGCGGCAGACGCGATGCATCCTGCGTGATGACCGGCCCGTTCGGTCCGGGCGGATGATCCGCGCCGTGATGTGGGAGCGCTATCGCGCCGAGATCGAGCTCAGCCTTCGCGCGGCCGAGCTGACCCGTGCCCACCGCGAGGAGCTGCACCTTCGAGAGGTGCCGCTCCATCAGAGCGGCCGGTCGCGGCGTGGCGCCCACCAGCGCTACGTTCAGCGGTCCGCCGGCTGGCTCCTGCGTGCGGCTCGGACGGCGGCGAGCTGGATCGCGTGATCCGGGCTTAGCTCTTCCGGCGCGGCCGCCGCGTCTTCGGGCGAGCGGTCCGTCCGACGCCTGGGCGCACGGTCCTGTGACGGCCGCTCGGACCGACCCACGGGGTCGGATGCCCGTGTGCGCGAAGGATCGAGCTGAGCGAGGGCGCGACGCGACACACATTCGCTTCGAGGACGCGATGCGGTCGCCGCTCACCGGGGACCCGTATCGCCAGCCGCTCGAGCGCCCTCTCCACCGCCCGCGCGAGATCGTCCGGGCGCATCGTCGACGTGGGGTCGAATGGGTCGCGCGATCCCACGATGAGCTCCACGCTCACGCTGAAGCCAAAGTCACATCCGGCCATCTTCATCCCCCTCCTGCACTGGCGCGCCGCCGACACTCTAGACGGGGTGCATAGCGCTCCTACACTCCCCGCCGTGGCTGCGGAGCGCAAGCTAGCCACCATCCTCTTCGCGGACATCGTCGGATCCAGCGGCGTCACCGGCTCGCACGACCCGGAGGTCGTCCGGCGGACGCTGGCGCAGGTATTCGCCGCGATGAAGAACGTGCTCGCCGATCACGGCGGTACGGTCGAGAAGTTCATCGGCGACGCGGTCATGGCCGTCTTCGGCGTCCCTGCCGCCCACGACGACGATGCTGAGCGGGCGGTCCGGGCGGCCCTGAGGCTCGGCGACGCGGTCCGCGCGACCGACCACGGGGAGGGGCTCGGTCTCCGCATCGGGATCAACACGGGCGAGGTCGTCGCCGGCGACGAGAAGCACGCCGAGACACTGGTCACGGGCATCCCGGTGATCCTGGCCGCGAGACTGCAGGCCGCCGCCGCACCCGGCGAGATCCTCGTCGGCGCCCTCACTCGCCGACTGACGGAGGACGGGTTCGAGTGGGGACCGGTCCGGAGCCTCACCGTGAAGGATCTCGGCGAGATACCGGTGAGCCCAGTGCGCTCGGCGATCCGCGCGCTCCCAGGTCGCGTCGTGAACGTGCGCGGCACCTTCGTCGGTCGCGCCGGGGAGATCACCCGGCTACGTGCGGCCTACGACGACGTCCGACGTGGTGGCACCGCCATGCGCCTGGTCCTCCTTGGCCCTGCCGGGATAGGCAAGACGCGGCTCGCGGAACAGTTCGACCGCGAAGTCACCGGCGGGCGAGCGACGTGGGGGCACTGCATTGCGTACGGACAGAGCACCGTCCTCTGGCCGCTCCAGGAGATCGTCCGTGCTCGAGCGGGCGTGGGGCCGCGCGAAACGCCGCAGGACGCGCTGGAGAAGTTCGAGAGCGTCGCAGCAGGCGCCCTCGCGGATCCTGACGCCCCCGCGGTGATCTCGCGGCTACGCGCCCTCCTCTCCGGTGAGGCATGGCCCACGGAGATCTCACCGCAGGAGGCACAGCGCGAGCTCGCCTCTGCGCTCGCTCGCGGGCTCGAGATGACGCATGAAAGTCCCGTCTCCACGATCGTCATCGAGGATCTGCATGTCGCCGAGCCTGCGCTGCTCGAGATCATCGACGAGGTGTGCGCGTCCGCGCGCGTGCCCCTCCTCGTGCTCGCCCTCGCCCGGCCCGATCTCGTCGAGCGCTTCCCGGACTGGGCCGCGAAGACGGAGCGCGTGCCGCTGGGGCATCTGGGGGCATCCGATGCGGAGGAGCTGGCGCGTTCTCTCCTCGGTCCGCGATCGACACCGGACTCGCTCGCGACGATCGTGAGCCGGGCAGAGGGGAATCCCCTCTACATCGAGGAGCTCGCCCAGACCCTGCTGGAGCGAGGAGACGCGCTGACCGTTCCGCCGACTCTGCGTGGATTGATCGCCGCGAGGGTCGACCACGCCGGCGGCGACGTGCGCCGGCTCCTGCAGTGCGGGAGCGCGCTTGGCCGGGACTTCTGGCTTGACGCCTTGCCTTGGCCGGCGGACGCGCCCGAGATCGCGGGCTGTGCGGCCGAGGCGGAGAGCCGCGGCCTCGTGGTGTTCGTCGATACGCCGGGTCCTTCCGGCGAACCCACCTTCCGATTCCGGCACGCGCTCATTCGCGACGTCGTCTACACATCGACGTCGAAGGTCGAGCGTGCCCGCCTCCATGTGCACTACGCGGCCTGGCTCGCATCGGTCGCCGCGGAGCGAGGCATGGACCTGACGGAGACGATCGCGTACCACGCCGAGCAGGCGTTCGAGCTCGCGGGCCAGATCGAAGATCCGCGCGCTGGTGAGCACGGAACCCGCGCGTTCGAGGCCTTGCTGCGAGCGACCACCGTGGCACGGGGGCGCGCGGACTTCCGCTCAGCGCTGGCCCTCTCCCAGCGGGCGCTCGCGGTCGCGAAGCGCGCCGGAGTTGCGCGCACGCGCGTGGTCGATGCGCTCGGCGAGAACGCGATGATCCGCCTTCGCTTGGAGCCGAGCGCCGAGGCGCTGCGGCTCTTGGACGAGGCGATCGGGGCAGCGCGAGAGGTCGGCGTCGGCGAGCAGCTGGTGCACCTGTTGATGTGGCGGGCCGGGATCGCGCTCGCGGACGATCTCGCCTTCGCGCGGTCGCTCGTCGGGGAGGCCGTCGAAGTCGCGAGGGCCACCGGCGACAACGAGCTCATGGCGTACTCGCTCTCGCGGTCCGGGAAGATCGGCGAAGCCACCGGATCCCTCGACGAACAGGCGCGCGCCCTGACAGAGGCGCGCGATCTCGCGGTGCGCACGGACGCCCGGAGCTGGCTGCCCGATACGCTCGCGGAGCTGAGCGCGAACGCGCTGCACCAGGGTGATGTCACCGCTGCACGGCGGTACGCCGACGACGCTTGCCGGTCCGCGAGCTCGCACGGTTCACCGCTCCAGCGATTCAAGGGCTCGTTGGCGCTGGCATGGTCCGCCCTGGGCGCGGACGATCTGGATGGCGCACTTGCCGAGGGGCAGACCGCGCTCGCCCTTGGTGGCGAGCTCGGCGGGCCGTGGGCGCTCGCGCTCGGCGCCGAGGCCTTGGGTGAGATCCTCCTCGCGCGGAACGAGATACCGGCCGCGCGGCACACCCTGGACGAGGCTGCTGCGAAGCTCGAC
Source organism: Chloroflexota bacterium (assembly GCA_016183435.1). Taxonomy (GTDB): domain Bacteria; phylum Chloroflexota; class Limnocylindria; order P2-11E; family P2-11E; genus JACPOT01. The sequence goes on from JACPEQ010000099.1 coordinate 26,371, forward strand.
CCGAGCGCGACGCCCGCCATGCGGAGCCACGTTGCCCGCATCCGCGCGCTTCGAGCGACGGCCCTGCTCGCCTCTGGCGCGGTGGCCCTCGCGCGCGACTCCGCGCTCGCCGCTCAGGCGATCGCCCCGATGACGGATGTGCGAGCGCAGGCTCTCGCCATGACAGCGTTGGGCGACGTCGAGGCAGCGAGCGGCCGCGCCGCCGCGGCGCGCGCGCTGTTCGAAGAAGTCCTTGCGTCGCTGGAGGGCACCGGATACCGCGCACTCGCGGAGCAGGTGCGCGACCGGTATGAGCGCACGGCCGTGGCCCCGAGCGTCTGAGCGCACCTCGCGTCGGCGTGTCGCGGCGGCCGATCCTCTACAGGAAGGGGCGGCTCTCGCGCTCGATCTCGGCGATGAGCCGCTTCGTTCCGCTTGTCACGTCCTCGAGCGTCCTGTTGATGGTGCGTCGATGGCCGGGAGCGAGATCGGCGGGGAGCTCGTCCTCATCGAGGACGGTCGCGCTCCCGCGCACGTCGATGAGGACGTCCACGGCGAGGTCGAGATACTCGACGCGGCCCTCGGCGATCTCGGTCGCGTCCGCGATGCTGCAGTAGTAGCCCAGCGCCGCGCCGTCCCGGTACCACGCGTACGCGTTGTACGAGCGGTCCGCCCAGTAGTGGGCGATGGTGACCGTGCCCGGAAGCAGCGTGAGGTCCGTTCCCTCGAGCCGCCGCTGGCTCGGGATGACGTAGCGGAGCACGGCGCGGCGGCCGGGCTCGACGAGCAGACGCTCGCACTCGAAGTCGACGAACGACCCGTCCAACCGGCGCTTTCGCTCGATGAACATTGGGTGGGACACAGGTTTGACGTTGTACTACACGCCGGTAGCATGAACTCGCTGCGGTGAAGGAGCTCTACCAGGTCGTCGAGGTGGGCCCGTCCTGGTACCAGGAGAACATCCCTTGCCAGGAGGCCTGTCCCGTCAAGACGAATTGCCGGGGCTACCTCAACCTCGCCGCCGCCGGTGAGTTCGAGAAGGCCTGGGAGCTCGCGCTCGACCCGAATCCCCTCGCGTCGATCTGCGGATCGGTGTGTGCGGCGCCGTGCGAGACGGCCTGCCGCCGCAAGGAGGTAGACAAGCCCCTCTCGATCCGCTACGTGAAGAAGTTCCTTTCCGACTGGACGCACCAGAACGTGCGCCTCGACGGGCGTCCGTACACGCAGCCGCCCGCGCCCGTCTTCGGTCCGGCCAGCAAGCGGGTGGCCGTCGTCGGCGCCGGCTGCGCGGGACTGGCCGCGGCGAGCGACCTCTCGAAGATGGGCTTCGGCGTCACGGTCTACGACGCGCTCGACGAGGCCGGCGGCACCGCGCTCGCGGGGGTCCCGCCGTTCCGGCTGCCGCGCGAGGTCATCGACCGCGACATCCGCGGGATCGTGAACGACAACGTCGAGCTGCGCCTGTCCACGTACGTGGGCAAGGACGTGAAGCTCTCGGAGCTGCGGGACCGGTACGACGCCGTCCTCGTCACGGCCGGCTGCTTCATCCCCAACTACGCCGGCATCCCGGGCGAGGACGCCGAGGGCGTCATGGGCGGCATCGTCTTCCTCGAGCGCGCCTACCGCGGCCATCCGGTCGCTGTCGGCCGGCGCGTCATCGTCCTCGGCGGCGGGTACACCGCGATGGACTGCTCGTCCACGGCCTGGCGCCTCGGCGCGGAGGAGATCTACATCGTGTACCGGCGCGGCCGCGAGGAGATGGTCGTCGACGAGGAGGAGCTCAGCGAGACGCAGCGCGAGGACATCGACTTCGTGTACCTCGCGTCACCCGTGGAGATCCTCACCAGCGAGGGCCGGGTCCGCGGCGTGCGGTTCATCCGTAACAAGCTCGGGGACCCCGACAAGGCCGGCCGCCGCACGCCCGTGGCCATCGAAGGCTCGGAGTTCGAGATCGAGTGCGACACCGTGCTGCTCGCCCTCGGACAGTCACCCGACACCACCTGGCTCGCGGACGTCCCGGAGTTCCGGGTGAAGCGGGTGCGCGATCTCGAGATCGACCCCGACACGCTGCAGTCGAAGGTCCGCAAGATCTTCATGGCCGGCGACTACCGGACGAACCCGTCGACGATCATCGAGGCCGTCGCGGAGGGCCGCAGCGCGGCGCAGCAGATCGCGCGCTACCTCGACACCGGCGCCGCCTCCGTGAACGTCCCCGAGTACCACGAGATCGTGACGCTGCGCCGCTCGAGCACGCCGGACAACGTCGGCGTCATCGCGGGCGAGGGCGAGATGGCGCGCGTCTACCACAACATGTCCGCCGACTACGACCGCATCCCGCGGCAGGAGATGCCGAAGCTGGCGAAGTCCGAGCGGCGCGGCCTATTCCTCGAGACGAACCGCGGCTACAGCGAAGCGCAGGCCGTCGCGGAGTCGGACCGCTGCCTGAAGTGCAACTTCAACATCGAGATCATCGGCGAGCTCTGCATCATCTGCGGCGGCTGCGTCGACGTCTGCCCGATGGACGTGATCCACATGGTCGACATGGGCGACGTCGTCGACGACGGCGCGATCCCCGCTGTCGGCGAGGCGAAGAAGTGGTCGAACGCGGTCGCCTTCTACCTCGACGAGACCGCGTGCATCCGCTGCGCGCTGTGCGTCATCCGCTGCCCGACCGACGCGATCACCATGAACCGCTACGGGACGGTGGCGCCGTCGATCGGACGCACCCTGCCGAAGGAGTCGATCGACGACGAGATCCACTTGGACCTGACGGTCGCCGCCGGCAAGGCGATCCGTCCGCTGCCCATGTACGATCCGCGCCGCGCGGCGGGCCACAAGGACGTGCGCAACGGCAACGGGCAGATGGGCAACGGGCACGCTCCCGCGGCGACGCGCGACCTGCGTACCGAGGCGACCGCAAGAGACCGCGAGCTCACGCGCACGCACTAGAGGAGAGAGGGGCACCGTGCTCGAGATACCGACCCAGGCCTGGGACTACGTCAAGCGCAGCTTCATCTGGCGGTCGCTGTTCCGCCACGGGTACCCCGACTCTCGCAAGAACCAGTCGCTCGCGGTCTTCACGAACGTCTTCCTGCACCTGCACCCGGTCAAGGTGCGCCGCCACGCGCTGGCGATCCCCTACACGTGGTGCATGGGCGGGCTGTCGTTCTTCCTGTTCCTGGTGCTCACGCTCACCGGGACGCTCCTGATGTTCTACTACCGGCCGACGACCGAGTGGGCGTACTCGGATCTCAAGGACATGGAGACGGTCGTCGTCTTCGGCCAGCTCCTGCGGAACATGCACCGCTGGGCCGGCCACGGCATGGTCATCACGGTGTTCCTGCACATGGCTCGCGTCTTCTACACCGGGTCCTACAAGCCGCCGCGCGAGTTCAACTGGGTC